>CAXMOD010000228.1:0-1982 GCA_964194905.1 uncultured Desulfobacterales bacterium | reverse complement strand
CGTTGACCGCCCAGCGCTCCGGCCAGAGTGCGCACGCGCCGAATGCCAGCCCGCAGACAGCGGCCAGGATCGTCAGACGTCGCATACCCCTCCCAAGCGCCCTCTCGCGCCCCGAACCGCTGGAAGATAGCGAGCGCCTCTGCCCCTCTGGCCAGAGGCCAGGTGAATCAGGCGAAACAGGCCTCCCCCTGGGGGAGCCCATGGACGAAACCGCAACGCTGTGGCACCTATATGCCCCCTCCGCAGCGAGGGTTGGAGGTTCACGTTTCGATGGCGCAGCGAATCCGCAAGGGCGATCTGGTCCAGGTCGTGTCCGGCTCCGACCGGGGCAAGCAGGGCCGGGTGCTGGCCGTGGACGCCAAGGGCAGCCGGGTTCGCGTGGAGAAGGTGCGCATGCAGAAGCGCCACCTCAAGCCCGGCCGAAAGGCGCTCCGCACCGGCGGTATCCTGGAGCAGGAAGGCTACATCAACATCTCCAACGTGATGCTGGTGGACCCGGATACGAACAAGCCCACCCGTGGGCGCGTCCAGACGGACGGCGGCACGCGCCGGCGCGCCTTCGCCAGGGGCGGCAAGCCGGTTCCCGAGCCGGCCGGAAACTGAGGAAGCGACATGGCGAAGAAGGGCAAGCGTGAAAAGATCAAGCTGGAGTCGTCGGCCGGGACCGGTCACTTCTACACGACCGCCAAGAACAAGCAGACGACCCCGAACAAGATCGAGCTGAAGAAGTACGACCCGGTGGTGCGCAAGCACGTCGTCTACAAGGAGACGAAGCTCAAGTAGCGCCTTCTGGGAGCGCGGCTGCTCGACCGAACGCTATGGTCTGCGCGCGCGCCCCAGCACCGTCCGATAGGAGAAGCCGATGACCTGGGTGATCACCCGCCTCTGCCGAGAGTGCGTGGACCAGTCCTGCGTGGACGTCTGCCCCGTGGACTGCATCTACGAGCACACCGGCGGCGACGACGCTTTCCCCAACCAGCTCTACATCGATCCCGAGGAATGCATCAACTGCGGGGTCTGCGAGCCGGAGTGTCCCTGGGAGGCGATCTTCGAGGACGAGCAGGTTCCCGAGGTCTTCACCGATGACGTGGCGCTCAACGCCAAGATCGTCGACATCGAAGACCTGCGCGCGGTTCCCGAGCACGAAGAGAAGGCGACACCGTCCCCCGAGCAGATCGTCGAGAACAAGGCGAAGTGGGGCTACAGCAGCTGACCGCCGCGGATCCATCCGCGCCGGCGGATCAGACGGCCGCTGCGTCGAAGGCGGCGGCCATGACGTCGATTGGGGCGTCCACGCCGGTCCACAGGCGCAGCTGCTCCGCTGCCTGGTGCACGAGCATCCACTTTCCGGAGAGGGCCTTCGCGCCGCGCGCCTCCGCATCGCGCAGCAGGCGCGTGTGCTGCGGCTCGTAGACCGAGTCCATGACCAGGCTGCCGGGCCGCAGCGCGTCGGCCGCAACCGGGGAACGGTCCTCCCGGAGCCCCACCGACGTGGCGTTGACGAGCACGTCGTGCTCCACCTCGTTCAGGGCGTCGAGTGGGCCCGCTTCGTCGGCGCCCAGCTCCTCTGCGAGCTTGCGCGCGCGGTCCGGGCTGCGGTTCAGCACCGTGACCGCGGCGCCCCGGCTGCGCAGCCCGTAGACCACGCCGCGAGCCGCTCCCCCCGCGCCCAGCACGACCGCGCGGGCGCCCGTGAGGGGCCGCTCCTGCTCCAGGGCCCGCACGGCGCCGAGCCAGTCCGTGTTGGTCCCGCGCAGGAGCCCATCCGCTCCACGCGTGACGGTGTTGACGGCTCCGATCGTCGTGGCCACCTCGTCGACCTCGTCCAGGTGCTCCATCACGGCCTGTTTGTGGGGGATGGATACGGCGAGCTGTGCCACGCCGAGGGCGCGGGCGCCGCCCACGGCCGCGCCCAGAAGGTCGGGCGGCACGTCGAAGGCCAGGTACACGGCGTCCACACCCAGCGCGCGGAACGCAGCGTT
>CAXMOD010000227.1:0-18584 GCA_964194905.1 uncultured Desulfobacterales bacterium | reverse complement strand
CCTTTCCAGTGTGAGGAGAGTTTCCGTCGCCCGCATCGCCTTCCTGCATGAGAGTCTCGGCGTGGTGGGAGGGGGCGAGCGTGTCATGCTGCATGTCGCCTCGCTGGCCCGCTCGCGCGCCGACCTGGATCTAGCGCTCCTCTGGGGCGGCACCGAGCCCGATCTCCGGCCCGATGCACGAGCCCATTTTGACGAGGTCCGGCTGGTGGCCTCCCCGGAGCGCCTCCGGATCGGGACCGTCGCTGCCCAGTGGCGCGCGCTCTCAGGTTTCCGGCGTTGGCTCGAGGCGCGGCGGCCCGACGCGCTGCTCGCATTCTCCTTTCCCATCGCCCTGCGCGCTGCAGCGTTGGCTCCGGGCCTCGGCGTTACCAACGCCTGGGTGTGCCAGCAGAGCCCTCCGCTCTTCCTATCGCGCTTCGCGGGGGCGAAGGAGCGCCTGAGCCTCGCGATGCTGCGCCGTGCGGGCACGCAGATCGTCTGCCCCGCGGAGGTGGGGGTGCGCGGTTTCGAAGCCCTGGGTGTCGCGCCGCAGCGTTTGCGGCGCATCCGCAACGGGGTCGACGTGGAACGCTTCGCTGCAGCGTCGCAGGGCGACGGGGCGGCGTTCCGGACCACGGAGGGCATTCCCACCGCCGATCTCGTCGTGGCGTGCCTCGCGCGGATCGATCCCGTGAAGGATCACGCCACGCTTCTCGACGCCGTTGGGCTCGCCGCGCGCGACGGCCTGCGTGTCGTGCTCCTCTGCGTGGGCGGCGTTCATTCCGAGTACGTTTCCTACGCCGCCACGTTGCGCCGGCGCGCGGAGTCCCTCGGCGTTGCGGCGCAGGTGGTCTGGGCAGGGCATCGCTCGGATGTGCGGCCCTGGCTCGGAGCCGCCGACGCGGCGGTCCTGGCCAGCATAAGCGAGTGCGCGCCCCTGGCGCTGACCGAGGCCGCCGCAGCGGGGCTTCCGCTCGTGGGCACGCGGGTCGGTGGGATCCCGGAGCTCGTCGAGCCGAACGTGACCGGCGCGCTCTTCGAGTCGGGTGATGCGGTGGCCTGCGCGCGAATCTTCGCAGAGCTGGCCCGCGATCCCGAGCGTCGTCGCCGGCTCGGGGCCGCGGCGCGCGAACGCGCGTGCAAGGATTTCGACGCGGCGGCCAGCGACGCCGAGTGGTGTCGATTCCTCGACGAGCTGCTCGGAAGGCGTGCGTGACGGCGCTGCGCCGAGCCGGGCGGGTCGGCCTCTGGCTCGTGGCTGTGGCGCTTCAGGCGAGTGGCGTCCTCGCCTGGCTGCGCCGGCGCAGCGCGCGACGGGGCGAGGTGCGGATCCTCGCGTTCCATCGCATCGGTGCCCCCGGCGAGCCGCCGGCTCCGCTCAGCATGCCCGACGTGGCTTTCCGCAAGATGCTCGCCGGCCTCGCACGTCGCTACCGGATCGTGAGCTTCGAGGAATGCCTCCAGGCCGTGGAGCGCGGCGACTCGCTGCCCCGCGTGGTGCTCACCTTCGACGACGGCTATCGGGACCATGCGGAGCAAGCCTGGCCGCTTCTCCGCACGGCAGGGTTCCCGGCGCTCTTCTTCCTCTCCACGGCGTTCTTGGACGGCGAGCCCTTGTGGTGGGAGCTGGTCGCCGCACGCCACCCACGCCACCCGGAAGGCCCGGGCGTGACCTTCGGTCCGGCCGCCGAGGCGGAGATCGCTCAGCTGAAGGCGCTCCCCGATGCGGGCCGCCGCGAGCGCGTGGGCGTGCTTCGCGAGGAGTTCGGCCAGAGCGCGACACTGGCCCGGGCCATGGGCTGGGACGACGTCCGGCGCATGGCGGACGAGGGTGCGGCCTTTGGTTGCCACGGCGTGCATCATGGGATCCTCCCCCGCTGTGACGACGCCGAGCTCGCGGCCGAGGTGGAAGACTCGCGTGCGGCGCTCCAGAAGGAGCTCGGCCGCGAGGTGACGCTTTTCGCGTATGCCGACGCGGCCTGCGACGCGCGCAGCATCGCCGCCGTCGCGAATGCGGGATTCCGCTACGCGTTCGGCGCCCCCATGGGCCCCTTCACCAGGGCGAGCGACCCGTTGTGCATGCCGCGCATCCCGGTGGACGGAAGCGTCTACTCCGCAGCTGGGCGTTTCTCGTGGTCGCTCTTCGAGGCCGGGATCCTGGGCGTGTTCCCCGGCTCGGGGCGGGCGGCGTCGTCGCCCGAGGCGGCCACCGCGAGCGCCACGTAGAGGGCCCACTGTGAGGACGTCGGGAACTTCAGCGTCGACTCGACCAGCGACATCGCCAGGAGCAGGCCAAGGCCGAGAAGCGGCCACAGAGCCGCCGGTTCGGGGCGCGCAAACGCGAAGCGTGCAGCGCGGGTCGCAGCCAGCAGCGCACCGCCCGTGAAGAGCGCGACGCCCACGACGCCCAGGTCGAGCGCAAGGTCCACCCAGGCGGAGTGGCCGTGGGCGATGTAGTAGCCGACCTCCAGCGTCAACGCGGGCCACACCTCGTTCCAGGACCAGAAGACGTCGTAGCCGAAGCCGAGCCAGGGGCGAGTGCGCGCGGCGTCGAGGGCGAGTCGCCAGATCTCGGTGCGTCCCGAGAGCGAGAGGTCGCGGCCGAGCGGTTCGAGGACGAACTCGGGGAAGAGAAGGGCCGTCCCGGTCGCAAGGATCGCGAGGGCCGACCCGCCGAGCAGCCAGGCCCGTCGTCGCTCCGCTGCCACACCGCGCAGGGCGAGAAGAGCGGGAATCGCCGCGGCAACGGCGAGCGCCGTGATCCCCCCGCTGCGCGAGCGCGACCCCAGCACCGCCACCAGGCATAGCGCCGCGCCGAACCACGCGAGCCGGCGCCACTCCGGCCACTCGAGCGCGCAGAGCATGCAGGCCACGCCGCCCAGCGCGGCCAGCGGCGCCAGGAACTGGCGGTTGGAGAACGGGCCCTGCCACGCGCCTTCGTGGAGCCCCGTCATGAGGGCAATGCCGGGCGCCACTGTCACCAGCACGAGGGTCGCGGCCGCGAGACCGCCGAAGCTGAGTGCCGCGATCCGGAGCTGGCGCCGGAGATCGAAGCGCGTGGCCAGGAAGAGGCCGATGCAGGTGGTGACGAAGAGCGCGCTCGCGGCGCGCTCGGTGCGGCTGGGCTTGACGGACCAGAAGGTCGAGAGCACTGCGAGCGCGACGAGCAGCAGCGCCGGCCACGCTGCCCTCACGGCGGGCCAGAGGGCTCGGCGCTGCCAGATCGCCCAGGCGGCCGCCCCGGCTGCGACGGCGTACACCCACTCGCGTCCGTACGGGTCCTCGAACACCCTCCACAGTGCGCCCGAGATCCAGACGAGGCCCAGCACCGCGAGCGCCTCCTCGGCGCACGCCGCGGTCCGGCGCGCGCCGGTCACGGTCGTGCGAGAAGCCGCGCGCAGTCCTCGGCGATGGCCTCCGCTGCGTCCGCGTGCACGAAGGCGTCGAGCCGCTTCGACAGCAGCCGCGATACCTCCGCGGAACGGAGGGCCGCCTCGATCTGCTCGGCGATCGAGGTCGGTTCCCACTCCGCCTCGCTCAGCCACCAGGCCCCGGTGGTTGCGGCGAAGGCGCGCGCATTCTCGGTCTGGTGGTCGCCGGCAGCCGACGCGAGCGGAACGAACAGGGCGGGGAGCCCGGCGGCGGCAATCTCGGTGAGCGTTCGCGCACCGGCGCAGGCGATGGCGAAGTGCGCCTCGCCGAATCGCCGCGCCAGGTTGGGAACGAAGGGCACGACTTCGGCGTCGATTCCCTCGGACAGGTAGCGCGCGCGGACCGGCCCAGGATCCCCGAGCCCCGTCTGGTGCAGAACGGCAAGCTCGAGCCCGCCCCGCGCGAGCGCTCCGAGGAGGGGCGGCACCGCGCGGTCGAGGAAGGGCGAACCCAGGGAGGCGCCCGTCACGACGATGCGCTTCGGGCCGTCGGGATCGGCGGCGGCCAACGCGCTGCCCGGGGCGAGCGGCGTACCGGTGAGGAGGACGCGTTCCTCCGCGAAGTGCTGCGCCGCTGACGGGAAGCTCACGTAGACCCGGTGCGCGAGGTTCCCGAGTCTCCTGTGCGTGATCCCCGGCCGCGCGTTGGCCTCGTGAATCGCCGCGCGCAGTCCGAGGCTCCGCGCCGCGAGCAGCGCACCGGCGGAAGCGTAGCCGCCGAGACCCAGCACGAGACCCACGCCATGGCGACGCAGCTCCGTGCGCGCGGCTAGCGCTCCGCGGGCAAGATCGAGCAGAGAGCGCGCGCGGCCGGGAGCGCTCTCCCCGGCCATCGGGAAGCCAGGAATGATGACGAGCGGGACACCGCTCGGTGGCACGAGCTGCCGCTCCATGCCGGAGGGCGTCCCCAGGAAGATGAGCCGCGGAGGCTCGGGCAGGGCGCGAAACGCGTCCACCAGGGCCAGCCCGGTGAGCACGTGGCCGGCGGTGCCGCCCCCCGCGATGGCGATACAAGCCTGGTCTTGACGGTCCATCACGGCTGGTCGACGCTCGCTGCGCTCGAAAGGGGCATCGGTGCGCGCAATCGTAGCAGCGACGGCAGGGGTGGGCCGCAGCCCCGGTATCGATGCGGTCCTCACCTGGATCGACCCGAACCATCCCGCGAGGCGCCATGCCATGGCGAGTCGTGGTGTCGCCCTCGGGCCCCGGCGCTTTCCCGAGCCGAGCTCCTTCGAGTGCGAAGCATGAACCCCGGACGAGAGTACTGGGATGAGCGGCTGCGCGAGAACTGGAACCTGCGCGGCGTCGGCCTGCTGACCCTCAGCCATTCCTACAACCGACGGCTGTATCGCGTGCGAGGTCGGGTGTTTCGCCGCGCCATCGCGCGATTGAGGAGCGATTGGTCCCGGGCCGTGGTTCTGGACGAGAGCCCGACCAGCGAGCTGATGATCTGTCGAAAGGGACGTGGGTGCGGGCAGTCGTAGCGGCGGCCGGAGACCTGGGGCGCAGCCCCCGCATCCAGTACCACGCCCTGGCGCTGGCACGAAGCGGTGCCCAGGTGCATCTCGTCGGCTTCGCGGGCACACCGTGCCTCGACGAGGTGGAGTCGCACCCGGGAATCCGCATCCATGCCCTCCCGGCCACGCCGTTCGAGAAGCGTGACCCGACGCGCCGCGCCGACTTCGTTCTGCGTTCGGGGGCGCGGCTCCTTCACCAGGGCGCCTGGCTCGGGGCGACGCTCCTACGTGTCTCCCGCGGCGCCGATCTGGTTCTGGTGCAGAATCCGCCCGCGCTGCCCACACTCTTTCTCGCGCAGCTTGCGGGCCGGGCGAGGGGAGCCCGCTTCGTGATCGATTGGCACAATCTTTCGGCCGCTGTGCTCCACGCCAAGCTCGGGCGCGAGAACGCAGCCGTCCATCTTCTGGAGTCCGTGGAGCGGCGTGGCGCGCGCGTCGCCGACGCGAACCTCTGCGTCTCGCAGGCCCTCGCCGATCACCTGCGCCAGGAACTCGACGCGCCGGCGGCGGTGGTCCTGGCCGACCTCCCGCACGGCCGCTTCTGCATGGCGCCGCGCCCGGAAGACCCTGCCGACCGGCGCCGGGTGCGCGGCGACCTCGGCCTCCCGGCGACGGGTGCGCCGCTTCTGGTTTGTCCGACGAGTTGGAGCCACGACGAGGACATCTCCGTCCTGCTCCACGCCCTCGACCTCTGGGACACGGGGTGGGACACGGGCGGCGACCCTCGGCCTGCGCTCGAGGTGGTGATCACGGGCCGCGGGCCCGGGCGTGAGACCTTCGAGAGTGAGCTTTCCTCGCGGAGCTGGAAGCGGAGCCGCGTCAGCACGCGCTGGTTCAGCCACGGGGACTACGCGCGGCTCCTGGCCTGCGCGGACCTGGGCCTGTGTCTGCACCGCTCGATCTCCGGTGTGGACCTCCCGATGAAGCTCGCGGACTTCGCCGCAGCGGGCCTTCCCGCCTGCGCCTTGGACTACGGTCCGGTGCTCGGCGAAGCGCCTGCGCCGGGCGCGATGCTCCGCTTCGGCAGCGCGGCGGAGCTGGCCGGCTGCTGGAACGAGGCCTTCGGCGTCGAAGGCGGACTCGACGCCGTGCGCCGCGCCGCCGCTGTTCCAGTGGAGGGTTGGGAGGACGCCTGGCAACGCGTTGCAGCGCCGCACCTGGGGCTCGAGGAGGGCGTGTCGTGAAGCGCGTCCTGGTGGTGAACCCCTCGGTGGTGCCTGCCGGGGGCGGCGAGTCCGTGGCCGCCTTCGCGATCCAGGCCCTGCGCGAGCGCTACGCCGTCTCGGTCCTGGCCCTCAAGCCGCTGGATGTCGACGCGCTGAACGCGCGCTACGGAACTGCCCTGCGCCCGAGCGACTTCACTTACATAGCTCCTGGGCGCCTGGCGCCGAGCCCCTGGGGTCTTCGCCTGGGGTTGCTTCGAATCGCGCACCTCCAGGCAGCGGCGCGCCGCGCCATCGCGCGCCTCCAGCCGGACGTGGTGATCGGCTTCTACGGCGAGATGGACGTCGGCGTCCGGTCGATCCAGTACGTGCACTACCCCACGCTCTTCGAGCCGCGGCCCGACGCCGATCGCTGGTACCACCCGAAGCCGCTCGTCTGGCTCTACCGGCGCATCGCGCTGAGCCGCGTGTCGCTCGACCGCGTGCGCCGAAACCTCACCCTGGTGAACTCGGCGTTCGTCGCCGAGCGCTACACGGAGATCCACCGCGTGGTGCCCGCAGTCCTGCATCCTCCCGTGCCGCGCCTGGAGACACCCCGGCCCTGGGAGGAGCGCGAGGACGTCTTCGTCTGCGCTGGGCGCATTTCGCGCGAGAAACGCATCGGAGCTCTTGTCGAGATCCTCGCCGAGGTGCGCCGCCGCGGGTACGGCATCGCGCTTCGCGTGGTGGGGCCCGTCGACCAGGTGGGCTACGCGCGCCGCCTCGAGCCGCTCTTCGCCAGGCACCGCGACTGGGTGCGTGTGGAGGGCAGCCCGGCGAAGCGGGAGTACGGGCGCCTCCTGGCGCGCGCGCGCTACGGCATCCACGGCATGCGCGAAGAGCACTTCGGGATCGCCGTCGCCGAGATGCAGCGGGCAGGCTGTGTCGTCTTCGCTCCGGACTCGGGGGGGCCCGTCGAGATCCTGGGCGGCGATTCGCGGCTCCTCGCGAAGAACGACGCCGACGCCGTGGAGAAGATCGTACGCGTCCTGGACGACGCTGCGCTCCAGAGAGATCTACACGATGAGGCGCTGGTGCGCGGCGCGAGTTACAGCACCGAGCGCTTCAGCCAAGAGCTCCTGGAGCACGTGGAGGCGTTCCAGGCAGGGGATCTCCGGCCGCGATGAGTCTCCGGAAGGCGCCGCAGCGCGACGCCAGGTCCTCCCACGTTCCGACGTCCACGACGCGCCCAGCGTCGAGCACCGCGAGACGGTCGCAACGCCGTACGGTGGCGAGTCGGTGCGCCACGACGAGCATGGTCTTCTTGTGCTGGAATCGCTCCATCGCGTCCACCAGCGCGCGTTCGCACTCGGCGTCGAGGGCCGAGGTGGCTTCGTCGAAGACCAGGAGCGCCGGGTCGGTGTAGAGGGCGCGCGCCACCGCCACGCGCTGGCGCTCGCCACCCGAGAGCCGCACCCCGCGCTCGCCGAGGCGCGTCTCGAGCCCGTCGGGGAGCGCGTCGAGCTTCGCTGCGAGCTGTGCCATCTCCAGCGCGTGCAGCACCCGAACGTCGTCGATCTCCTCGTCGTAGCGCCCGAGCGCCACGTTGCGGCGGAGGGTGTCGTCGAGAAGGATCACTTCCTGGGGCACGTAACCGATCTGTGCCTGCCAGCCGGGGATTCGCCCGGCCACGTCGGCTCCATCGACGAGGAGTCGTCCGGCCTGGGGTTGGAGGAGCCCGAGGAGCACGTCCACGAGCGTGCTCTTGCCGCTCCCCGTGGCGCCGACGATCCCGAGCGAGCTCCCGGCCTCGATCGCGAGATCCACGCCCGCGAGGGCCGGCTCCGCGGCGTCGGCGTACGTGTACGAGATTCCCTCGAGCGCCACGCTCTGGGTGAAGGGCACGCGCTCGGCGGCCTCTACCGCCTGCGGCGTTCCTGCTCCGAACTCCGTCCAGTCTGCGTACAGCTCGTCGATGGCCGGCGCCGCGAAGCGCATCTCGTTGGCGTGGAACACGATCCAGTGAAGCGAGGGCAGGAGCCGCGCTCCCGCGTAGGCGACGAGGCCGAGGAGAGGAATCAGGTCCGCGCGCGGACGTCCGCCCGACGCCACGATCACCGCTGCGATGGAGCCGATGAAAGCCGCCTCCACCACGAGCCGCGGCATGATCGCAGCCGTCCCACGTCGCACCTCCATCTCGGAGAGGGCATCGCGGAGCCTCGAGAACGCGTCGACGAACCACGCTTCACGTCGCGCCACCTTCACCGCCTTCACGCCGCCGAGAGCCTGCTGGAGGTGTTGGAGCATCGCCCGTTGGAGGATCACGCCCTGCTTGCCCCAGTTGGTGAAGGCGTCCTGCGAGGCCCGCAGGATTCCCACGGTGAGCAGCGACGCTCCGACCCCGATGGCCAAGGCCATCGAGGGAATCGCGGCGATCACCACCAACAGCACGCCGATGACGACCAGAATCTCCGAGAGCGCGGCCGTCGCGGACTGGAGGGTCGTCCGCGCCACGCCATCGGAGAAAGCCAGGAGGTTCCGGAGCAGGCCCGAGGAGTTGCGTTGGAGGTGAACGGCGTAGGGCGCGTGCAGGTAGGCCCGCAACAGCGAGGTCGCAATCGCGCGTGCGGAGCGCGTCCCACAGCGCGCCCGCGCCCAGACCTCGAAGAGACGCACCGCGTTCTTCAGCACGTAGAAGACCACCAGCGCGATCGCGAATCCCGAGAGCAGGCCTGCCTCCGGGACTCCGGGCGCCAGCGTACGCGCTGTTCGCACCAGGGTGTCCGAACCGGCCGCCGCCGGATCCGCCACCAGCCGGATCAGCGCCAGCACCCCGGCCGCCGCCCCTGCTTCGAGCGCCGCCGACAGGATCGCCAGCGGCACCAGCGAGAGCCAGCGCAGGCGCAGCGGCCGGTCCAGCAGCGCGTAGAGCCTTTTCAGAACCTGGATCACGACGCGCGGAGTCTAGCCTGGACGCGGCGCGTCCGATCGCGCTCGACTGGGCATCGCGTAGAGGGGTAGGATGCTGCTCGCCCGGGCGCGAACCCCATCTCCGGGCCAGGAGGATCCCCGATGGCGCTCAGCATCCAGGACACCCGCGAACGGCTGCGTGAGCTTGAGCTCTTTCGGGAATGCGACGACGAGGATCTGGAGCGCGTCGCCGCACTGGCCCGCAAGGAGCTGCGCTTCGAGGCGGACGTGGTCCTCTTCGAGGAGGGCGACCCGGCCCGCGATTGCTACCTGATCGTGGACGGTCAGGCCGAGGTCACCGTCGCCGGCCGCTTCCTCGACGACGTCGGGGAAGGGGAGAGCATCGGCGAGCTCGGGCTCCTGGACCGGGGACCCCGCAGCGCCCGGGTGGTGACGACTACCCCGATGACCGTGCAGGTGATCGAGGCCGACGGCTTCGATCGGCTCCTCGACGAAGCGCCTTCGGTGACCCATGCGCTGCTGCGGCAGGTGAGCCGCCGGCTGCGCGAGACCAACGAGCGGGTGGCGCGGCTCTCCGCCCTCGCCGACGAGACGACGCTCCGCATCGATGTGGACGAGGCTCCGGCTCCGGCTGCGCCGCAGACGGGCCCTGTGAGGCTCGACCCGGAGGCGCCCGGCTTCTTCGCAAATCCGTACGCGCAGTACACCGCGCTCCGCGAGCGCGATCCGGTCCACCACGACACCGAGCAGGACACTTGGCTCCTCACCCGCTACGAGGACGTGATCGCGCTCAGCCGCAACAAGAAGCTGAGCGTCGAGCTGCAGCACGCCAACTCCGGGCCGTACGTGGAGCAGGAGCGGGAGCGCCTGGCCAAGATGGAAGGGCGGCAGAGCAAGATGATGTTCCGTCGCAATCCTCCCGAACACACGCGGCTGCGCCGACAGATCTACAAGCAATTCACGCCCAAGGCGGTGCGCCAACGCCGCCCCCGCCTGCAGGCGCTGGTGGACCAGACCCTCGACCGCCTGGCCGAGAAGGGCGAGACGGACCTGATCGAGGACTTCGCGTTCCCGCTGCCGCTGGCCGTCATTTCGGACCTCCTGGGCCTGCCGCCCGGCGACGAGGCGGCGATCCGCGGCTGGTCGCAGGCCATCACGAAGGCCATCGACCCTGCCGTCACCGACGCCGAGTCGGACGCTTCCATCGTGGCCACCGATGCGATGTACGAGTATCTGCTGGGAGTCATCGGACAGAAGCGAAAGAGTCCCGACGACGCGCTGCTCTCCGTCCTGATCGGTATCGCTGACAGCACCGACCAGCTGAGCGAGCTCGAGCTGGTGGATCAGCTCACGTTGCTCTACATCGCCGGCCACGAGACGACGGTGAACCTGATCGGCAACGGAATGCTCGCGTTGCTGCGCCACCCGGATCAGCTGGAGCGCGTGCGCCTGGACACCGCTCTCGATGCCAACGCCGTCGAGGAGCTGCTGCGCTACGACAGCCCCGCGCAGTTCACCCGCCGCATCAACCGGGAGGACCTGAAGATCGGCGACACGACCATCCCGGCGGGCAGCGTGATCTTCGGCTGCCTGGGGAGTGCGAATCGCGACCCGGAGCGGTGGGGCGAGAGCGCTGACCGCGTGGACGTGGCCCGCCAGGGTGCGAACGAGCACGCGTCCCTCGGCGGCGGCATCCACCACTGCCTGGGCGCGTCGCTGCTGCGGCTGGAGGCTCAGGTGGCGCTCGGGACCCTGGTCCGGCGCTTCCCGCGCGTGGAGCTCGCCGCGGAGCCGATCTTCCTGGAGCGCATGACGCTGCGCGGACTCGGCGGGCTGCGCCTGACGCTCGGAACCTGAGGGCACCGGGCGCGGTTCGGCGGCACGTCAGCGCGTGAGATCGGTGAGGGACGTCCCTTCGAGCCGGCGGTAGAGCGCGTAGAGCGGCATCACCACGCGGCCGAGCGGGAAGGGGTCGCGGGTCTCCTCGGCGAAGGCGGGGCGCCCCGCCAGGCGGGCGTGCCAGTCAGCCAGCCGGGGATGCCGCTCGAGTGGGTAGCCCGCGACGCGCAAGCGCCGGGTGGTGATGAACCAGGCGACGTCGAGCACCGAGAGACGCTCGCCGATCAGCCAGGGCGAGGCGTCCAGGCGCTGGTCGAGCGTCTCGAAGACCTTGCGGTGGGCATCGACCGAGGCCCGCGCCGTCTCCTGCGGAATCCCGTCGCGCGCGAAGTCGCGCCACCACTTCACCTCGAGCGCGCGTTTCGGATCGTCGCGTCCCTCCCGCTCCCAGCGCGCGAGGGTCTGCTCGGATTTCTTCGCGAAGCGGGCCGGCATCACGAACCCCATCGTGAGGTTGCGGAGGTCCATGTGCAGGCTGTTCTCGAGGGCGAGGTTCTCCTTCGCCCAGGCGCGCTCGGCTTCGGTCTGGGGGAAGAAGGGTTCGGCCTCCGACGGGAGCGCGTCGAGATGTTCCATGATGTCGTTGCTCTCGACGTGGACGACCCCGTCGTGGACGAGGGTGGGTACGACCCCGCGCGGATTGATGCCGAGATACCAGGCGCTCACGTGCTTCTGGGCCGCCAGGTTCACCGAGTGGGATGTGTAGGAAAGACCCTTCTCGCGCAGCAGCACGCGCACCTTCTGCGAACAGCTCGAGCTCTGGAAGTGCAGCAGGTGCAGTCCCTGCCAGGACGTGACCTCGCGCGTGGTGACCTCTGCGTCGGGAATGATCATCGGAGTACTCCTCAGGCTGTGCCGGTGCCGTCCCACCCCACGCTGCGCGTGCGGAAGGCGAAGCCTCCCCCCACGCGCAGCGCGTAGAAGATCTTCTCCTGGTCGGACTTCTTGACCTTCAAGACGCGGCAGATGGCGATGTGTACGAGGTCGGCTTCGTAGCGGCCGATCGTGCGCGTGCCGCCGTTCGGCTTCTTCCACTTCGCGCCCTTGCGATAGGCATGGTCGTGAGCGAAGCCGGGCAGCAGAAGGTCCGCGGGCGTCGCGTCGAGCGCTCCCCAGAGCACGCCCGGGACACTGGAGCCGTCGCTCAGCGTATGGATGGCGAGGGACAGCTCCTCGTTCGTGTCCCGGCGCACGACGGATAGCGGCTGCGTCAGCCGGAAGAGGACGTGCTTCTGCGCCGTCACCCGGCGCTTCACGTCGAACGGCCCGCCCGTGACCGTCACCTTGGGCACTTCCTCGCGCCAGTCCTTCCACGGCATGGCGGCCCTCCCCGCAAGCTCCCCGTCGGGGCTCCATTCTACGGCAAGCGGCGAGGGTTCGTTTTGGGGAGTGCACGCGACCGCGACGGACGCGCGGGTCTAGCGATCCCCGCTGGAGGTCGCCTGGGCCGAAGACTCTCCGGTGCAATAGCTCCCGGGCTCCAGGCGCAGGGCCGCCACCGCGCGGCGGAACGAGGTCAGCTCGGCTTGGGTCGCCGGACCGGTCGTCTTCACGAAGCGCGCGAGCATCGGGCCGCTGGGTGAGCCGATCGCGACCACCACCACCTGGCCCCGCGACAGCTTCACGCTGCCCGCGGCGGTGCGGAAGAAGGGGTGCGGCGCTGCGAACGGGCGGATGTCGGCCGGCTCCAGCGGCACGGCGATGTGCTCGATGGCCCGCTGCAGCGCGTCCTCGACGATGAGTCCGGGCGCACGTCGGCCGGCCGGTCCCGTGGTGTTGGCCTTGGGGATCAGAATCAGGTCTACGCTGGCGTCGCTCGCCGTCGGCAGCTCCAGCTTCAGGCCGGGGCCGCTGCATGCATCGACCTCATCGGACCAGGCGGGTCCGCTGAGACCGAAGAGCAAGACTGTCATGGCGAGCGCGCCGATCGCGATGGCCTTCGCCATTGCACTTCCTCCGGGCGCGCACTCGAAGCATCGGCCGCGGCGGGCGGGACTTGAGGGGGGGCAAGTCGGCGCGGCGTCTCCAGGCACAGGGGAATATGCGGCTCGCCGGCCCCCTCGTAAAGTGCCCTGGTTCACACGTCGGCGAGAAACATCCCGATCGGCCGGTCGCTCGACGGCAGAAGGCGTTCCAATGCAGCAGCGTTGCTGCGCTTCTGCCCGTTCAGCGGCGCGGTTTGGACGGCGGGGGGGTGAAGCCGGGTCCCGGCTTCCAGCCGCTTTCGGTGAGGAGCTCGATCACGTGCGCCATGTTGAGGATGTCCTCCTCGCGGGAGAACTTGCCGCCGCCGGCGTACTGCATGATGGAGACGCCGGGAGCCTCGTAGGGCGTTCCGTCGGTGCGTGCACCCGGCAGCCGGTTCTGCCAGCAGGAGATCAGGCAGTTGCCGGTCACCGCCGTCCACTGGCGCGGGAAGGTCCAGCCCTCGAGACCCGCCATGCTGTCCACGAGGAACTCGCGGATGGCGGCGATGCCCTCCACCCGCCCCCAGGCGGGATCGATGAAGGTGGCGTCGTCGGTGAACCAGTCCCCCAGGCTGTCCCAGGGTGCGTCGCCCGCCTCCACCTTGTTGCGCTGGTCGACGTAGGCGTCGTAGGCGGCGCGGATCTCGGAGTCCGGGTAGGTCGGGGTTTGGGTCTCGCTCATTCGTCCGTTCCTTGCGTGGGCGGCGAAGCCGTGAGCGCGATGCGCGCCACCACGACGCCGGTCGCCAGTACCACCGCGGGAAGGGCCAGCGCCACGAGCGGCATGCCGGCGTGGAGGGCCGCCATCGAGAGGCAGAGCGGCGTCAGCACCACGAGCAGCGCGCCGAGCAGCAGCAGTCCCGCCTGTCCCGGATCGCGCAGGTTCACCGCGGGTTTCTCACTCACCGCCGCCACCTCCGTCCGCGAAACGATTCTCCGTGAGCTTGGTCGCCCCGTCCTCGGGGTAGGGGGCCATCTCCTCGTACGTCCGCTCGTAGCCCGTGCTCTTGAAGCGCCAGGCGCCGTCCTGCTTGACGTACTCGTCGCTGTAGAAGGCGGCGCCGCGGATGGTGATGTGGTGCTGGGTGTCGATCACCGTGTCCCACAGGGCCCAGACGCCGGTGGCCGTGCTCTCGCTGGTGAGCTCGATCTCCGGGTGGTGGCCGTGGTGGGCGGTCAGCATGCTCGGTCGGCCGAGGGCGCTGGTGAGGAACTTCATGATCTCCTCGCGGCCCTCGAAGGCGTATTTGCCACCGCTGTACGCGGCATTCGCGTCCACCACGAAGAGCTCCGCCATGTCGTCCCACTGCTTCAGGTCCAGGAAGCGGAAGTAGCGGTACTTGAGCTGCTTGATGGCCTCGATCTCGAGGAGCGTTCCGAGTTCATCCATGGCCCGAAGGCTAGCGAAGGTCCGCGATTACCGGCGCGTGGTCGCTGGCGGTGATCCCGTCCTTCTTCTTGCGGTACTCCCGGTCGATCTCGGCGGCCGCCAGGCGGCGAGCGACGCTCCCCGTCCCGAGCAGGAAATCGATGCGTAGGCCCTGGCCCCGGTGGAAGGCGCCTCCCCGGTAGTCCCACCACGAGAAGGCGCGTTCGTCGCCCGCGTGGACGCGGAAGAGGTCCTGCAGGCCGCTGCCCAGGAGCTTGGCGAAGCGCCCGCGCTCGTCGTCGGTGTGGAAGATGTGGCCGCGGTGGCCCTCGGGGTCCCAGGTGTCGAGGTCCGTCGGCACGACGTTGAAGTCGCCGCACAGCACGGCCTGCTCGCCCGGGTCCCACCAGCCGATCAGCGCGTCGAGCCAGGCGAGCTTGCGCGGGAAGTCGTCGTGGTCCAGGCGTTTTCCGTTGGGCACGTACACGGTGGTGAAGTCGAGCTCTGCGTCGGCCGCCCCATCCGCCTCGGGCCCGGAGATGCGCGCGCGCAGCAGGCGCGCACCGAAGTCGTCCTGGCCGGGGAGGCCCGCCTGCACCATTTCGCCCTCCAGCCCTTCGCGCAGCAGCACGGCCACGCCGTTCCAGGCCTTCTGCCCGTGCACCAGGGCGTGGTAGCCGAGGGCGCTGAGCTCCTGGGCGGGGAACTGCTCCTCGGTGAGCTTCAACTCCTGGAGGCCCACCACGTCGGGTCGGCGCGCCTCGAGCCAGTGGCGCACGAAGTCGAGCCGCGCCCGCAGCCCGTTGACGTTCCAGGTGGCGATCCTCATGCGAGCTATGCGCTGAGCGCCCCGAAGGCCACGCCGGTCAGCTCCTCGCTGAGCTCCCACAGGCCGGCGGCGGTTTCCTCGTCGTGGGAGCGCTTCGTGGACTTCACGCGGGTCGGGTGGCCCGATATCTCCTGGAAGCCGTCCGGGCCGTAGTAGTCGCCGCCGCGCACGTCGGCGCCGACGGCGGCGTACACCGTCGGCAGGCAGCCCATGGAGGCGGGCTGGGACAGGATGCGGTTCATCAGGCCCGCGCCGCGCTCCATGAAGCTCGACCCTTCCATCTGCGGTCCCACGAACTGGAGATTGGTGGCCGCGTAGCCGGGATGGCAGGCGGCCGCAATCGAGGGCACGCCCGCGCGCTCGAAGCGGCGCTGCAGCTCGTAGATGAAGTAGAGGTTGGCGAGCTTGCTCTGGCCGTAGGCAGGCCACTTGCCGTAGCGGCGCTCGCTGTAGTTCAGGTCGTCGAGGTCCACGCGCCCGATCTTGTGCATGGTGCTGCTGACGCTCACCACCCGCGAGTCCGGGGTCTGGAGCAGCTTCTCGAGGAGGAGTCCGGTCAGCGCGAAGTGGCCGAGGTGGTTGGTGCCGATCTGCATCTCGAAGCCGTCGGCCGTGCGTCGCAGCGGGATGGCCATCACGCCTGCGTTGTTGATCAACGCATCGAGCCGGTCGCTCTTCTCGTCGAGCGACTTGGCGAAGTCGCGCACCGAGGCGAGGCTGGCCAGATCGAGAGCCACCGCCTCGACGCTCGCGTGGGTGTGCTGCTTGCGAATGCGCTCGACCGCCTCGGTCGCCTTCTGCGGATTGCGGCAGCCCAGGATGGTGCGCGCGCCCCGGCTCGCCAGGGCGCTGGCCGCCTCGAAACCGATGCCGGAGTTGCCGCCGGTGACGACGTAGGTCTTGCCCGCGAGCGCGTCTTCGGGGAGCGATTCGGCTGTCCAGCCCATTGGGGGGGTCCTCCAGAGGATCCCCAGTATACGCACCCTCGGCGCGCTCGGCGGGACGAAGCCGGGCTAGGCGGCGGCCGCGGCGGCGCGTGCCTCCACGCCAGCCCGTGGTTGCGCCAGCCCAGGTACATGAGGCGCAGCCCCACGATCAGGCTGGCGAGAACGAACGAGAGTCCGCCGACGGCGGCGATGATCTGCATCGGCTCTCCATCGGAGGCGAATTGCCGGGGCCTGAGATGCTCCTGCTACCCTAGGGCCATGCAACATTTCGTACTCGGGTCAACCATCGAGCCGCCCTTTCCCGAAGGCCTGGAGACGGCCCAGTTCGGGATGGGCTGCTTCTGGGGCGCCGAGCGCGGCTTCTGGGAGGCTCCGGGCGTCCACACCACGGCGGTGGGCTACGCCGGAGGTCGCACCGAGTCACCCACCTACGAGGAGGTCTGCTCGGGCTCCACGGACCACGCCGAGGTGGTGCTGGTGGTCTTCGATCCAGCGCAGACGTCGTACGCCGAGATGCTGCGCCTGTTCTGGGAGGGCCACGATCCCACGCAGGGCATGCGCCAGGGCAACGACCGGGGAACCCAGTACCGCTCGCTGATCGGAACCACCACGGCCCAGCAGGCGCACCTCGCACGCGACACCGCGGAGGCGTTCGGCAAGAATCTCAACGAGCGCGGCTATGGACCGATCACCACGCAGATCGTCGAGGCGCCCCACTTCTGGTACGCCGAGGACTACCACCAGCAGTACCTGGCCAAGAATCCGTCCGGCTACTGCGGGCTCGGCGGCACCGGCGTCCAGCTCTAGCAGCGCGGACTAGAAGCCCGCGCCTTCCTCCAGCTCACGCGCCTCGCGCAGGGAGTTGCGCCCGCGCAGCGTCTGCCACGCCTTGGCGAAGCTCTCGGCGCGGCGCCGTTCCGTCAGCGTCTCCACGAAGTACCACTCGGCGCGGGCGTGCTCGGGGGTCACGTCGAGGATCGCGTAGCCGCGGTGGATGAGGTCCACCCAATGCAGGTGCGGATTGGCCTGACGCGCGGTGGCGGCGCGCTCGTCCGCCTTCACCGGGTCCGTCACGCCCGGCGAGGTGATGCCCGGGGTCACGAACTCGACCGCCCGGGAGCCGCGCCCAGTGCGCGGCGAGTAGACCTGACGGTCGTAGGGATCGATGCTGATGTCCTGGGCCCACGAGCTGTGCAGGTCGCCGGTGAGCACCACCACGTCGCTGATCGCGTCGTCCTTCAGCAGTTTGAGCAGGCGCTGGCGGCTGGCGGCGTAGCCGTCCCACTGGTCGGTGTTGAGGATCAGGCCGCTTCGTCCGCGCAGCTGGCCCAGCATCACCTGCTGTCCCACGATGCGCCACGCGACTCCCTCGCGCTTGCTGCGGCGCAGCTCCTCGAAGAACCAGGCCTCCTGGGTCGGGCCGAGGAGCGAGCGGTCGCGGTTCCAGATCGTCGCCACGTCCTCGGAGTCCTTGGCCTCGGCGGAGCGACCCACGAGGCGCGTGTCGAGCATGATGATGTCGGCGAGCGCGCCGTAACGGAAGCTGCGGTAGATGCGGCCGGCGCCGCCGTCGAGCCCGGTCTCGCGGATCGGCATCCACTCGAGGTAGGCCTGCACCGCCGCCCGGCGCCGCGCGCGCCAGGCACCCTCGGTGGCGGAGTCGTGGTTCTCGGCACCGTCGCGCCAGGCGTTGTTCGCGAGCTCGTGGTCGTCCCACACGCACACGAAGGGATGGGCGGCGTGGATCTCCTGGAGATCCGGGTCGGTGCGGTAGGTGGCGTAGCGCAGGCGGTAGTCGTCGAGGCTGACGATCTCGCGGTCGGGGAGGGGGATGCGTCCCAGCGCGGTGCCGTCGCCGTACTCGCCGTTCCTGTACTCGTAGACGTAGTCGCCGAGGTGGAGCACCAGGTCCAGGTCGTCGCGCTGGGCGATGAGTCCGTAGGCGTTGAAGTAGCCGAACGGGTAGTTGGAGCACGACGCGAAGGCCAGGCGCAGGTGGTCCGCAGGCGTTCCCGGCGCGGGCAAGGTCTTGGTGCGGCCGACGGGCGACTCGTGGCCGTCGGCGGAGAAGGCGTACCAGTAGCGGGTGTCGGGCTCGAGACCGACGGGATCGACCTTGAGCGTGTAGTCGCGCTCCGGCCCGGTGCGCAGATTGCCGGAGGCCACCACGTCCATGAGCTGCGGGTCGCGCGCCACCCGCCAGTCGACGTCCAGGGACCCGCCGCCGTCGCGCCATGCGCGGGTCCAGAGCACTACGCGGTCGGCCAGGGGGTCGCCGCTGGCGACGCCGTGGGTGAACGGGCTCGCGCCGGTGCCCTTGCCACGTTGGCTCAGGGGTGCGCAGCCGAGAACGACGATTCCGCCCGCACCGGTCACCAAGCCCGCGGCGGCGGCACGGCGCAGAAGCTCGCGTCGGGTGATGTGGTCTTTGGGTCGAACCGTCACGACCGCCGGATCAGTTGTGGGCGTCGACGCGCAGGCGGTAGCCGCCGGCCGGCGCCCTCTCGAAGATTTCGCGCACGAGGGGGTGCCGGCAGGGCTCACCGGTGTCGTCCACCACCAGGTTCTGCTCG
>CAXMOD010000226.1:0-6472 GCA_964194905.1 uncultured Desulfobacterales bacterium | reverse complement strand
CGGGGCGATCTGCGGGGGGCGCTCGAGCACTTCGAGACAGCGCTGCGCTTGCGGCCCGACTACCCCGACGCCAGGCGAAACCTCGAACGGGCGCGCGCGGCCGGCAGCTACCCCGGTCCCTAGCGCAAGCGCGCGAATCCGGAACGGGCGCGAGCGCGGCCGACTTCGAGAAGCAGGACTCTACCTGATGCCGATGACGGCCTGGCGCAAGCCCGATCAGCTCTCCCGGGGTTTCTTGATGCGGATCCGGAGCGGCGGGATGATGATCTCCTTGTCCAGGAGTCCGCTGAGTACCGACTGGAGCTGGCTGGTGGGCCCGCGCACCTCGAGCTCCAGGTTCACGGTGGCCTCGATGGCCGGGGTGGGATCCGAGGCGGATGCAGCGGCGGGCGCTACCCCTGCCTCCGCGGCACGTGGTACCTCGCTGGAAGGCGCCGGGGGCCCCGGCGGCGTAGCCGACGCGGCGGCCCCCTCCGCCGCATGGGCCGTGTCTTCCTGGGCGAACTCGAGGTCGAGGTCCCGCACCGGCGGGGCCGGGTCGTCAAAGTAGTCCTCGAAATCGTCCGAGCCCAGGTCGTCGAAGCCGTCGCTCTCTTCGAGCGTCCCTTCTGCGGAGACGACACGCGCGGTCGGCACCTGGGGCGGCACGTCCGCCGGAGGACCCGGGATCTCGTCGGAGGCATCGAAGGCCAGCATCGTGCGACCCGAGCCGGTGTCTGCGCCGGGCGGCAGGTGGAAGCCCTTGAGCTCGGAGGCGTAGCGAACATTCTCCCCGGGTTTGACTGGTTGGGTAGTCCTGCCGAACCGACCCACCAGCGGCCCGATCTCGAACACGTCGCCGGGCTCGAGCTCGTGATGGGTGATGCGCTCGCCGTTGACCATGGTACCCATGGTGCTGGCGAGGTCTTCGAGGCTGCACTCGTCCTTCTTCCTGCGGAAGACTGCGTGCTCGCGCGAGGTCTCCTCGTCCTCGAGCACGATGTCCGAGGTCTCGAGACGCCCGACCGTGATCTCGGTGGTGTCCCAGAGGACGGTCTGCTGGGGACCTTCCCCGAGCTGGTAGGTCAGATAGAACGTCGTACGCTGGCGTTCGGCCACCTCGGGCTTTTCGGAACCACGAGAACACCGCTTGAGGCGAGCCCAAACGCCGGCCCGGACGGCCCCTGGAGCGGGAGACGGGGGTCGAACCCGCGACCCTCGGCTTGGGACGGGGTGAACCCCCGACGGCAGGGTCGCGGTCCGGGGCAGCCGCACGCGGCCAGGCAGGGTGGCTGCAGCGAAAGGCCAGACGCGTCCCGCGAACTGGGCTACTCAAGCAGCTTCGAGATTGGCGGAGGCTCATGCAGGGACGAATTGAGCAGCGCTGGGGCGCTGGCGCGCTGGTACTGACGCTGCTGGCCGGGACCATCGCCTGCACGAGCCCCGAGCCCAACGTGCCCGGCGAAACCTGGGCGCGGCGCGATTCGGTGGAGCTCGGCCTCGACCCCCGCCGTCTCGAGGAGCTGGCCACGGCGCTGGGCGGCCACGGGATGGTGGTGGTGGACGGACAGTCGGTGAAGGAATGGGGCGCGCCCTCCCGGCGCTTCGACGTCTTCTCGGTGGCGAAGCCCGTCTTCGCCACCCTGCTCTTCTTCGCGGTCCAGGAAGGTCGCGTCTCCGGCACCCACGCCCCAGTATCCGACTTCGGCTGGGATCTGCGCGAGGAGGACCGCGGGATGACCCTCGCACAGCTGGCGAGCATGACGAGTGGCTACGCGCGCCCCGAGCCGCCCGGCGCCGCATTCGCGTACAACGACTACGCCGTCCAGCTCTACCAGAAGACCCTGTTCGACCGCCTTTACGCCGAGGATCCCGCAAGCGTGGCGAACGCCCCGTCGCGCCTGGGAGCACTCCAGCTGAGGGACGGGCTCGAGTTCGACGACGACCGTCGGAGGCTCCTCTTGACCCTCCGCGACAAGGCACGCATCGCCCTGTTCTGGCTGAACCGCGGGCGCTGGGGCGAGCGCCAGCTGCTGCCGCAGCGCTACTTCGACGAAGCCATGCGCCCACACGTCCCCGCGGACCTGCCCCACACCGACCCCGCGTCGACGGACGACTACCTGGGCGTCGGAAGCTTCGGAGGAGACTCGGACCACTACACGACCGACGGCCCGGGGATCTACGGCTACGGCTGGTGGTTCAACACCACCGGGCGCGATCACCCCGACCGACGCACCTGGCCGGATGCGCCCGCCGACATGATCGTGGCGAAGGGCGTTCGGGGCAGCATGGTGGCGCTCTTCCCCTCCCAGAACGCACTCCTGGTGACGGCCCGGAGCGACTGGGGCACGCTCGCCGCCGGCGATTCGGAGTCCATCATGAACCGCCGCCTGTCACTCGCGGCCGCAGCGGTGACGCGAGAGGAACCGAGCGCGTCCAGTGCCGGCGTCGAACTCTCCGGGGAGCTCCGCCGCTGGCACCGGGTCACCCTCACCTTCGAGGGACCGGAGGCCTCGGAGGAAGGCGACCCCAATCCCTTTCTCGACTACCGGCTCGACGTGACGTTCCGCCAACGCGACCGCAGCGTCGTGGTGCCCGGCTTCTTCGCGGCGGACGGAGACGCGGCAAACTCCGGCGCGACTGAGGGAAACCGCTGGCGCGTCCACTTCCTGCCCGACGCACAGGAAGCGTGGAGCTGGCGCGCCTCGTTCCGCCGCGGCCCGCGGGTCGCCCTGGCCGACGACCCTCTCGCCGGATCCCCCGTTGGATTCGACGGCGCGGAGGGCCGCTTCCGCGTCCAGCCGAGCGACAAGACCGGGCGGGATCATCGCGCCCGGGGCCTCCTCCAATACGTGGGCCAGCGCTACCTGCGCTTCGCGGGTACGGGCGAGTGGTTCCTGAAGGGAGGCGCGAACAGTCCGGAGAACCTGCTCGCCTTCGCCGACTTCGACGGCACCCCGCCCACGCACCGCTACGAGCCCCACGTCGCCGACTTCCGGGAGGGGGACCCCACCTGGAAGGGTGCACGCGGTCGCGGTCTGCTGGGCGCGCTCCGCTACCTGGCCGGCAAGGGGATGAATGCCGTCTACTTCCTCAGCATGAACGTGGGCGGCGACGGCGACGACGTCTGGCCCTGGACGCGCCGCGACGAGACGAGCCGCTTCGATACGAGCAAGCTCGACCAGTGGGAGATCGTCTTCTCGCACATGGACCGCCTGGGTCTTCTGCTCCACGTGGTGACCCAGGAGACCGAGAACGATCAGCTCCTCGACGCGGGCGAGCTCGGGCCGATGCGGCGTCTCTACTACCGCGAACTCGTTGCGCGCTACGCGCACCACCCGGCGCTGGTCTGGAACCTGGGCGAGGAGAACACCAACACCGATGATCAGCGGCGTGACTTCGCGGCGCACCTGCGCGCGCTCGACCCATACGATCATCCGATCACATTGCACACGCACCCCAAGAAGCTGAATGCGGTGTACACCCCCCTCCTGGGGAACGCCCATTTCGAGGGCGCCTCGCTCCAGACGCAAAGGGCGCGACGCGACACGCGGCGCTGGATCGAGCGCTCCGCCCAGGCCGGCCGCCCCTGGGTAGTGACGCTGGACGAGATCGGGCCGGCCGAGGAAGGTGCCCCACCCGACGGTGAGGAGCGGCACGCCGTTCTGCGCCGAAAATACCTCTGGCCCTCGCTCATGGAGGGAGGAGCGGGTGTGGAGTGGTACTTCGGCTATGGGTTTCCCCACGACGACCTGAACCTCGAGAATTGGCGCAGTCGGGACCGCTTGTGGGACCAGACTCGCCACGCCCTCGCCTTCTTCGTGGAATACCTGCCGTTCTCGGAGTTCGAGCCCTGCAGCGAGCGTCTCTCGGGAGCGCCGGGCCAATGCTTCGGGGAGCCAGGCGTCGCCTTTGCGGTGTACCTGCCGGACGGAGGCGAGGCGCGGCTCGATCTCGGCGAGGATGGAGGCGAGTGGACCGTGCACTGGTACGACCCGCGCCGGGGAGGCGAGCTCCGCGAGGGCTCCGTCACGCGGGTGCGCGGCCGCGCTCCCCAGGTGCTCGGTCTCCCGCCGGAGTCCCCCGACGCAGACTGGGTGGCGTTGCTGCGACCCGCGCGGCGAGACTGAGCAACGGTGGATCGCCTGCGCGACGTGCGCCTCGTCCTGGCGGCAGCCCTCCTCGGGCTCGCGATCCATCTCGTCGTCGGCGACAAGCCCTGGGAGGGGAAGGCCGCCGAGCTATGGCGGCAGGGCAAGCCGGTCTTCTTCCTCGATCTTGCGCGGATCTACCGCTACTGGATCACGGCGGGCAATCTGCTGGTGGTGGCGCTGCTGTGGTGCACGGCGCGGCGCTGGCGGCAGGGGCGCCCGGACCCGACCGACCCCACCCTGGCTCCGGCCGCCCCACCGCACCGAAGCTTCGCCTGGCTCGTGGCCGCGGCCCTGCTGGTGGCCACGTGCGCCGCGTGGCCGCGGCTCAGCTTCGACTTCTGGGACGACGAGCGCACCACCATCTTCTACTTCGCCGACGGAGGATACCGGAAGAACCACGAGGGGATCGTCGAGGAATGGACTCCGCGCTGGCGCCGGACCTTCCTCTACACCACGCAGCGGTGTTGTGGGGCGAACAACCATGTGCCTCACACGATCCTCACGCGGTTGACACTCGGCGCCTGGCGCGCGGCGACCGGCCCGGAGCTTCAATTCGCCGACGAGCGGGTCGCGCGCATTCCGGCCTTCGTGGCCGGCCTCGGGGCGCTCGCCACCGGAGCCCTGCTGCTGCGACGTCTGGGCTTTCCGGCGGCCGGTGTCTTCTTCGCGTGGATCCTCGCGATCCATCCCTGGTTCATACGCTACATGTCCGAGGCCCGGGGCTACTCGCTGCTGCTGGCGCTGCTGCCGCTTCTGTGCATCGCGCTGCTGCGGGCCTTCGAGCAGGGAAGCTGGCCCCGCTGGCTCGCCTTCGCGGCCGCGGGCGCCGGCATCCTCTGGGTCTTCCCCGGTGCGCTCCTCCTGGTGGCGACGGCCAACCTCGCTGTCGTGGCCGAGCTGATCCGGCGCCGCCGCGCACCTGGGACGAGCGCCCACGCAATTCGCTGGGGCGTGTCGACTGTCGCGGCGGCAGCCGTCTGGGCTCAGCTGATGCTGGTGAATCTGTTCCTGTTCGCCTTCCACACAAACCGGGACGTAGTGGAGCCGAGCCGCCGACTGGTGGAAGACGTGCTCGCGCACCTATGGGCAGGAACCTTCTGGCGCATTCCGCGCCTCGGCGAACACTATGCGGAGGTGGCGGACATCGCGGGCGCCTGGCCTGGGCTCTTCCCGGCGCTGGTGGCGCTGGCCATCGGCGTGGCTGCGCTGGGCGCGACCCGCCTCGTGCGACGGGATGCCCTCCACGCCTGGATCGCAGCGATCCTGGTCCTGCCGATGCCGCTGACGCTGACCCTCCAGATGGCCGGGCATACGCTCTTCCATCCCTGGTACGCGCTCTACGCCTTGCCCGGGCTCGCGATGCTGCTGGGCATCGGCTTCGAGAGCCTGTTCGGGCGCGCACGCTCACCCCGAGCAAGAACGCTGGCCACGGCAGGAGCCATGGCGGTCTTCTGGGCCGCGTTCGCGGTAACAACCCACGAGATCCGCGAGCCCATGCGCACCCTCCCGATCCAGCAGTCGCGCGAGGCCGTGGCACTGATCCGGCCGGTCCGAGACCCGCTCGATCCGGCCAACGACCGGGTCCTGACGACGTCCTTTGTGCGCACCTCCTTCTACTACGATCCACGGGTCCGCAACCTCGACGATCACCACGAGCTGAGGGCGCTGATGAAGGAGGCCGACGCCACGGGCAAGGAGCTCTACGTGAGCTGGACCCGGCCGCTGGAGATCCGGAAGAGCGCGCCCCGGATCCTGGATCTGGCCGAAGACCCGGCGCTCTTCGCGAAGGTGGCCGAGTCCTACGGCTTCGAGCCCCGGGGACACATGCTGGTGCACCGCTATCGGGGCAATCGCCCCGCCCAGCGTTGAAGGCTCCTCTTGGGTCTCCCACCAACGCTTCGAGGCCTACGGGAAGCCGATGAACGCGTAGTTGGGTTGGAGCGGGAGACGGGGGTCGAACCCGCGACCCTCGGCTTGGGAAGCCGCGCAAGGGGTGAGGAAGTCCGCGGGGTTGCGTCTCCAGCCTGGCAGGGGGCGGCATAGAACGGCACCAGGCGGCACACAGCACGGCCCCACGGCCCTATGAGCGCCAGCGCCGCTTTGCTGCTGTCGGCCAGTCCTGCGAGGGCCTTGGCGGTCACGGTCGAGCTCGGCGACTGCCGGATGCCGCTCGCCATCAACACGGCCTGCGAACCCGGCGGCGAGGGTATCCCGGACAACGCGGTGATCCCTGCCGGCGAGGCCTTGTGGATCGATTTCACCCTGGGTGGCGAGCCGATGGCTCACTTGGTCGCCCATGGGAC
The DNA here is from genome assembly GCA_964194905.1 of uncultured Desulfobacterales bacterium. Classification (GTDB taxonomy): domain Bacteria; phylum Myxococcota_A; class UBA9160; order UBA9160; family JAFDET01; genus JAFDET01. Next base: position 36 of record CAXMOD010000226.1, on the reverse strand, counting down.
CACGCTGTGGTCGTTCACGTTCGGGTACGATGGGAT
>CAXMOD010000225.1:0-8102 GCA_964194905.1 uncultured Desulfobacterales bacterium | reverse complement strand
ACCGGGGCGCACGGCACTCCCTCGCGCTCCAGAGCCTCGAGCCAGGCGGCGGTGGTGCGCGTGCGGAGGACCTCGGCCATCAGCGCCAGGCGTTCGTCGGCGTGGCGCACCAGATCAGCGGCCGTGAGGAAACGTTCGTCGGCCAGCCATTCGGGTCGCTCCATCGCCCGCGCGAGCCCCTCCCATTCTCCGCGCGAGACCGCGCCTGCGGTGATCCAGCCGTCGGCCGTCTCGAAGATGAGGTCCTGGGCCAGGGTGCGGCGAGCGCCGCGCGCCTCATCGCCCACCCAGGTGTAGCCGGCGTAGCCTTCGGGCCAGAGGAACTCGAGGGCGGCGTCGAGCATGGCCAGGCGCAGATGCTGGCCGCGGCCCGTGCTCTGGCGCGCGAAGAGCGCCGCGGTGATGGCCTGCGCAGCGGTCATCGCGGTGAGCTTGTCGGGCACCACGGTGCGCACCATGCGCGGTCGGCCGCTCCCGCGGTCGCGCTGGATGTCGGCGAGCCCGGAGAGCGCCTGGATGACCGGGTCGTAGACGCGCTTGCCGGCGTACGGGCCGCTTTCGCCGAAGCCGCTGATGGAGACGTAGACCAGGTCCGGCCGCACGGCGCGCAGCTCGTCCTCGCCGGCGCCCAGGCGCTCAGCAGCGCCCGGGCGGAAGTTCTGCACGAAGACGTCGGCGCCCGCCACCAGCCGGTGGAGCACGTCGCGCCCGCCCGGTTTCTTCAAGTCGAGCACGACGGAGCGCTTGCTGCGGTTGGTCACAGCGAAGAGCGCCCCGATGCCTCCGCGCGCCGTTCCCAGGGAACGCGTCAGGTCGCCGCGGTCGGGCGGCTCCACCTTGATCACGTCGGCGCCCTGGTCGCCCAGCACCCGGGTGGCCAGGGGGCCCGACAGGAAGCTGCTGCAATCGACTACGCGCACGCCTTGAAGAGGGCCGGGCATCGCGGATCGCTACTCCTCGGATTCGACCCAGGCTTCGAGATCGTCCGGGAGGTCGCGCGGATCGTTCGCGATGGGCCCGAAGGCACGCCCGGGCACACCCTCGAACATCTGGTCGAAGTGGCCCTCGATGCGCGGACTGAACAGGCCAATGCTGCGCAGGGTGGGAATCACGAAGCCGCGCACGGGCCCGCGCCGCCGCGTTCCCGGCGCCACTGCGAGCTTCTCGCGCTCGCGCGCCAGGTCGGCCATCGCGGTCTGCAGGTCGATGCCCGCCTCCTGCATCACGGCGAGCGCCGAATCGCGCAAGGCGGTGCCGGAGCGCGAGTCCACCAGCGCGCGCGCAGCCTCGAAGGCGAAGTCCTCGAGCTCGTCTTTCTCTTCACGGGACACGGTCGGCATCACCTCCGTGAGGTACTTGATCCCGTAGCCCGTGTGGCGCGCCTCGTCGCGCGAAACGAGGGTCAGCAGCTCGCGGAGCAATGGCTCGCGCGTGCCGTTGCGCATGTCGCGGAACATGTAGAGCGCGAGCCCCTCGGTCACGACCTGCATGCCCACCGCCTTGAGCAGCCAGGTGTCGGCGGAGAGGGTGCGGTCGAGCAGCAGCCGTACGCCCGGAGCGAGCGGGCGTACCTCGCCGAGCTTGGAGATGAATCCGGCGAAGGCCTCCACGTGGCGCGCCTCGTCCAGCGTCTGGGTCGCCGCGTAGAACTTGGCGTCCATGTGGGGGACGGCGTTGACGAGCTGCCCGGCCACCATCAGCGCGCCTTGCTCGCCGTGCAGGAAGTTCGAGAGGATGAAGGTGGCGATACCGCTCGATACCTGCCAGCGCGTCTCCTCGGGCAACGCCTTCCAGAAGTCGGTCTTCTGGATGCTGAGCGGGCCGATGGAGAAGGAACTCGCGAAGGCTTCGCGGTCGATCTCGCGCTCCCAGTCCAGATCGCGCAGGGCGATCCACTGGCGGTCGAGAGCGTTGGCGTAGAGCGTGCGGAGCTGGTCGATCTCCGGCTCGTAGTTCCAGTTGTAGACGGCTTCGAAAGCGGCCTCGACGCCTTCGGTGGGGTGCTTGTCGGGAAGCGACTGCGCCACGGGATCTCCTTTGCCGGGCTGGCCGGTCTGGGCTGGGCGCGTCCGAAGTCTACCGGGGCAGGGCGCCGCTGGCTCCGACGCTCTTCACCAGACGCTCACGTCCGGCGCGCATCAGACGGCGCACGCCCTCTTCAGCCGCCAGGGCGTCGCGCTCCACCAGGGCCCGGTCTACGGCTCCGGCTATCTCCGCCAGAGCGCGCGGCGAAAACTGCAGCTCGCGGCGCTCGGGAAAGCGTTGGTCGAACAGCGCTCGCAGCGCGTTGCGTACCATGCGGAGGACCAGGTTGCGGCTGGCCAGCGAAATCAGCTCGGCCAGCTCGTCCATCACGCCGAGTATCTCGGCGCTCGACAGGTGGCCGTTGGCGATCCGCGCCAGGAGTAGACGTGCGTCGCCGATCTGCTGCTCGTCGGCGCGCTCGACGGCCAGGCGCACGGCACCGGTGACCACCAGTTCGTGTACGTCGAGCCACTGCTCCACCAGCACCAGGTCCGGCGGGTCCTCCAGCTCGAGCAGGTGCACCAGCACGTCGAGGCTGGCGCGGTCGAGCGGGCGCACCCGCGCGCCGCCGCCGCGCCGGATCTCGATGAGGCGCAGCTGCTCCAGCTTGACCAGGGCTTCGCGCACCGAGCTGCGATTGGCCCCGGTCGTGGTGGCCAGGTCGCGCTCCGAGGGAAGCCGCTCGCCCGGCGCGTAGCGGCCGCGCAAGATGTCGTCGCGCAGAGCGCGCGCGATCTCGTCGGGGCGGGACGGGGTCATCCGTACGAAACTCCCGTAGACTGGTCCGACCAATCGTAGGAGCGCCGGCCGGTGCGGGCAAGCGGCTGGCGCCGTGCTTCGTACCACGCGCGCCGGCGCCTGTGTGGCATCTTGGCGTTCTCCGGAGGCGGCGCATGAGCGATTTCGAGCAGCTGGGAATCTTCTACCTGGGTCGCACCTGCGACCCCGACACCGGCGAGCGCCGCGACGAGCCCATCCTCTACGAGTCGAAGGACCTCACCACCCACGCGCTGTGCGTCGGAATGACCGGCAGCGGCAAGACCGGCTTGTGTCTCTCGCTGCTCGAAGAGGCCGCGATCGACGGCCCGCGCCTCGCCTGGTCGCCCTGGTGGGTATCGCCGGAAGGAATCGCGACCCGCGCGTTCTAGAAGCCGGCGGTGTCCTCGGGCAGGCGGAGCCACTCGAGGGCGGCCGCGCGGCCTCGAAACACCTCGAGCTCCACGGTCGAATCCCCGCGAAATGACAGGTACATCCGCGCCAATCCGAAGGCCACGTCCGAGGTCGCCAGGATCGCGACGCGACTCTCGAAGACGGTCTCGTCGAGACTGCGGAAGGTCGAGGCGGTCTTGCGCAAGGAGGCCGTCTCCACGTCGGTGCGCTCGAGCTCGCTGAGGTCGATGAGTTCCCTGTGGGCGGGCGGAATGTCGCTGCGCTCCGCCAGCGCCGTGAAGAAGTCGACGAACTCCCGATCGCTGACGGGGCCCGAGGCGGCCACGAACAGCGTGCGGAGTTCCGGATCCCAGCGTTGCCGGATCGGCATGCCGACCTCCCGGGCGCGAAATGTACCCCGCCTCACGACGGCGCACCGGCCAGCGCGTGGGCGCGTCGAGTCCAGCGTCCGGTTGCGAGCCAGGCCCCGGTAGCGCCGGTCGCGATGAGGCTACCGGTGAAGGAGGCCGCGAAGATACCGGTCGGGCCCAGGCCGAGGCCGCGCTCCGTCGCCAGCCAGATGCCGAGCGGCAGCGTGATCAGCAGCGAATTCGCGAGCGTGATGAGCATCGGAATCGCCACGTCGCCGGCTCCCTGGAGGGTGCGCAAGAAGACGAAGAAGAAGGCCCAGGCGGCGAAGGTGCCGGCCTGGTACAAGAGCATCTCGCTGCCGATGTCGATCACGGCCGGGTCGCTGGCGAAGGCGGCCATGATCTGTCGCCGGAAGAGCGCAATGCCGGCGGCGATGCTCCACAGCACCCCCACGTGCACGGCGATACCCACGCCCACCGCACGCCACGCTCGCGGCACGTTTCCCGAGCCCAGCGCCTGGCCGACCAGCACGGCGCAGGCGCCCGCTACTGGGAACGCGAGCATGGGGCCCACGGCAGACAGACGCAGCCCGATGGCGTAGGCGGCCTGGGCTTCCGCGCCGAAGCCGCCGACGAGGCGGATGAAGAACACGTTGACCAGGAATGCGCCCATCATCTGAAACGCGGGGGGCCAGGAGAGCCCGACGATCTCTCGCAGCACCTCAGGGTCGGGCACCAGGTGCCGGCGCCGGAGGTGGATGCGGCTGCGCCCGGTGAAGAGGACGCGGAAGGCCATCGCCGCCGAGACGAGCTGGCCGATGGCGAGCCCGAACACCACGCCCAGCGTGCCGAGCGGCGGCAGCCCGAAGTGGCCGAAGATGAGCAGCCACTCCGCCGCCAGCGCCACGGCGCTCTGGACGAGGCTCACCACCAGCGGCGTGGTCGAGTCGCCGGCTCCCTGCAGGATCGCGTTGAAGAGGAACAGGAAGACGAACCCGAAGTTGAGCGCGAAGACCCAGCGCGCGTAGGGCACCGCCAGTGCGTGCACCGCCTCCGAGACATTCAGCGCACTCAGCATGCGCGGCGCCAGCGCCACGCCCACCACCGCGATGAGCGCGGAGCAGGCGAGCCCGAGAACGACCACTTGACCCGCCACATGCTCGGCGGCGCCCATGCGGCCTTCGCCAGCGCGACGCGCGATCAGGCCCTGGGCGCCGAAGCTCGCGCCCATCACCAGCATGAAGAACGCCTGGCGGAGAGCCTGGTTGGTGATCACGACCGCGGTGGTGGAGTCTTCGCCGAGCCGGCTCACGAAGCCGAGGTCCACGAGCTGGAAGACGACTCCGCCACCGCTCTGTGCGAGCAGCGGCAGTGCGAGCACGCCTAGAGACACCCAGAGGCTGCCCTGGGTGTGGTCGCGGTCGCGCCAGGCCACGCCTAGGAGTCCGGAGAGGCCGGTCCCCGCAGAGCCTTGCGCCCGCTGGTGAGTCCGCCGTCGACCACGATCGCCTGCCCGGTGACGAACGAAGACTCGTCGCTGGCCAGCCAGAGGGCGGTGCGCGCAATGTCCTCGGGCAGGCCCGCGCGCTTGATGGGCTGGGCCACCTTGAGTCCCGCCTCCATGACCTCCCGCGCAGCCGACGGATCGGGCAGGATCTCGGCCGCGGCGTTGACGAGCAGCGGGGTCAGGATGCCGCCGGGGCAGATCGCGTTGACTCGAATGCCGGCTTCGCCCAGGTCGAGGGCGGTCGTGCGCGAGACGTGGATCACGGCGGCCTTGCAGGCGCTGTAGACATGCGGGCCGAAGCCGGCCTGTACGCCGGCCACGCTGGCGGTGTTGATGATGCTGCCCGAGCCCTGTTCCTTCATGATCGGGATGGCGTGCTTGATGCCCAGGAAGACCGAGCGGAGGAGCAGTGCGACGGTTGCGTCGAAGTCCTCCACCGAGATCTCGTGGAGTTCGCCCCGCGCCCCGCCCGCACCGGCGTTGTTGAAGAGGCAGTCGAGGCGCCCGAACTCCTCGGTCGCGGATTCCACCAGTGCCCGCACGTCGGCCTCGCGCGTCACGTCGGCGTGTACGTAGCGTACGCTCTCGCCCAGCTCTGCTGCGAGCTTCTCGCCGAGCTCGTCCTGGATGTCGCCGGCCACGACCCGAGCACCCTCGCGGGCGAACAGGCGTACCGTCTCCGCGCCGATTCCACTCGCCCCTCCCGTGATGACGGCGACCCGTCCTTCGAGGCGCATCAGTTGGGCCCCTCGCTCGCACCGAGGGCTTCGAACTGCGCCAGGATGTCCTCGCCCCCGGGATGGGCGAGGATGCGCTCGGTCAGGACGCGTCGCTGCTGCTCGGCGGCCAGGCGCGGCTGCTCGCCCGTGGCCCATTCCACGATGCCGTCCCACAGAGTGTCCACCAGCTCGCGCCCGGAGAGGGTGCCGCCGTCGCGCGTCTTGAGCGTCAGCTCTCGCAACTCGCCGAGGTACAGGCGCAGCGATTCCACGTGGATCTCTTCGTCGGTGCGAATGCGATTCACCACTTCGGCCGCCTCCTCGGCCCCGGCGCGCCGCTCCGTGAACAGGTCGGGGTCGAGCAGCAGCGCCTCGCTGTTGGAGAATCCGCGCTCGGCGCGGAACTCGATCATGAGCAGGTTGGCCAGGAAGTAGATCGTCCGGAGGATGCCCGGCGCCAGCAGCGGGAACGGCTCGGCCTGCGCCTCGGGGCGCGCGATGTTCGCGGGCGCCTCTGGCTCCTTCCAGGGAGGCGGTCCGAAGGCGAGGTCGCGCAGAGCGAACCACATCACGTCGTGCCCGCCGATGCCGTGCTCCGGCTCGCCCCCTTCGTCGAGACCGTGCGCCTTCAGCAGGCCCCGATTGAGGTGCCCGACGGCGAGCTCCGACACGTCCTCCACCACATGGGGTTGCAGGTTCGGGAACTCCATGTCGGCCAGGACGCGCCCGCGCCCCTCGATGTGGCCGATGATGGTGAGGCTGTTCCAGAAGGTCTGACCCAGGCCACGGTGGATGAGCAGCTTCTGCTGGGCCACGCTCGGGAAGCGGATGCCGGCCAGGAGCGACGAGTCGGCCGGGAGCAGGTCGCCGCCGCGCTTGCGGAGGGCGTCGCGCCACGCGTCGATCGCGGGTCCCCGGTGCCGGAGGCGCGGCGACATGTAGCGGCCGTCCTCGTCGAAGCCGCCGTGGAGACGCCGTCCCGCCACTACGTGGGGGCGGGCGAAGGAATGGGATTGGAGGAGTTCGTCCTCGGTGTACGTGAGTCGGGCCACGTGCCGGTCTCCCACGAACGCGCCCCGCCGAGGCGCCCGCGACCGGCAATCTAGGCCGGATGCGCCGTTTCTGCCCGCCTTCTCAGAAAGAGGGGACGGACCCCGCGGAAGTAGAGCGCCTGGGAGAGGGCGTAGATCGCGTAGCCCATGAACCACGCCGCCAAAACGTCCACGCTGTAGTGGTTGTGGGTCAGGAGCACGGCCGCGGCCATGGTCAGGGCGCCGGCGAGCATGATCGCCTTCTGCGCCCGGGTCTCGAAGAAGAGGAAGAAGAGGAACGGGACGGCCGTGTGGCCCGAGAACACGAACTCGTTCTGGAACGTGTAGGTTCCGGCCACCTGGGCGAAGAGCGCGTCGAGGTCGCGCATGTCCAGGATCCTCTCCGGGGCGCCGATCGGCGAGAGGAATACGAAGAGCGTGCGCACGCACAGGTAGATGCCCAACAGGAAGAACAGGAAGGGCAGCTTGCGCGGGTAGTAGAGGAGCGCCACGCCGGCCGCCCAGGCGTGCAGGATGAGCCAGCCCCAGGAGAGCAGCGGAATCAGGTTGACCGAGGGCAGGTGGTCCAGGAGCCAGTCGGAAGACACCGGCAGGGCACGCTGGTCCGCGTACCACCCGAGGTTGGCGTAGAACGCGTACGAGGCGAGCACGAAGACCACGAGACCTGCGACGACGCCGATCCACCACTTGTGGTCCACGTCCTCCCAGCCGTCGCGGATCTCCTCGATCTCCGAGCGCAGCTCGTCGCGCGCGCGACTTGCGAGGCGCTCGCGCAGGGCACGCAGATCCTCGGCCGACTCGCGCACGCGCTCCTCCAGGCGCGCCACGTCACGGGCGAAGGAGTCCGGTCCGCGGGTGCTCACGGTCGAGTCAGCTCCTCGAGGCGCGTGAGCACGTTGCGTAGCAGGGGTGCGTCCAGGGTGGGCAGACCGAGTAGCTGCGACAGCCACAGGCCGTCCGCGGCCAGACGCACCACGGTGGCGGTGGCCGGGTCGAGCCCGTCGTTCTCCAGGCGCTCCTGCCAGCGTGAGAACGCTGCGCGCAGGTCCTGCAAGCCGCGCTGCTCATCGCCGAGGCATGCGAGGATGCTGGCGAGCAGGCGTCCCGACGCGTCGGCCGGCACGCCCGCGCGGTCCACCGTCGAGCCGAGGTAGGCGCGGGTCCAGCACCCGTCCTCGCCGTCGGCGTGGGCGAGGTCGTCCTGTGCGTGCTCCAGCCCCTCGCGCATGCGCTCGACCAGCCCTTCGACCAGCGCGGCTTTGCAGGGGAAGTGGTAGAG
>CAXMOD010000224.1:0-11319 GCA_964194905.1 uncultured Desulfobacterales bacterium | reverse complement strand
ATCCGCTTCGGCGGCCGCGCGCGCGCCCTCCCACGCGGGATCGGGCGCTCGGGGCGCGCGCGTCGGCGGCGTCGCGCAGGCGAGTACCACGCCGACCCACAGGACAAGCACGCCCGCCACGCGGCGCGTGCGCGCCGGACTAGAACAGATCGCGGAGCTTCTCCACGAAGCCCTTCGACACAGGCGAGACGTCGTCACCACACTCCTTGGCGAACTCTTCCAGAAGCTCCCTCGCGCGGGGCGTGAGCTTGCTGGGAACCTCGACGAAGATGCGCACGAACTGGTCGCCGCGCCCGCCGGTGTGCACGCTGGGCAGACCCTTCCCGCGCAGCCGGAACATGCGGCCGCTCTGGGTCGCCTCGGGGACCCGAAGCTTCACCTTGCCCTCGAGGGTCGGCACGTCGATTTCGGCCCCGAACACGGCGCTCGCGAAGCGGATCGGGACCTCGCAGTGCACTACCTGGCCATCCCGCTCGAAGAGGGGATGGGGTGTCACCGAAATCACCACGTACAGGTCGCCGGGGGGTCCGCCGGCGATGCCGGCCTCGCCCTCCCCCGCCACACGCAGGCGCATGCCATCCTCGACGCCGGGGGGGACGCGCACGCTGATCGACTGCTCGCCCTCCACGCGACCCGCGCCGCGGCACTCGACGCAGCGGTGGCGCACCACCTCGCCGGCCCCGTTGCAGGTGTCGCAGGGCCGGCTGATCCGGAAGAAGCCCTGCTGGAGGAACATCTGACCGGTGCCATTGCAGGTGCCGCAGCGCTCGGGGTGCGAACCGGGGCGGGCGCCGCTGCCCTCGCACGCGCCGCACGGACGCATCTTCGGGATCTTGAGCTTGGCGTCCAGCCCTTCCAGGACGTCCTCGAGCCCGATCTCCAGGTTGTAGCGGAGGTCGGCGCCGCGCTGGCCGCGGCCCCGCCGTCGCCCGCCGCGCTGCGCGCCGAACAGGTCTCCGAACAGGTCGTTGAAGACCTCGCCGAAGCCGCCCAAGTCCCCGAAGCCGCCCGGGGCGCCGCTCTCGGCGCCCACCCCTGCGAAGCCGAAACGGTCGTAGGCGCGCCGCTTTTCCGCATCGGAAAGCACGGCGTAGGCCTCGGATGCCTCCTTGAAGCGTTCCTCGGCCGCGGCGTCGTCGGGGTTGCGGTCCGGGTGGTGCTGGAGCGCGAGCTGGCGGTACGCCCTCTTCAGCTCGTCCGGACCGACGTCTCGGGAGACGCCCAGGACTCCGTAGTAGTCGCGCTTGGCCACGGGCGGGGATTCTAGCGGGCCGCTCGGCCGAGGCTCGGACGGCCGGCGATGGAGGGAGGCCCCGGGGGCCGGCTACGACTCGGAGGACTGGCCCCCGAGCGTCTCGTACATCTTCTCGGTCATCTTGTACGAGACGGCCGAAAGCTCATCCACGGCCCGCTGGAGCTCCGCCCCGTCGCCGCCGTCGAGGGCGCTCTGGGTCGCCTCCAGCGCGGTCTCGAGCGCGCTGCGCTCCTCGTCGCTGAGCTGGTCGCCGAATTCGGCCAGCGTGCGGCGGGTGGAGTAGATCAGCCCGTCCGCGTTGTTGGTCAGCTCCGCCGACTCGGCCCGAGCCTTGTCCGCCTCGGAGTGCTCGTTCGCCTCGGCCAGGAGGCGATCCACCTGCTCTTCGGACAGGCCGCTCGACGCCGACAGCCCGATCTCCTGCTTCTTGCCCGTGCCGAGGTCCTTGGCCGACACGTTGACCACGCCGTCCGAGTCGATGTCGAAGGTCACCTCGATCTGCGGAACACCGCGCGGGGCTACCGGGATGTCCACCAACTCGAAGCGGCCCAGCGTCATGTTGTCTGCGGCTATGGGGCGCTCGCCCTGGAGCACATGGATGCGTACCAGGTTCTGGTTGTCCTCGGAAGTGGAAAAAACCTGGCTCTTCTTGGTGGGAATGGTCGTGTTCTTCTCGATGATGGCCGTGAAGACGCCACCCAGCGTCTCGACGCCCAGCGACAGCGGCGTCACGTCCAGCAGCAGGACGTTCTTCACCTCACCCTTGAGCACGCCGCCCTGGGTGGCCGCTCCCAGCGCGACCACCTCGTCGGGGTTGACGTCCCGGTGCGGCTCCTGGTCGAAGATCTCCTTCACCTTCTGCTGGATCCGCGGCATGCGCGTCATACCGCCCACGAGGATCACCTCGTCGATCTCGTGGCGAGTGAGACCGGCGTCGCTGAGCGCAGTCTCGCACGGCTCCACGAGCTGGCCGATCAGGTCGGCCACGAGTCCCTCGAGCTCCTCGCGCGAGAGCTCCATGTGAAGGTGCTTGGGGCCTTCCGCGTCGGCCGCGAGGAAGGGCAGGTTGAGGTCGGTGCTGGGAGACGACGACAGCTCGTGCTTCGCGCGCTCCGCCGCCTCCTTCAAGCGTTGCAGCGCCATCTTGTCCTGGGAGACGTCGATGCCCGTATCCTCCTTGAACTTCTCCATCAGGTGCTGCACCAGGCGCTGGTCGAAGTCCTCGCCCCCGAGGTAGGTGTTGCCGTTGGTGCTCTTCACCTCGAAGACCACGTCGCCCATCTCCATGATCGAGATGTCGAAGGTGCCTCCACCGAGGTCGAATACCGCGACGTGCTTCTGCTCCTCCTCCTCGATCCCGTAGGCCAGGGCCGCGGCGGTGGGCTCGTTGATGATGCGCAGGACGTTGAGGCCGGCGATCTTGCCCGCCTCCTTGGTCGCGTTGCGCTGGGCGTCGTTGAAGTAGGCGGGGACGGTGATGACCGCGTCGGTGATCGGCTCGCCGAGGAAGTCGGATGCGGTCTCCCGCATCTTCTGGAGGATCACCGACGAGATCTCCTGGGGCGATGCCAGCCGGCCGCGCACCTTGACCCACGCGTCGCCGTTCTCGGCGGCCTCGATCGGGAACGGCGCGATCGCGCGGAACCGTCCCACCTCCTCGGAGTCGGACTTGCGCCCGATCAGACGCTTCACCGCGAAGAGCGTGTGCTCCGGGTTGGTGACGGCCTGTCGCTTGGCGATCTGCCCGACCAGCTTCTCGCCGGCGTCCGTGAACGCCACCATGGAGGGGGTCGTGCGGGCGCCCTCGGCATTGGCGATCACTTCGGGGTTGCCCCCCTCGATGACCGCCACGCAGGAGTTGGTGGTCCCGAGGTCGATTCCAATGACCTTGCCCATCGCGCCTTCGGCCCCCCCAGTTGGGCCGGAGACACCGACCCGGCCTATTCGCCGCTCTCTTCTTCTTCCTTCGGCGCGCCGGATACCACCACCCGCGCCGCTCTGAGCATTCGATCCCGCAGGCGGTAGCCCTTCTGAAAGACCTGGATCACCGTATTCGGCGCCACCGACCCGTCGGGTTGTTGCGCCATCGCCTCATGCACGGCCGGATCGAATTCCTCCCCCTCGGGATTGATCTCCGCCAGTCCGTACTGTTCGAGGACCCCCAACAATTCCCGCTGGACGAGTTCGACGCCCTGCAGAAGTGCTTCCAAGTCCCCGGCCTGATTGCCCCGAGCGTGCTCGATGGCGCGATCCAGGTTATCGACCGTAGGCAGGAGGTCCTTGACGAGATTCTGGTGTCCGTAGTGCCAGGCCTCCTCCTTTTCCTTGAGGGTCCGCTTCCGGAAATTCTCGAAGTCGGCCTGGAGCCGCATCAGGTGCTCACGGAGCGCCGCGCTCTCCGCCCCACCCTCGGGGTCCTCGTCCCGGCCCTGGCGTTCCTCTTCGCGGGCCTCGACCGCCTCCATGGCTTCCCGCATGGCGTCCTCGAGCTCAGGGTTCGGCTTGAGGGAGGCCTCGGCCTCCTCCTCCAGCGACTCCCAGCCCTCCGGGCCCTCGGGGTCTCCGTTCTTCGGCTTGCTCATGAAGCCAGCTTCTCCGACACGAGCTCCGAGAGGAGCTCCACCAATGACACCACCCGCGGATAGTCCATGCGGCTCGGGCCGAGGACCCCCACGAGACCGAGCGGTTCCCCGCCGCCTTCACAGCCCGCGCACACCACCGCGCAGTCGCGCAACTCGGGCACCGCATCCACCTCGCCGCCGAAGGTCACCGCCGCGCGGCGCTCCTCCAGTACGCGATCCACGAAGGTCAGCAGCGCGTCGCGGGTCTGGAGTGCATCGAGCAGCCGGCGCAGCTTGTCCGGGTCCCGGAACTCCGGGTGCTCGAGGATCGGCGCGTGCCCCGCGATGAGGATGTCCGCCTCCACCCGGGCCTCGCGTTCCAACTCGCCTACGGCGGCCGCCATCGCGCGTAGCGCGATGCGGCGTGCGCGGTCGTGCAGCACCTCGCGCTCGCGCTCCAGCACCCGGCGCAGCGCCGGCAGCGTGTGCCCCGCGAGGCGCCGGTTGAGCTCGGCCTCAACGCGCTCGAGCGCGCGCTGGTCGCCCGACTCCGAGTCGCGAATGAAGCGTTGGTAGGTGACGCCCGTGCGCGAGACGAGCACCACCATCACGCGCTCGCTCGACACGCGGATCAGGCTCATGTGACGCAGCGCAACGCGGTCGAGCCTCGGCAGGACCGCGAAGCCCACCTGCCGCGTGTGCTCGCTCAGCAGGTCGGACGCGAGCTGGAGCGACGCATCACTCGCTGCGCCCACGAGCTCGCGGCGAATGGCGCGCTGCTGCCACGGGCCCACCTCGGGGTGTTCGAGAAGCTGGTCGACGAACAGGCGCAGCCCGGCCTCGGTAGGCTTGCGGCCGGCCGACTTGTGCAGCTGCTCGATCAGTCCGAGGTCGGTGAGGTCCGCCATGGTGCTGCGGATGCTCGCCGACGACAGCTTGACCGGCAGGGTATGGGAGAGCGTTGTGGAGCCGACCGGTCCAGCTTCACCCACGTAGGCGCGCACGAGCGCGCTCAGCACCGTCTGTTCTCGCCCGCTCAGTTCCACCGGTTGAAAAACCTAATGAAATCGAATAGGTATGGATTAACACCGCAGCGCCCCCTCGTCAATCAGTAGCTACGAACGCTTCGAATACCGTGTCCGAGAGGAGGCGGCCGCGGTGGGTCAGCCGCACGTCGCCGTTGGGGTCCTCCCGCAGCAGGCCGGCCTCGCCGAGACGTGCCAGTTCGGCCGCGTAGAAGCGCCGCGGCGCCTCGCCGAACTCGGCGGTAAAACCCTCGGCCGACACGCCGCGCCGGGTGCGCAGGCCGAGGAACATCGCCTCGCCGCGTGCCGTAGCCTCGTCCAGATGCTCGACGGCCCCGGGCCACGGCGATCTTCCCACTCCGGCAAGGTATTCCGGGAGGGTGGCGGGGTTGCGCCGGCGGGCGCCGTGGGGCGCATCGGGGCTGCGCGCCTCGACGGACCAGGCGCCCATCCCGAGGCCCAGCACCGGGAGGCGCTCCCAGTAGCGGCGGTTGTGCACTGCCTCGAAGCCGGGGCGGGCGTGGCTGGAGATCTCGTAGGCCTCGATGCCGGCGGCGCCGAGGCGCGTGGGGATCGCCTCCAGCATGGCGACCGCCAGGTCCTCGTCGGGAAGCACCAGCGTGCCGTGGCTCACCCCTCGGGCGTAGGGCGTTCCCGGCTCCACCGTAAGCGCATACGCGGAGACGTGCTCCGGGGCGAAACCCACCGCCTCGTCCAGGTCAGCTTCCACCTGTGCCAACTCCTGCCCAGGCACCGCGACGATCAGGTCGAGCGACAGGTTGGTGAACCCGGTCTCGCGGGCGGCGCGCAGGGCGGCGCGTCCTTCCCCGGAGCGGTGGGCACGGCCGAGGCGCTTCAGCACCGCGTCGTCGAAGGACTGGATGCCGAGCGAGAGCCGGTTCACACCCGCCTCGAGGAAGCCGGGCAGGCGACCGCGCTCGAGGGTGCTGGGGTTGGCCTCGAGGGTCACCTCGGGCGCGCCCCCGGCCGCAGCGGGGAACGCCGCGAGCACTCCCTCGACGAGGCGCGCCACCGAGTCGGAGCGCAGCAGCGCGGGGGTTCCACCGCCCAGGTAGATGCTGGCGAGCCCCAGGCCCGCGAAGTCTTCCGCACGTAGAGAGAGCTCCAACAGCAACGCGTCCACGTAGGCGCGCTCGCGGTCCGCAGCCAGCGTGCGAGCCGCCACCACCGGGAAGTCGCAGTACGGGCAGACCCGCTCGCAAAACGGAACGTGCAGGTAGACGCCAATGCTGTCGTCGGCCACACGGCAAGGGTAGCCCGCGGCGGCTGTCCTCCGCGTCCGGTACCCTCGCCCCGCCTTGAGCAGACCTCCGGTCCATCACGCCACACTCGACGACGGTCTCGAGATCCTGCTGCAGCCGACGCACGCGGCGCCGGTGGCGGCTGTGCAGGTTTTTGCCCGGGTGGGCTCCGCCGACGAGACCGCGGGCGAGGCGGGGCTCGCGCACTTCCACGAGCACATGCTCTTCAAGGGCACGGATCGGCGCGGCGTGGGCGAGGTCGCGGGCGAGGTGGAGAACGCCGGCGGGCGCATCAACGCCTACACCAGCTTCGACGTGACAGCCTATCACGCCACGGTGCCGAGCGACGCGTGGAGGGTGGCGCTCGATGTCCTGGCCGACGCCGTCAGCGCGTCGGCCTTCGACGCCGAGGAGATCGTGCGCGAGCGCGAGGTCGTGCTCGAGGAGATCCGCCGCTCCGAGGACTCGCCGGGGCGGGTGCTCTCCAATGCCGTATTCGACGCCGCCTACGCACACCACCCGTACCGGGCGCCGATCCTGGGAACGCCGGAGAGCGTGGCCGCGTTCGACCGCGAGCGCGTGACCTCGTTCTTCCGCCGCTGGTACGGCCGTCCGAACCTGGTGGTGGTTGGCGCCGGCGACTTCGATCCCGGCGAGGTGGAGGAGGCGGTCGCCCGTGCCTTCCAGGGGGCGCCGGCGGCGCCGCCCGCGCGCGCCCGCACTGCGGAGCCCGAGCACGTCGCCGCGAACACCTGCCTGCTGCGACGCGGATTCGAGCGCGCGTCCCTCGAGCTGGCCTGGCTCACGGTGCCCTTCGCCCACGAGGACACCCCATTCCTCGACCTGCTGGCGCTGATCCTGGGCCAAGGCGACTCGAGTCGCCTGGTGCGGCGCGTAAAGGAGCGCGACGGCCTCGTCGACTCCGCGGACGCCTACTCCTATACGCCGCTCGACGCGGGACTCTTCGGCGCCGCATTCGACCTCGACCCGGTCCACGTAGCCCAGGCCGTGGAGGCCACCGTGGCCGAGGTGGAGCGGCTGCGCCGCCAGCCGGTCGGCAACGACGAGCTGGAGAAGGCACGCGCCAACTACCTGGCCATGGAACACTTCGAGCGCGAGAGCGTCGGCGGCCTGGCGCGCAAGCTGGGCAGCTTCCACACGCTCGCGGGAGACTATCGGGCCGAGGCCCGCTACCTGGACGCCGTACGCGCTGCGAGCGCGTCGGATCTGCTCGCGGCGGCTCAGCGCTGGCTCGACCCGCGCGGCCTCACGGTCGGCGCGCTGCTCCCCGAGGCCGAGTGCCCGGAGCTCGACCAGGACGCGCTCCTCGACGCGGTGGAGCGCGGCGTGGCGCGTACGGCCCGCGCCTTCCGCGCGCCGCGAGCCGGCGCCGCCACATCCGATGTGCAGACCTACGCGCTCGAGTGCGGCGCCACGCTTCACGTGGTGCGACGCGACGATCCGCCTGTGGTAGCGGGACGCGCCGCCGCCATCGGCGGCCAGCTCGCCGAGCACGCCTCCAACGCCGGCATCACGAGCTTCGTGGCGTCGATGTGGCTGCGCGGCACGCGCGGCCGCTCCGCGGGCGACTTCGCGCGGGCGGTCGAGACGCTGGCAGCCGACGTCGACGGTTTCTCCGGGCGCAACAGCATGGGTGGCACGTTCGAGTGCACCCAGGACACCCTGGAACCGGTGCTCGACCTGTTCGCGGAGATGCTGCTGGAGCCGGCCTTCGACGAGGGCGAGCTGGAGCGCGAGCGGCGCGACGCGCTGGCCGCGATCGAGCGCCGCGAAGACCGCCTCACCCAGCGCGCCTTCCTGCTCTTCGCCGAGACCCACTTCCAGCACCACCCCTACCGCCTGCCCCTCTCGGGGAGCGCCGACTCGGTCCGCGCCTTCGACCGAGAGTCGCTGCTCGCGCACCACCAGCGTCTGGTGCGCGCCGAAAACCTCGTCCTCGGCGTGACAGGCGCAGTGGATCCGGACGAGTTCGCCCTCGCGATCGGCGCGCGTCTCGCAGACCTGCCCTCCGGCGCGTTCGAGCGGCCGAAGCCGGCGCGGGAGGACCCGCCGCGCGAGATCCGCGTCGCCGAGCTGCACAAGTCGCGCGAGCAGGCGCACCTGGTGCTGGGCTTTCGCGGCCTCGACGTGCACGACCCGGACCGCCACGCGCTCGAGGTAATCAGCCAGATCCTGGCCGGCCAGAGCGGGCGCCTCTTTCTCGAGCTGCGCGACCGCCGCAGCCTGGCCTACACGGTGACGGCGGTGAACGTGGAGGGCGTGCACCCCGGCACGTTCTCGCTCTACATCGGAACGGCTCCCGAGAAGCTCGACGCGGCTCGGACGGGAATGCTGGAGCAGCTCGAGCGACTGGTGCAGGAGCCCCCGTCCACCCAGGAACTCGAGGGTGCGCGGCGCCACCTGGTGGGGAACTTCGCCATCGACGAGCAGCGCGCCGCGGTGCGCGCGGCGCACCTTTCCCTCGATGGGCTGTACGGCCTCGGTGCCGACGCGGACCGCCGCTATGCCGAGAGCGTGGGCGCCATCACCGCCGACGACGTACTGCGCGTGGTGCGCCGGGTGGTCGACCTCGACGCCTACACGATGGCCGTCATCAAGCCCTGACCGTGGAGCTCCCGGCCGGCCTCACATGGCTGCGCTCCCGGGACGCCGGAGGCGCCTGGCTGGAATCGCTTCCGGAGCTCGTAGCGCGCTGCCGCGAGCGCTGGTCCCTCGTGCTCGGCGACCCCTTCGACGACTCTCACGTGTCGCTCGTGCTCCCGGCAACACGGCCCGACGGGTCGGCCGCGGTGCTCAAGCTCCAGTTCCCGCATCCCGAGTCCACCCACGAGGCGGCCGCGCTGGCGCACTGGGACGGAAACGCCGCCGCGCGTCTATTCGAGCACGACCCGGAACACCACGCACTCCTTCTCGAACGCTGCGTGCCCGGGGCGCATCTCTCCGGCGTCGGTGCCGAGGAGGCGCTGAACGTTCTGGTCGGCCTCCTGCCCCGCCTCTGGAAGCCGGCAGGAGCTCCGTTCACCTCGCTCGCCGCAGAGGCTACCGGCTGGGCGAAGCGCCTGCCCGAAACCTGGGAGCGCGCCGGCCGCCCGTTCGAGCGCTCTCTCGTGGACGCCGCAGCCGAAACCCTGGACGCGCTGGCCGGCTCCCAGGGCGAGTCGGTCCTGCTCCACCAGGACCTGCACGGAGACAACGTACTGCGCGCCGAGCGCGAGCCGTGGCTCGCGATCGACCCGAAGCCGCTCGCGGGCGAGCGCGAGTTCGGCGTGGCGCCGATCGTGCGCTCCTACGAGCTCGGCCACGGCCGCGAGCTGGTGTTGCGCCGTCTGGACCGGCTCTGCGCAGAGCTCGGGCTCGACCGCGAGCGGGCGCGCGGCTGGGCCTTCGCCCAGGCGCTGGCGTGGGCCTTCGATGGCGACGTGGCGCTGCCCCGCCACGTGGAAACGGCGCGCTGGCTGCTCGAGGACTAGGGTCTCAGTAGCCGGCGGCCAGTCCGTCGCGGCGCGGGTCGCTCCCGCCGTAGCGCACGCCACTCTCGGGATCGACGACGATCGCCTCGGCGGAGGACCAGACCCCTCCCGCCTGCACCTCGTGCCCGCGCCGGCGCAGCGCCTCGAGCACATCGGCGGGAACCCCGTCTTCGACGAAGAGCTTGTCCGGGATCCACTGATGGTGGAAACGTGGCTCCGCCACGGCGGCCTCCACGTCCATCCCGAAGTCCAGGACGTTCACGATCGACTGGAGTGTGGTGGAGATGATGCGCGGCCCGCCCGGGCTCCCGGTCACCATGCGCACGCTCCCGTCCTCCACCACGATGGTGGGCGTCATGCTCGAGAGCGGACGCTTTCCCGGCACGATGGCGTTGGCGCCGCGAGTGTCCACCAGCCCGTACAGATTCGGAGCGTTCACGTCCTTGGCGAAGTCGTCCATCTCGTTGTTGAGCAGGATCCCGGTGCCCGGCACCATGATCCACGAGCCGTAGGTCGAGTTGATGGTCTCGGTGATGGCGACGGCGTTGCCCGCGCCGTCCACCACCGAGAGGTGGGTCGTGCCGCCGTCGGTGGGCGGCGTGCCGGGACCCTTCACGCGCAGGGCCACCTCGCTCTTGCCCCAGGTCCAGGGCGCACGCCGCCAGCGCGGCGGGTTGATGCGACTGCGCAGGCGCGCCGCGTAGCCCGGGTCGATGAGGAAGCCGACGGGCACGTCCACGAAGTCCGGGTCCCCGAGCCAGGCAGCCCGGTCCGCGAAGGCCAGCTTGAGAGCCTCAGCCACCCGGTGGATCGCGGCCGAGGAACCGACACCGCGGGACGCGAGGTCGAAGCCCTCCAGGATGTTGAGCGCCTGCACCAGCGCCACGCCGCCCGACGAGGGCGGCGGAAAGGAGAGGATCTCGCGACCCCGGTAGCGACCGCGCACCGCTTCACGCACCACGGGCCGGTACGCGGCCAGATCCTCCATGGAGATGAGGCCTCCGCTGCGCTTCATCTCGTCGGCGATCGCGCGCGCGATCCAGCCGCGGTAGAAGACCTCGGGTCCCTCCTTCGCGATGGCGCGAAGCGTGCGCCCCAGATCCTTCTGCACCACCCGGAAGCCCGCCTCGACGGGCGTACCCGCAGGCGGGTAGTGGATGGCGGCCGTCGCCGGGAAACGTTCGGTCGCCCCGTACTGCACCATGCGCCGCATGCCGCGCGCCTGGTAGGGGCCAATCGCGTAGCCGCCTTCCGCCAGGCGGATGGCGGGCTGCATCACCTGGGCCAACGGCAGGCTGCCGTACTCCGCCAACGCCACGGCGAAGCCCGCCAACAGGCCGGGCGTCCCGGCAGCCAGCGGCCCCAGCAGCGATGCGTCCTTGGCCACACCCTCGCGGATGTACATGTCGCGGGTGGCGGCGGCGGGGGCGGTCTCGCGGCAGTCGATTGCGATGGCGCGGCCGTCGGCCATGCGGATCAGCACGAAGGCGCCGCCACCGATCCCGGTGGACTGGGGCTGGGTGACGTTGAGCGCAAAGCCGGCGGCGATGGCGGCGTCGACGGCATTGCCTCCCGCCCACAGCATGGCCAGGCCAGCGCGCGTGGCGTCCTGCTGCGAGGTGACCACCATCGCCTGCTCGCCGCGAGACGGCGCCGCAGCGGCCGCGAGTGCTCCCGACGGTGCGAGCAGACTCGTGACGAACAGGGCGATTGCCAGGTGACGAT
>CAXMOD010000223.1:0-9597 GCA_964194905.1 uncultured Desulfobacterales bacterium | reverse complement strand
AGCGCTGTCGGTGATCGTGCCCCTCTTGCGCGGCGAGAAGGTCACCCACAAGTCCGACTGGTTCGAGCTCAACGAGGCGCAGCTCCAGATGACCCCCTACAGCCGGCCGAGCGTGGAGATGGCGGTGGCCGCCTCCATCTCGCCGTCGGGCCCGCGCGCGGCCGGAAAGTACGGAACCGGCATGCTGTCGGTGGCGGCCACGAGCGAGCAGGGCTTCGAAGCGTTGAAGGGCCACTGGACGATCTACGAGGAGCGCGCCAACGAGTTCGGCCACAGCGTGGACCGTGCCGACTGGCGGATGGTCGGCCCCATGCACATCGCCGAGACGCGCGAGCAGGCGGAGCGCGACATGGAGCACGGCCTGCTCGACTTCCTGCTCTACTTCCGCGAGATCCTGCCCATCCCGATCAGCGCCGACGTCACCACGCAGCAGGCCATCGAGCAGATGCGCGAGCGCGGCATCGGCGTGATCGGCACGCCCGACGACGCAGCCGCGCAGATCGAGCGGCTCCAGAAGCAGTCCGGCGGCTTCGGCACGTTCCTGTTCCTGGGCCACAACGCGGCCCCCTGGCCGGCCACCCAGAAGAGTCACGAGCTCTTCGCCCGCTACGTGATGCCGCGCTTCCAGCAGGCCAACGAGAACCGCATCCAGAGCCTGGCCTGGGCGAAGACCAACAGCGCCCGGTTCATCGGCGCACTGATGGGCGCCATCGGCGGCGAGATACAGAAACACGTGGCCGAGCAACAGGCCAAGCAAACCGGCAAGGACTAGCGTCGCCAGCGGCGACCTCACTCGCGCGCGCCCAAGCGAGACCCATGGAAACGCAACCGTCCGATCTGGCGTACGGAGCGTTCAGCGCCGACGCCCCCTGGGAGCTGGATCCCGAGCAGCTGACCTGGCGCGGCGGGCTGGCCGAGGAGCGTGCGCGTACGGCGCGCGAGGTCCCCGAGCTGGTG
The DNA here is from genome assembly GCA_964194905.1 of uncultured Desulfobacterales bacterium. GTDB lineage: Bacteria > Myxococcota_A > UBA9160 > UBA9160 > JAFDET01 > JAFDET01. The sequence goes on along the minus strand of CAXMOD010000223.1, from coordinate 8,640 downwards.
CGGCGCCGCTGGCGGCCTCCGTTCCGGCGCATGGGTCGCACCTCGCTCCTCGTCGGCCGCGCCGTCGCCGGCTGGGCGCTGCGAGAGCGGCGCGGAGGCGGTGGCGAATCGCGCGAGGGCCTCTCGCGGCGCCTGCGCGAGGCGTTCGAGGCGCTCGGCCCGTCGTACATCAAGCTGGGACAGATCCTCTCCGCCGGCCGCGGCGTTTTCCCCGACGAACTGGTGGCCGAGTTCGAGCACTGCCGGGATCGGGTCACGCCCGAGCCCTTCGACCATGTGGAGCGCGTGGTGCGCGAGGAGTTGGGGCGACCGCTCGACGAGGTCTTCGCCGAGTTCGACCGCGAGGCCCTGGCCTCTGCGTCGATCGCGCAGGTGCACGCCGCACGGCTCCGCAGCGGCGAGTGCGTAGTGGTGAAGGTGCAGCGGCCGCGCGTCGCCGATCGCGTGCGCCAGGACATCCGCACCATGGCGTGGATCGCACCTCTTCTGATGGGACGCATCCCGGTCGCGGCGCTCGCCAACCCGCCGGCGCTGGTGGAGCTCTTCGCCGAAACCATCCTCGAGGAGCTCGACTTCCGCCTCGAGGCGGAGAACATGCTCGACATCGCGCAGATCCTGCGCGACGCGGGCCAGGACATCATCGTGGTGCCGCGCCCGCACCCCGAGCTCGTGACGCGCCGGCTTCTGGTCATGGAGCGCCTCGACGGCTTCGCCTACGACGACGTGGCCGCCATGCGCGACGCCGGCGTCGACACCCACGAGCTCGTGCGGGCGCTGTTCGTCGCGGTCCTGGAGGGCGCGATGATCTACGGCGTCTTCCACGGCGACATGCACGGCGGCAACATGGTGGTCCGGCCCGACGGGCGCGTGGCGCTCTTCGACTACGGCATCACCGCGCGCATGAGCGAGGCCCAGCGCATCGCCTTCCTGCGCATGCAGCTCACCGGCGCCGTAAACGACATCCGCGGCCAGCTCGCCGCATTCCGCGACCTGGGTGCGCTGCCCGAGGACGCGGACCTGGACGCGGTGATGCGCTCCCTGAAGGTGGACCAGCCGGTCCGCGATCCCACCAAGATGAGCCCCGAAGAACTCACCTCGGAGATTCGCGAGGTCACGAGGGCGCTGCTGGGCTACGGGGCACGGCTTCCCAAACCGCTGATGTTGTTCGTGAAGAACATGATCTTCCTGGATGGGGCGGTGGCCAACTTCGCGCCGGACCTGAACCTCTTCGCGGAGATGGTGCGCATCTACACCTGGTTCGCCGAGCGCCACGGCGACCGCATCGCCCAGGACATCGGCTTCGACCCACGCACCCAGGCGGTGGACCTGACCGGCGTGAAGGCCTCCCTGGGCCTCGAGGGCGACGTGGAGAGCCTCAGTCACGAGGAGCTCCAGGAGCGCCGCAGCGTGCTCCAGCAGCGGCTCCGGGACGGCGGAGGGGCTCTGTAGGAGTGGGGGACGTTGCCCCCAGCTCGCGACCGGCCCGGGCCGGGGACCCGATCGGAAAATCCTTCGCATAGGGCCGCGAGTCCGCTTAGAATCGCGTCTGCGTGCACTTTCACCGGGGGGGGTCGACATGGGTCTGCGTACCGCAGTGAGGACGAGTGTCGGAGCGGCGCTGCTGGGCCTTCTTGCGGTGGCCCCGCCGGCCGCCGCGGAGTGGGGCAGCTGGATCGCGGAGCTGGGTACCGGCTTCGAGTATCGGACCAATCTCAACAACTCCGCCTTCAGCGGCGACATCGAGGACGACGGAGCGTGGACCGCCTCCGGACGGGGCGGGCGCATCTACCAGGCGTCGGACTCGACTCGGATCTCCCTGGCCCTGGACTTCGCCAGCGCCGTCCAGTTCGAGTTCGACGGCCTCAACCGGGTGCGTGGGTCCGGCGAGGTCGCGGTCATGCACAAGTTCGGGATCGGCCCGAAGGTGCCGATGCTGCGCGTGTTCGGGAAGGCCGGCTATCTGGCAGTGGACGACCACGACCGCTCCGGCGGCGTCTACGAGACGGGCTTCAGCGTCTCCAAGCGCATCAGTGAACGCTTCGACGGCGACATCTTCTTCAAGTACCACAACTACGATGGCGGCAACGGCGACGTCGTCCTCGCCACGCTCCCGACCAACGTGTGGGACCAGGAGAACTTCGAGGTCGGCGTCAACACCAGCTACCTGGCCTGGGAAGGTCTCCTGGCGACGGCCGGGTACGCGTACCGCAACGGTGAGTTCAACTCCCAGTGCACCACGGGGAACGTGGCCACGGTGTTCGCCCGCGAGGGCAGCAACGTGAAGGCCATCGCGCGCGACAACGTCTTCGGCGGCTGCGTCTACCGCCTGGGCGGAGACGTGCACCAGTTCCAGGGCGGCCTGAACTACGCCATCACCGACCACTTCGCTGCGGACCTCGGCTACAAGTACCAGTACGCCAAGGCCGACGAGCTGATCTACCGCAACCACGTGGTCTCGCTGTCGCTTCTCTACAGCTACTGACCATGAGACGCGCCCAAGCCCTGCTGAGCGGCATGGGCTTCCTGATCTCCCTCGCAGCGCCCGTCGGGGTGGAGGCGGGCAGTCTCTCGGCTTCCGTGGCCGACAACGGCGGGGACGCCGTGAAGGACGCCGTGGTGTTCGCGACGCCGCTCGCCGGGAAGGCCTCCGGTCGCACGAAGTCGACGGTGATCGACCAGGTGGACAAGGAGTACGTGCCCCACGTCACGGCCGTGCGGACGGGTACGCAGGTCAGCTTCCCCAACCGGGACCAGATCCGGCACCACGTCTACTCCTTCTCGGACGTCAAGACCTTCGAGATTCCGCTCTACAAGGGCACCCCGTCCTCGCCGGTCCTGTTCGACAGGCCCGGGGTGGTGACGCTGGGCTGCAACATCCATGACTGGATGAAGGCCTACGTGTTCGTTACCGAGACCCCCTACTTCGCGGTCACCGGCGCCGGCGGCAAGGCCAACCTGGCTGGTGTGCCTTCCGGCGAATACCGCGTCGAGGTCTGGCACCCGCGCATGAAGGGCGAGCCCAAGGCGACGGCGCAGCAGGTCTCGGTGGGCGGGGCGGCGGCCCCGGTGTCGTTCGAGATCAAGCAGAAGCGCGTCTGGCGCCCGCGACGCGGACCGCGCGGGGCCGGCGGCGACTACTAGGCCGGGCGAGAGGCTGCTGTGGAGCTGAGCGTGCGCTTCAGGACGTTCCGCTCCCGGGTCCTGACGTTCGTACTCGGCCTGCTCGTGCTGGTCCAGGCCTCCGTCTTCCTGGCGGTCACGACCGCCCAGGAGCGCAACGCGCGGCTGCACATCGACGAGACGCTCGAACTCACGGCTGCCGCCTTCGAGACCGAGCTGGACGTGCGCGAGCGCATCCTGCTCGACAAGGCTCGTCTGCTGTCCGGGGACTTCGCCTTCAAGGAAGCATGCGCCACCGGTGAGCACGGGACCCTGCTCTCCGCCGTCGAGAACCACCGCGACCGCGCCGACGCCAGCGTGATGATGGTGGTGAGCATGGACGGCGACGTGCAGGCCGACACCCTGCATCCGGACCAGTACGGCACGCCCTTCGCCCACCCCGCCTTCCTCGACGCCGCCATGGACGACGACCGCGGCGAGGCCACGTCGATCGAGTTCATCGACGGGGAGCCTCACCAGCTGGTGGTGACGCCGCTGTTCACCCCGGACCCGACCGCGTGGATCGTGATCGGGTTCCCCGTCGACGACGCCCTGGCGGAGGAGCTGCGGCGCAGCACGGGCACCGAGATATCTCTGATGCGGATGGTGGGCGACGGCTGGCAGCCGTTCGCGACGACGCTGGACCGGGAGCTGCGCGACGACCTGGCGCGTCGCTTCTCCCTCGATCTGGGTGAGGCCCACAAGAGCATTCCGGTAGAGCTCGACGGCCGGGAGTACGTCACCTGGATCGCGCCGGCCGAGTCGGTGGGGCGCGTGCAGGTGGCCACGGTGCTCCAGCGTTCGCTGGACGACGCACTCGCGCCCACGTTCCGCGTGCGCAACATCCTGGTCGGTATCTTCGGCGCCGGCCTGATCTTCTCGATCCTGGGCGGCGCGTTGCTCGCCAGCCGCGTAACCCGCCCGGTTGCCATCCTCGCCCGGGGAGCCGAGCGCGTCGCCGAAGGCGACTACACCGAGCCGGTAGAGATCGAGCAGCGGGACGAGCTGGGCGTTCTGGCCGATTCCTTCAACCGCATGACCAAGGGCCTCGCTGAACGTGACCGGGTGCGCAACCTGCTCGGCAAGGTGGTGTCGCCTGCGGTGGCCGAGGAGTTGTTGCGCAAGGAGATCGAGCTGGGCGGCGAGGAGCGCGTGGTCTCGGTGCTGTTCTCCGACGTGCGCAACTTCACGAGCCTGTCCGAGCGGGCGGCACCCCACGACCTGGTGCGCCTGCTCAACACCTACCTCACCCGCGTCTCGGCGATCGTGGAAGAACACGGCGGCGTGGTGGACAAATTCATCGGCGATGCGGTGATGGCGATCTTCGGCGCACCGCTCGGCCACGCGGACGACGCGCTGCGCGCGGTCCACACCGCCATGGAGATGTACGAAGCCCTGGACGACATCAACACCGATCTGGGCCTGTCGGGCGACACGCGCATCGGCATCGGTGTGGGCGTCAGTACCGGCGTGGTGGTTGCCGGCAACATGGGCTCGCTGAACCGCCTCAACTACACGGTCATCGGCGACAGCGTGAACGTGGCCTCGCGGCTGGAGGGAGTCACCAAGCGCTACCGGGTGGGCGTGGTGGTCGGACAGTCGACAGCAAACGCTTGCCCGGGCATCGCCTTCCGGGAGCTCGACCGGGTGCGGGTGAAGGGGCGCGATGAATCCCTCACCATCTACGAACCGCTGGGCGAACAGGCCTCGCTGGCTCCGGAACTCGCAGCCGAGTGCCGGCGCTGGGAGGAGGCGCTCGAGAGCTTCCGTGCGCGAGACTGGGACGGCGCCGACGTGCTCCTGGACGGGCTGACGGAGGCCTACCCCGACACGTACCTGTATGCGCTCTATCGCGAGCGCATCGCGCATCTGCGCGCGGAGCCGCCGCCTCCCGACTGGGACGGCACCATCACCTACGACGAGAAGTAGGCCGCCCGCGGGATCGGCGCGCTAGACTCACGCCCCCCGCCAAGAAAAGAGCAGGAGACCCCTCCATGGCTTACACGTTCTTCGAGCTCGAGCAGGACAGCCACGTCGCCACCCTCTGGCTCAACAATCCAGACAAGCGCAACGCCATGAACCCCGACTTCTGGCGCGAGCTCCCCATAGCCATGAAGGCGCTCTCGGCGGATGAGAACGTGCGCGCGGTGGTGATCGCGGCGCGCGGTCCCCACTTCACCGCGGGGCTCGACTTGAAGACCATGGGTGGAACCATCAGCGGGGGCGGTTCGGGCGAGCCCACCAGCGAAGCCGCGCGGCGGAGTGCGCTGCGCCGGGAGATCCGGCACCTGCAAGGCTCCATCACCGCGGTAGCGGACTGCCCGAAGCCCGTCATCGCCGCGGTGCACGGCTACTGCATCGGCGGCGGGATCGACCTGATCACCGCGTGCGACGTGCGCCTGTGCTCGGCCGACTCGGTCTTCAGCGTGCGCGAGACGCGCATCGCCATCGTGGCCGACGTGGGCACGCTGCAGCGCCTGCCGGGCATCGTGGGCCGCGGCATCGCCTACGAGCTGGCCCTCACCGGCGACGACTTCGACGCCGAGCGCGCACTCGGAATCGGTCTCGTGAACGACGTGCTGGGCGACGGCAGCGCCACGGTGAAGGCCGCCCAGGAGATGGCCGCGCGCATCGCGCGCAACTCACCGCTGGCCGTGCAGGGCACCAAGCAGGTGCTGCGCTACTGCGAGGGCAAGAGCGTCGAGGAGGGCCTCGAGTACGTGGCCACCTGGAACGCGAGCTTCTTGCAGAGCGACGACCTGCGCGAGGCGATGAGCGCCTTCCTCCAGAAGCGCGAGCCGACCTTCGAGGGCAAGTAGGCGGAAGCTAGGGCGTCTCCACCCGGAAGAACCACTGCTGCACCTGGGTGCCGGGGTAGCGGGTGGGATTCGGGTCCCAGTGTGGATCGACCGCCTCCACGTGGCTCACGCGCAGCAACTCGGGCAGGAGTGGGTCGATCTCCGCCGCGGTCGTGAGCCGCACCGCCTGCGCCTGCCAGACGCGCCCATCCACGGCCACTTGCACGCGGCCCTCCTCCAGGATGGCAGCGAGCGCCGGGTCCTTTACGGGGAGGATGGTCATTGCACGCAGGTACAGGCTCTCATCGACGACCAACGGTTGTGCCAGCACGAAGCGGATCGGAGTTCCGTCGGCAGCGGCGAAGGCCACCGACTCCGCCTGCGCCGCGAAGCTCCAGTCCGCCACAGGGGCAGCGGCAGGCTCGCCCTCGAGGCCGGGGCCGCAGGCGAGCGCGAGCAGCGCGACGGCGACAAACCTTCTCACGAGCGAGGCTCCAGTCGGAAGACGCAGCCGCTGCTGGTTCCGTCGTAGCGCGCCGACGCGACGGCGATGCCCAGGTACTTGTGCAGGGTGATCAGCGCGATCACCGCGCCCACCTCGACCCGCTCCTCGAGCACCATGCGCAGCGGGTAGATGCGCCCGCCGATGCGCACGCGCACGTCCGGGTGCGTTTTCGCCGTGTGGGTCCACTGCCGATTGCACTCGCCGGCGCCGATGTACAGGTTCGGCCCGTCGCTCATCACCCACGTGGTGACCGACCAGGGAAGGATGCCGCCGCGGCGCACCTCGAGCTGCACCTCGGCGATGGAATCGGTGAACGACCAGTCGGCGGGGATGGGTGCGACCGCACCCCAGAGGATGCCGCCAGGCAACACGGCGGCTGGGCCGAGGCCGCCGAACCACAAGGCGAGCGCCACGGCGGGCAGCGCAGCGACGGCGATGAGGAGCCGGCGCACCTAGGCGTGTCCGGGGCGGTCGAGCCGCCAGGCCAGGTGGGTCTCCAGGTCGTCGGCAGCCGAGGCCGCCTGGGCGCGCACGTACTCGTGGTGGGCGTGGAGTCCCTTCTCCACGAGACGCTGCACGCGACGCCGGTCGAGGCGACCGAAGCGCTGGGCCAGTCGGCCGAAGCCCGCCAGGGCGTCGCCGCGCACCAGGGCGTTGCGGTGCCGTGCCAGGCGTACGCAGCAGATCTCGGCGAAGCGCGCGTCCTCGGCGTCCTGCACGATGCGCCGCACCAGCTCGCGCAGCTGCCCCGCTTCGCCCTCTTCCAGGGCCCGGTCGAAGCTACGTCCGAGCTCCGCGTCCGCCTCGTGCTCCACTGCGCTATCCCCTCGCCTGATGGACGAGTGGATCGTAAACGACGGACCCGAAGATCGCTGCTTCGGCTGCGGACACAGCAATCCGGACGGCCTGCGGCTGCGCTTCCGGCGCGCGGGCCCCGGCGCGGTCGAGGCGCCCTACACCGCGCCTGACTCCGTGGCCGGCGCCCCGGGCATCATCCACGGCGGCATCCAGGCGGCCCTGCTGGACGAGGTGCTCGGGATGGCGGCGACCCTGGACGCCGGGCCCGAGCTGAACATCGCCACGGTGGACTTCCAGCTGCGCTACCGGCGCCCGGCTCCCACGGGGCGACCGCTCCTGGCCCGCGGCCGCCTCCTGCGGGTGGAAGGACGCAACTACCACCTGGAAGGCGAGCTGGTCGACGAGTCCGGCGAGGTGCTGACGCGCGCGACGGCGCGCTGGCATCGGCTCTCCGACTAGGAACCTGGGGCGACGCCGCGCAGGATCCCGCGTGGCGCGCGCCGTCTACGCGATGGCCTTGGCGTCGCGCAGGCGCGCGATTTCTTCGGCGGCGAGGCCCCAGTCCGCCAGCGCCTCGTCGGTGTGCTGGCCCGGATGGGCCGGCGGGCGCACCACCTCGGGCTGAGTGCGCCCGAAGCGCGGCGCCGGCGAGGGCTGGGTCACGCCGCCCATCTCGAAGAACACCTTGCGCTCCACATTGTGAGGATGCGTGTAGGCCTCGGTCATGGAGAGCACCGGTGCGAAGCACACGTCGGTTCCCTCCATGATCTCGCACCACTCGGCGCGCGTCTTCGTCCTGAATACGGCGCGCAGGCGCTCCTTCGTCTCGTCCCACTTCTCGCGGTCCATCTGGCGGGGCAGGTCCTCGCCCTCGAGTCCCGTCAGCTTCAGCAGCTGGGCGTAGAACTGCGGCTCGATCGAGCCGATCGAGACGTACTCGCCGTCACGAGTCTCGAAGACGTCGTAGAAGTGCGCGCCCGTGTCCAGCAGGTTCACACCGCGCTCGTCGCGCCACAAGCCGATTGCGAGCATGCCGTGCATCATGGACATCAGCGCCGCGGCGCCGTCCACCATGGCCGCGTCGACCACCTGTCCTTTCCCCGAGCGCTGCCGTTCGACAAGAGCGCACGCCACACCGAAGGCCAGCAGCATGCCGCCACCACCGAAGTCACCCACCAGGTTGAGGGGCGGGACCGGGGCCTCCCCCTTGCGTCCCAGCGGACCGAGGGCGCCGGCGATGGAGATGTAGTTGATGTCGTGGCCGGCGGCGTGGGCGAGCGGGCCGTCCTGGCCCCAACCCGTCATGCGCCCGTACACGAGGCGCGGGTTGCGCTCGAGGCAGACGTCGGGACCCAGACCGAGGCGTTCCATCACGCCGGG
>CAXMOD010000222.1:0-16931 GCA_964194905.1 uncultured Desulfobacterales bacterium | reverse complement strand
GCGACTTCGACCTCGGCCTCAGCCTCAGCCTCGACCGGCTCGCTCAGGGGGGCTCTCTCGTCGTCCGCCGCCGCGGGACGCGCCAACGCCTCGCCCGCATCCGGGCCCTCCGTCGGCTCGGTCGCAGACGCGGAGGGCTCGGCTTCGTCGGCCTCGTCGGGCGCGTCCTCGCCGCCTCCCGAGCCGCCGCGGGCTCCGCGGCGGCGGCGTCCGCCTCGGCGGCGCCCGCGGCGCGGCCGCTCCGGCTCGTCGTCGTCCGTCAGATCGAAGGCCGAGAGCTGTGCGAAGCGCGGTGCGGCGGGTGCGCGCTCTTCTTCTTCGCGCCCGTCACCACGGTCGCTTCCGCGATCGCTTCCGCGCTCCGCGCCTCGCTCGTTGTCGTCGTCGCGCGCCTCATGCGCCTTCTCGGGGGCTCTGTCGCGGTCGCGACCCCGGCCCTTGCGGTCGTCGCGGTCACGACCCGCACCGCCGCGCTCGTCGCCTTCGCCGCGACCGCCCCGTCGGCGTCGGCCGCGGCCACGGCCGCGGCCCGCGCTGTCGCCTCGTCCTTCGCTCACGGTCTCGGTCGTCGCAGCCCCGAGCGGCAGCCGCTCGATCTCGAGCGACAGCTCGGCCAGCGCGCGCAGCGCCACCTCGTCGAAGCGGTCCGCCACCAGCAGGAGCTTCGGCATCTCGAGACGCACGGGCGGGGTCTCCCCGGCCAGCAGCGCCGGGAGCGCGGCCCGCAGCGCGAGGCACGCGTCCAGGATGCGCGCCAGTCCGTCCAATCCGATCTGTCGGCGCACAGCGCCCGCAACGGGCTTGCCCTCGGCGTCGAGGCCGAGGAAGTCGATGCGTTCCGGATCGCTCCCCGGCAGCGGCCAGCGCTGCAGCGAGCGCAGCCCCGCGGTACGCGCGGCCGCGTCGATGGCGCCCGCCCGCAGGCCCTCGTCGCCCTCCCGCACCTTGCGGTCGTTCAGGTGCTTGCGCAGCTGGCCCTCCAGGCGATCCAGCACGTCCGCCAGGTTGGCGGCGTCGATGCGATCGCTCGAGCGGCGCGGAACGAAGCTCTCGAGCACGTGGTCCGCGCGCAGCGCCGCCACGCGGCGCGCCAGCAGCACCAGCTCCACGGACGAGCCCACACCGCGCACGCTGCCGCCGTGCTTGGCCGCGAGGCCGGCGAGGCCCGCCGCGGCCCGCGTGAACAGATCGCGCTCGTGCACGTCCGTCAAGCGCCCGGCCACACGCGAGGCCGGCAGCACGAGGGCGTCGTCGAGTACTTCGACGCCGGGCTCCTCGGCGTCACCGCCCCCTTCACGCGCCTCCAGCGAGAAGGCGCGCGGGGCCGCCAGGTTCAACACGCGTCGCGCGTGGGGTGCGAAGGCGGGGGCTACCGCAAAGGCGGCTCCGCCCTCGGACAAACGCTCGGCGCCCGCCGCGAGGGCCGCGAGCACGGCGTCGGCGCCGGAGCGCGACCACGCCACCACGATAGGGCGGCCGTCGGAGCTCGTGCCGGCACCCAGCGCGGCAAAGCCGGCGGGAACGCCCTCTACCTGAATGGGCTCGACGCCCACGGGAATCGTCTCTGCCTGGGCGAGGCGCGCGAAGATCGCGCCCGCATCGATGGGGGCGCTCTCGCTCGAGTCGCGCCGCCGTCCGAATCGACGTCTCATTCCGTTCCTTTCGAAGCCGGCTCGAGGATGATGATTCCGCTGGCCACGAGGGCCGTGGTGGCGTCGACCACCACGCGAGTGAGTTCCACCCAGAGTCGATCGCGGGCGATCGCCGTCGACACGTGCTCCTTCGGCGTCGCAAAGTCGAGAAGGACGCCTCCCAGGAGCTTGCGATCGGACTGGGCGTGCTTCACCACCGAATTCCAGCGGCTCAGCGGAACTTCCATGCGGAGCTCGCGCAGGTCCGGAAGGTCGTCCGGCAGACCTTCCTTTTGCGGCACGAGCAGGATGCTCTCACGGTCCTTGGCGAGCTCGGCTCGCCAGCTGCGACCCTGGGCGAGCAGGCTCACTGCTTCACCACCAGCGAGGGTTCTTCGCCCTCGCCCTCACCCGACTCCGCTGCACGTGCGAGCACCGGGGCCAACGCCACCTCGAGGAGCGCGCGGCGCACCTCGGGGTCCGCGGTGGCCGCCAGGCAAGCGCGCGCGTCGTCGTCGCTCTCCTTCTTCCAGAGCAGGTAGGCGGTTTCTTCCAGCCACTCGGCCACGCGGGCCGACTCCGCTTCGTCGAAGACGGAGTCGATCGCGTCGCCCAGGATATCTTGGATCTGCTCGCGGCGAGAGCCGCGCGTGAGAATGATCTGACCCTTGGCCAGCTCCTGCACCTTCTCCGCCGTCTCGCGCAGAGCGTCGCCGGCGGGGATCCAGGGACCGATCTCGCCGGCGCGCACCAGCTCCACGGCGCGGCGAGGCGAGTCGCCGGCCCCGAGCGCGGCGCGCACCAGCTCGCCCGGGGTCGCGCCTTCGCCCACGAGCCGCGAGCGGCACTCGACGAAGGCCCGGGGCAGCGGACGGTCGGCCGGCTGCCGCGCGGCACAGCGGGACAGCCAGGCGCGGGCCGCCTCGGGCGGCACGTCGCTACCCGCGAACTGATCGCGCCCCGCGAGATCGCGCGCGAAGCGGCGCGCCTTGCCGCGGGTGGTGGTGTAGACGCGGCACTCGACGATTCCACGACGCGCGTCGGTGATCACCTGGAAAAGCCGGGCGCCGCCCTCCGGCGGTGCGTCCACCAACGAGACGATTCGCGCCCCGCTGGGGTCGAACGGCGAGACCAATGCCATCTCGAGGGCTTCCTCGCCGCCACCCGGGAGCCGCGCCACGCGCGCTTCGGGCGTCGGCTCACCCAGCGCCACGCCGCGCGAGCGCAAGCGGTGGCGAACGCGGCGCAGGCCCTTGCGGGAGGCCTTGGGGAGCGCCGACTCGTCCACCGCCTCCAATACGTCATCCAGGCCCTCGTGATGACTCCACGCGTCGGCCAGCTCGGCCCCGGCCTCCGGGTCCTCGGCCAGCAGCCAGGTCAGCACCCGTGCCGCCCGCGGCACGTCCAACGCGGCGAGCACCCGGTCGGGATCCCCGTTGGCCGGGCGAATGGCGTCGGCCGCCTCCGGCAGGGCCGTGGCGGCGCGTTCCAGGGCGTCGGCCAGGCTCACGCGCCGACCTCTCCCAGCAGCCACGCGCGGTACGCGGCGCTGCCGCCTGCCTCCGGCAGGGCCAGCACCTCGGGCACGTCATAGGGATGGAGCGCGATCACGCGCAGGGTCAGCGCCTCCAGGCGCTCGTTGGTGGTCTTCATGACGAGGAGCACCTCGTCCTCCTCTTGTACGGTTCCATTCCAGTGGTAGATCGATCGAACGCCGGGAACGACGTTCACGCAGGCGGCCAGCCGCTCCCCCACCACGGCCCGAGCCAGCTCGGCCCCCGCCCCGGCATCCGGGGCCGTGACCAGCACGACTCGGATCTCCGGCTCAGACGGGCCCATGAGGATCCAGCAACTTGCGGTGTTCGTCCAGCGCGAACCGGTCGGTCATGCCGGCCACGTAGTCCGCGACGGCCCGAGCTTCGCCGTCCCCGGGGAATCGCGCCAGTACGTGGGCCGGGAGGCCCCGCGGGTCTTCCCGGAAGGCCCGGAAGAGCGCCCCGAGCACCTTCTCGCCCTTGCGGGTCTCCCGGAGCACCTCCGGGTGCTGGTAGAGCTCCACCAGCAGGAAGCGCTTCAGGGCCAGGGCGTCCCGGGCCACCCCCTCCGAGAAGCCCACCGCGGGCTGGCGGCGGGCGTGGAGCACCTTGCGGTCCGGAACCTCCTCCAGGCGCCGAGCCGTCTCCGCCAGCAGGTCCGTCACCAGCCGGTTGATCAGCCCACTGATGGTCTGGGCGAGCTCCACGCGAGGGTTCATCTCGCCCAGCCGCTCCCGTACCTCGCGGCGGGTCTCGCGCCACAGGGTCACGCCCTCCAGCGCCTCGGGCTCGAGCAGTCCCGAGCGCAGCCCGTCGTCCAGGTCGTGGTTCAGGTAGGCGATCTCGTCGGCGAAGTCCGCTACTCGCGCTTCGGCGGAGGGATGCGGGCGCTCCGGAGGGAACGGCACCGGGTGCTCCCAATCGGCGCCGTGCTTGAGGATGCCTTCGCGCGTCTCCATGGTGAGGTTGAGGCCCCGGTAGCCCGGGTTGCGCTCTTCCAGCAGATCCACCACGCGCAGACTCTGGCGGTTGTGATCGAAGCCGCCCTCGCCTTCGAGCAGCTCGTTCAGCACGCGCTCGCCGGCGTGGCCGAACGGGGTGTGGCCCAGGTCGTGGGCCAGCACGACGGCCTCGGCCAGGTCTTCGTTCAGCCCCAGCGTGCGCGCGATGGTGCGCGCGATCTGCGCACCTTCCAGGGTGTGGGTGAGACGGTCGCGGTAGTGGTCGCCCTCGTGGACTACGAACACCTGGGTCTTGTATTCGAGGCGCCGGAAGGCGCGCGAGTGCAGAATACGATCGCGGTCGCGCTGGAAGGCCGTGCGGTACGGGTGTTCCGGCTCGTCCACCACGCGCCCGAGGGAGTCGGCCGCACACACAGCCTGGGGCGCCAGGCGGCGCCGCTCGTCGGACTCCAGCTCGGCGCGCGCGCGGATCACGGGTTCTCCCGAAGCACCCGCTCCATCTCGGCGCGCGAAGCGGGCCCGATCTCGTCGGAGGCCCCCGTCGGCGAGGAGACCCAGACCCAGGCACCCACGCCCACGGCGACGAGCCCCAGCGCGAAGAGCACCCAACGGATCATGTCGCCGAACGCTACCCCCCCGCTACCCTCGCCGCCATGAAGCGACTGCTCCTCGGACCCGGCCCGTCCAACGTTTCCGAGCGCGTGCGCGAGGCACTGGCCCGCCCACTCATCGGGCACCTGGATCCCGCCTTCCTCGCCATCGTGGACGAGGTGCAGGAGCGGCTGCGCCGTGTCTTCGGCACCCGCAACGCCATGACCCTTCCGCTTTCGGCGACGGGCAGCGCAGGCATGGAGGCGTGCCTGTGCAACCTGCTCGAGCCCGACGACGCGATCGTGGTCGGAGTGGCCGGCGTCTTCGGCGAGAGGATGTGCGAGGTGGCGTCGCGCATCGGTGCACGGGTGACCCGAGTGGACGCAGCGTGGGGCACCGCCCTCGATCCCGAGGCGATGCGCGAGGCCATCGCCCGCGTAGCGCCGCGCGTGGTCTCCTTCGTTCACGCCGAGACCTCCACCGGCGTGTGTCAGCCGGTACCGCCCATCGCCGACGCCGCGCGCGAGGCCGGCGCGCTGGTGGTGCTCGACTGCGTGACATCTCTCGGCGGGATCGCCGTGCAGCTCGACGAGTGGGGCGTCGACGCCGCGTACAGCGGCACCCAGAAGTGCCTCTCGTGCCCGCCGGGCCTCTCGCCGGTCTCGTTCAACTCGCGCGCCATGGAGCGCGTGGAGTCACGCAGCCGCAAGGTGCAGAGCTGGTACCTGGACCTGACCTTGCTGGCCGGCTACTTCGGCAGCGAGCGCGTCTATCACCACACCGCGCCCGTCTCCATGGTCACCGCGCTGCTCGAGGCGCTGCGCATCGTCGAGGAGGAAGGCATGGAGACCCGCGAGCGGCGCCACCGTGAGGCGCAGGCCGCGCTCCTCGCCCAGCTCGGTGCGCTGGGTTTCGAGCCGCTGGTGGAGGAAGCCCGGCGCCTTCCGCCGCTCACGACGCTGCGCCTCCCTGAGTCGCTGGTCGCGCGCGGCGAGGCGGCCGTGCGCGACGCGCTCCTCGAGCGCCACGGCATCGAGGTGGGCGGCGGCCTCGGCAAGCTGGCCGGCGGCGTGTGGCGCATCGGGCTGATGGGAGAGAACGCACGCGTCGCCAACGTGGAGCGCCTGGCCGAGGCGCTACGCGCAGAGCTGGCCTAGCGCGACACCACGCGGGTGGCTTCCCCACCGATTGACTACCCCGCTGGCACTCTGTACACAGAAGCCACAAAACAAGCCGCCCTGGTGCCCAACACGGGTGAATAGGGAAGGCCGTGAGAATCGGCCGCGGTCCCGCCACTGTGATCGGGTAGCTCTCTCACACGAACCACTGAGGTACAAGGAACCTCGGGAAGGCGTGAGAGCGCAACGACCCGTAAGCCAGGAGACCTGCCCGGGCGACGCAACTCACTCTCCGCGGAGAGAGTGGAGGTGCCTCATATGGCCCGTCCGGTCCCGTCCGGCCTCGTAGCTCCCCGTCTGCTCGCATTCCTGCTCCTCTTCCTCGGCGCCGCTGCCGCGGCGCGCGCGGAAACCCCGGTGGTCGATCCCCCGTCCTCTGCGGCAGCCGCTACCCCGAGCGACACCGACACCCTGCCGGCGGTCACGCGCTCCGTCGGCGAGGTGATCGCGACCAGCCGCGGCGAGCTGGGCAACCTGGAGTTGCCCGGCAACATCACCGTCCTCGAACGAGCGGACATCGAGAAGAGCGGCGCGCGCGACATTCCCGACCTGCTGCGCCGCGAGGCCGGCGTCTTCGTGACCCAGGACAACACGAACCCCGAGGGCTATCGGATCGAGCTGCGCGGCTTCAACAACGGCAGCGGCGGCGGATCCTCGACGCTGGTGCTCGTGGACGGCCGGCGCGTGAACGAGGCGAACAGCGCGACGACCGACTGGGCCATGATCCAGATGAACGAGATCGAGCGCATCGAGATCGTACGCGGGCCGGTGAACGCGGCCTGGGGCGACAACTCCCAGGCCGGCGTCATCAGCATTTCCACGCGCTCGGGTGACGGGCCGGCTCGCTTCGAAGCGCGCGGCCACCTGGGCTCCTACGACTCCTACGGAAGCTCGGTGTTCGCCGGCGGCTCCCACGGGCCCGTGCGCGCCTCGCTCTTCCTCAACCTCGACAAGAGCGATGGCTACCGCGAGCGCAGCGACTTCCGCACCCACGGCGGCACCTTCAAGCTCGGCTTCGATCTCGGCGAGTGGGCCACACTCGACCTGAAGTCCGGCTACTCGAGCGACCGGCGTGAGCGGCCGGGCACGCTGAGCCGGGCGGAGATGGACTTCCTGGGGCGCCGCGCCGCCGAGCCCAGCGCCGACGACAACTTCAGCAGGACGCGCAGCTATTTCGTAGACGGTACGCTGCGAGCCTTCCTCGCCGAGGACGTGCTCTGGAAGACCACCGCCTGGTACGACACGCGTCACGACCGGGGCGCCCTCGGCAACGTGACGTTCTCCTTCGACACCGACAGCGACAGCCGGGCGGTTGGCGTGAACAACCAACTCGAGGTGCGGCGCGCGATCTTCGGTCACGCCAATCAGCTCGTGGTGGGCGGCGATTGGCTCAGCGAGCGGGTCACGCGCAACTCGGAATTCCTGGACTTCGTGTTCATGACGCCGCCTTCCTCCAGCGCAGCCCGGGTCACGCGGGAGACCTGGGGCGTCTTCGTGCAAGACGACCTCAATCTGCTGGAGGACGTCATCCTCTCAGCGGGCGTGCGCTACGACCACAACTCGCGGGATGGCAGGGACCCTCTCGCTGGAACCGAGCTCGACGACGGCGATGCGGTGTGGTCGCCCAAGGCGGCTCTAACGTGGCGGGTGATCGATGCCCTCTCGGTGTACGGGTCCTGGTCGCGCGGCTTTCGCTTCCCGAACATCGACGAATCCCTCGACTTCCGCGGCCTGGCCGACCCCCTCGACCTCGAAAGCTCCCAGAACTACGAGGTGGGCGCCAAGTGGCGCAGCGATTTCGCCGACGCCAACCTCGCCTTCTACCACCTGACCGTGCACGACGAGATCATCGCGAACCCCTTCGTCGATCCCTTCCTGTTCCCGAGCAGCGTCAACGTGGACCGGGTCCTCCACAAGGGCGTGGAGTTCTCCGCGGTCGTGCGGCCGGCGGAGTGGATCGAGCTCTACGGGAGCTATACCTACGACGACGTGGAGATCCGCCGCGACACGCTGACCATGCTGGAGGGCTCCCGCCTTCCCATGATCCCCAGGCACCGGGGCACGGCGGGCGTGCGCTTCTTCGGGCCCTGTGAGACCGAGGCGGGCATGAACGCCAACTTCGTGGGGAGCCGCCCCTTCCTGAACGACCTGGGCAACGACTTCTCTCGCCTCGACGACTTCCAGGTGGTGGACGCCCACGTGGCCTGGCGCCCCCGAATCGGGGAGCACGTGCGGCTGGGCTTCGAGGCCAACATCTACAACGTGCTGGACACGCAGTACGAGGAGATCGGCGCCCTGGGCGTGCGCTTCGACCCCATGACGTTCCTGCCCTTCCGCCAGCAGCGCTTCTACCCGTCGCCGGAGCGCAACTTCGACTTTCGCGTGACGGTGGAGCTGCGGCGGTGAGGTACGCCGCGGCACTCCTGCTGCTGGCCCTGCTGGCGCCGCTCCCGGTCGCCGGCGACGGCACGATCTCAGAGCTGCCCGAAGTGGACGGCGTTCCCAGCACTCCGAGCGTGGACGAGCGCCTCGCCGAGATCCGGCGTCGCATCCAGGCCGCCGTGGTCTATCCAAATGCGGCCCGGACGCGGCGCCTGCAGGGCGTGGCAACGGTGGGCTTCCTGATCGACCGGGTGAGCGGTCTGGCCCAGGAGATCCGCGTGGTGGGCTCGTCGGGTCACGCGAGCCTCGACCGCGCAGCGGAACGAAGCGTGGTGCGCGCGGGCGAGCTTCCCTGGGTGTACGGGCAGCTGGAGGTACCGGTGCGCTTCCGTCTAGCAGACGCTAGATAGCGGGCGGCCGACGCTCGGCCTACTTCAACTCCTCCGCGAACAGCGCCTTCGTCTTGGCCCAGGCATCGGCGGCGCTCTTCTCGTCGTAGGAGTCGCGCCGGTCGCAGAAGAAGCCGTGGCCCACGCCGGGGTAGACCTCCACCTCGTGGCGGATCTCCGCCTTCTCCAGCTCGCCCTTGATGGCCTGGACCTGGTCGAGCGGGATGTATTCGTCGTTCTCCCCGAACAAGCACAGGATGCGGCCGCGGATCTTGGGGGTGCGGGCCAGCGTGGACTCGGCGCCGCCGAAGCCTTCCGGCGCGCCGATGCCGCCGCCGTAGAAGCTCGCGGCCGCCGCCACATCCGTTTCGCAGGCGCACAGGTAGGTCATGTGGCCGCCCACACAGAAGCCCATGGCGCCCAGCCGGTCGCCGCGCACGTCGTCGCGCCCCCGCAGCCAGGCGATGGCGGCGCGCGCGTCGGCGATCATCGAGTCGGCGTGGAGCGCGCCGTACGGCTCGAAGCCCTTCTGCATGTCGTCGTCGGAGTAGCCGAGATCGAGACCGGGATGGGTGCGGTGGAAGAAGTCCGGCGCCAGGGCCAGGTAGCCCTCGCGCGCGACCCGCTCGGTGACGTCGCGGATGTGGGCGTTGATCCCGAAGAGCTCCATCCACACGAGCACCGCGGGATGCGGGCCGCCCTCGGCAGGCCGCGCCAGATAGCCAGGCATGCCCACCTCGCCCGCCGGGATCTCCACTCTCTCCGTCTTGGTCTCCATGCTTCCTCCTCTTCTCGGGAACCCTAGGTGTGCAGCCGGGGCCACGCGGGCGCCTCGGCGATGACCCGGGCCTCGTGGACGGCGAGCTCCTTCAAGCGGCCCGCTGCGTCCGGATCCACGCCGCGAGCCAGCTCCACGTACAAGCCGTGGTGGCGCGCCTCGGCCGCCACCAGCGCTTCGTAGAACTTCGCGAGGAGCGCGTCGTCCACTGCGGCCGCCAGGAGCCCGAAGCGCTCGCAGCTGCGGGCCTCGATGAGCGCGCAGCAGAGCAGCGTGTCCGCCAGCCGTGCCGGCTCGTGGGTACGCACCGCGTCCTGGAGGCGTCCGGCGTACGGGCTGGGTCGCTGGCGCGCGAAGCGCCTCCCGCGCCGCTCGAGCTGGCTGAGCACCCCCTCGAAGTGGCCCAGCTCCTCGCGCGCCAGCTCCGAGAGCGGACGGGCCAGCTCGGGACGCTCCGGGTAGCGGAAGACCAGGCTCAGCGCGGTGCTCGCCGCCTTCTTCTCGGCGTGGGCGTGGTCCAGCAGGACCTCGTCGAGGTCGGCCAGGGCCCGCTCGAGCCAGGCGGAATCGCTCGTGGATGCCAGGTTCAGCACGGGGCCGGAGTGTAGCTGGAGGTAGACTCCCGGCATGGAATACCGACAGCTCGGCAACAGCGGCCTGCGGGTGAGCGAGATCTCCCTGGGCTCCTGGCTCACCTTCGGCTCCGGCGTGGACGGGAGCACCACCCAGGACGTGGTGCATCGGGCCTTCGACCTGGGCATCAACCTCTTCGACACCGCGGATGTCTACGCCCGCGGCAAGGGCGAGGAAGCCCTGGGCGCCGCCCTCAAGGGCATCCCGCGTCCGTATGTGGTGGTGGCCACCAAGTGCTTCTTCCCCATGTCGGAGCGGCCCAACGACCGCGGCCTTTCGCGCAAGCACATTGTCGAGAGCGTGGAGGCCTCCCTGCGGCGTCTCCAGACCGACTACATCGACCTGCACCAGTGCCACCGGCCCGATCCCAGCACTCCTGTCGAAGAGACGGTGCGCGCGTACGAGGACCTGATCCGCCAGGGCAAAGTGCTCTACTGGGGCGTCTCCGAATGGCGCGCAGGCCACCTGATCGACGCTTGCCACCTCGCCGACCGGCATCACGGCTACCGGCCCGTCTCGAATCAGCCCCAGTACAACCTGCTGCGGCGCCAGATCGAGCGCGAGGTGCTGCCCGTGAGCCGCCGCGAAGGCCTCGGCCAGATCGTCTTCAGCCCGCTCGGCCAGGGAGTGCTGACGGGCAAATACTCCGGAGGTGCGCGGCCGAGCGGCACCCGCGCCAGCGACGCGGAGCGCAACCAGTTCATGAACGCCTTCCTCGACGGCGACGTGCTCGAGCGCGTTGACCGGCTGCAGCCGTTGGCCCAGGAGCTCGGGATCTCGCTTGCACAGCTCGCCCTGGTCTGGTGTCTGCGCCAGCCGGGCGTGTCCAGCGTGATCGTCGGCGCCACCCGCGTGGCGCAGATCGAGGAAAACGCCAAGGCCTCGGGCGTGAAGCTGCCGCCGGAGATGGAAGAGAAGATCGACGCGATCTTCCCGGCCGCATGAGCGAAGGCGCCGACGCGGTGGTGGTGGGGAGCGGAGCCGGCGGCGCCGCAGCCGCCGCCGTGCTGGCCGAGAGTGGGCGCAGTGTCGTGGTCCTGGAGGCGGGACCGCGCCTCGAGACCCGCGACTTCAGCGGGCGCGAAGGAGAGATGCTGTCGCGCCTCTTCCACAACGCCGCGGTGGCCGGGAGCAACCAGGCCCTCTACGCCGGGCGCTGCGTCGGCGGCTCCACGGTGGTGAACGACGCGCTGTGCTTCCGCACGCCGGACGCGCTGCTCGCGCGCTGGCGCGACGAAGAGGGCCTCGCGCTGGACGGCTTCGAGTCCTACGTGGAACGGGCCTGGCGCGGGATCCACGCGTCGCCAACCGACCGCGCCCACACGAGCAAGAACGCCGAGCGGCTCGCGGCGGGAGCGCATGCACTGGGCTGGGCCGGCGCGCCCATCCACCGCAGCGTGCGCGGCTGCGTGAACCTGGGCCTGTGCAACTTCGGCTGCCCCAGCGGTGCCAAGCAGTCCACGCTGGTGAGCTACGTGCCGCGCGCCGAGCGCGCCGGCGCCCGCGTGCGCGCCGAGACGCCCGTGGAACGGATCGTGCTGCGCGACGGCGCCGTGGTCGCCGTGGAGGCCCGCGACCTACGGGTGGAGACGCCGCTCGTGGTGCTGGCGGCGGGCGTCCTGGCCACGCCTCTGCTCCTGCAACGCAGCGGCCTCGGCGCGGGGCGCGGATTCCAGGCTCACAGCTCCCTCTACGTGACCGCCCGCTTCGCCGAGCCGGTGCACGGCTACTACGGGCCCAGCATGGGGTACGGCGTGAGCGAGTTCGCCCCGGACTTCATGCTCGAGAACGTGACCGTCCACCCCGTGGCCACCGCGACGGCCTTGCCCGGCTTCGGCCGCGATCACGAACGCATCATGCGGGCGCTGCCCCGGCTGGCGCGGTGCGTGGTGCTGCTTCGCGACCGTGCGCGCGGCGAGGTCACGGCCGATGGCGTGCACTACCCGCTGCCCCCCGACGACCTCGCCACGCTGCGCCGCGGGCTGCGCGCCGCCGCGGAGCTGTACCTGGCCGCCGGCGCCGAGGAGGTTTACCTGCCGCTCCAGCGCCCCCACGCGGTGCGCAGCCTGGCCGACGCCGACGCGCTGCTTGCCGACGTCCTCGATCCCTCGCAGCTGGTGTCGCTCTACGCGGTGCACCTGTTCGGTGGCGCGCCGATGGGCGCGTCGCCGGAGACCGGGGTGTGCGATGAGCTCGGCGCCGTGTTCGCCGCGCGCGGGCTCTACGTCGCCGACGCTTCGGCGCTTCCCGGCAACACGGGAGTGAACCCACAGATCACGATCCTGGCGAACGCGCTGCGCGTGGCCACGGAGCTGGCGGCGTGAGCGCGGTCGAGCTCGATCGACGAACCTTCCTGCGCCTGCTCGGGGCCACGGCATCGGCCGGCGTGCTTCCGCTGGGCTGTCTCTCCGGCCAGCGGCGCGGCGCGTTGCTGCGCGCGACGGTGCGCCGGATCGTGGGCCCACAGGGAGCCGCACTGATCGATGCGGGCACGATCGACGTGGGCGCCGCGGCCGAAGCGTGGCTCCAAAGTCTCGGTCCCGTCGCCGATGCGCTCGACGGCGCCTTGCTGGCGCTCGAGTACGGCGTCTGGCCGCTGGTCCCGAAGCTCCGTCCCTTCAGCGCGCTCGACGACGCCGGTCAGGACGCCGTGCTCGCCAGCCTGCGCGACTCGCGCTGGAGCGTGAAGCGCCAGCTCTTCGCCGGCGTGAAGTCCCTGGCCTGCCTCGTCTACTACAGCCAGCCTGCGACACACGCCGGAATCGGCTATCCGGGCCCGTTCGGCGACGTCTCGCTGGGCATGGTCGGCTCCGGCGAGTCCTGAACGCCGTCGGTGGTATGCTGGCGGTCGTGACCCTCCCGATCGATGCCTTCTGGTCCTTTCGCAGCCCCTACTCCTATCTCGCCACCGGCCGCATGGTAGAGCTCCAACGCCGCTACGACGTGGACATCCGCGTCCGACCGGTCCTCCCCATTGCGGTGCGCACGCCCGAGTTCTTCGAGCGCGTGAACCCGTTGTGGCCGCCCTACCTGGTGCGCGACATCCTCCGCCTGGGCCAGTTCCACGGCATTCCGATCGGCTGGCCGCGCCCGGACCCCGTGGTGATGGAGCCCGGCACCGGCCGCTACCCGGAGGAGCAACCGTACATCCACCGGCTCACGCGGCTGGGCATCGCCGCTGCGGAGCGCGGCCACGGGCTGTCCTTCCTCGACGAGGTCTCGCGCATCATCTGGGACGGCGAGGTGGACGGCTGGAATACCGGCGACCACCTCGCAGAGGCAACCGCGCGCGCCGGGCTCGACCTCTCGGAGCTCGACGCCGCCATCGAGGCGGACCCGGAGCACCACGCCGCCGCGATCGAAGCCAACCAGGAGGCACTCACCGCCGCCGGCCACTGGGGCGTCCCCACCTTCGTGTTCCAGGGCGAGCCCTTCTTCGGCCAGGACCGCCTCGATCTCCTGGTGTGGCGGCTCGGGCAGCACGGCTTGAAGGAGCGCTCGTGAGACTGCGTCAGGGCGTACTGGTGGCGGAAGACCTGGAGGGCACGCTGGCCGAGCTGGGCGAGGCGTTCGGGATCGAGCCCGGGTACCGCGACCCCGGCGTGAAGGTGTTCGGCCTGGTGAACGCGGTGCTTCCCGTCGGCGACACCTTCCTCGAGGTGGTCTCGCCCACGACCGACGACGCACCGGCGGCGCGCTACCGCGCCCGCCGCGGCGGCGACGGCGGCTACATGGTCATGGTCCAGAGCGACGACCTCCCGGCAGACCGCGCGCGCATGGAGGCGCTGGGCGTGCGCATCGTCTGGACCGGGGAGCTGGACGACATCGCGGGCGTCCACCTGCACCCGAAGGACACCGGCGGCGCCCTCCTCTCGCTCGACCAGCCCGTGCCGCCGGAGTCCTGGCGCTGGGCCGGTCCCGACTGGCGCTCCCACGTGCGCACCGACGTGGTCCGTTCACTGGCCGCGGTCGAGATCGCGAGCCCGCACCCCGAACGCCTGGCCGCGCGCTGGGGTGAGGTGCTGGACCGCCCGGTGCACGACGACTCCATCGCGCTGGATCCGGGGTGCATCCGCTTCGTCCCCGGTCCGGGGGAGCGCCTCTGCGCGCTCGACTTCGAGGCGACCGACCGCGCCCGCGCCGGAGAGGCCCGCATCATCGCCGGCGCCACCATGCGCCTGGTCTAGGCGCGAGGATGGGCCTCCCTTGCGGATCCCGTGGGGGACCGCCAGAATCCGGAGCGCCGCGAATGGATCGCCAACCACAGCAAATCTCCCCGTCTGGCGCGGGGACCACCTGATCCCATGGAAGGCGGGCACTCCCTCGATCTGATGGGTGTAGCGTGGCGACTCGGTGCCACGCTCTTCTTCGTGCTGCTGAACGGCTTCTTCGTGGGCGCGGAGTTCGGCCTGGTCAAGGTGCGGCGCTCGCGCGTCGCCACCCTGGCTGCTGCAGGCAGCAGGCCGGCGAAGATGGCCGAACACATGCTCGACCACCTGGACCGCTACCTCTCGGCGTGCCAGCTCGGCATCACCCTGTCGAGCCTCGTATTGGGTGCCCTCGGCGAGCCGGCGGTCTCCGTCCTGCTCTACGCCGGCCTCGACGCCCTGGGCGTGCAGGTGAATCCCAACGACCCCGTCCTCCACGTCGTCGCTCTGCTCCTCGCATTCACGGTCATCACGATCCTCCACATGACCATCGGCGAGCAGGCGCCGAAGATGTGGGCGCTCCAGCGCTCCGAGCGCATCACGATGCAGTCGGCCATCCCGCTGCGGATCTTCGCCGCGACCTTCCGACCCTTCATCTGGGTCGTGAACGAGATTTCGAACGGGCTGCTCCGGCTCTTCGGACTGGACGTGGAAGCCGCCCACGATGGCGGAGCCTCGACCGAGGAGCTGCGCCACATGCTCTCGCGCTCCGCCGAGGCGGGACAGATCTCGCCGCGCGAGTGGGAGCTGGCAGAGAACGTCTTCAAGCTGATCGAGATCGAGGTGCGACACATCCTGATGCCGCGGGTCGACGTCGCCTACCTCTCCATGCAGAACGAGTTCGACGCGAACCTGGCCATCCTCCGACAGAGCGGCCACTCGCGCTTCCCGCTCTGCGAGGTGGGCCTCGACACCGTGGTCGGCATCGTCCACGTGAAGGACGTGTTCGCCAACGCTGCGCCCGGCAGCAACGAGGAGCTGCGCGGCCGCGCCCGCCCCGCCGTCTTCGCCCCCGAGACTCAGCCTGTCTCCCAGCTCATCCTCGAGCTACAGCGTCAGCGGAGCCACTGCGCCGTGGTGATGGACGAGCACGGCACGGCGGCGGGCCTCGTATTCCTGGAGGACGCCCTCGAAGAAATCGTGGGCCCGATCGCCGACGAGTTCGACACGCCGCGCTCCGGCGTCCAGGAGCTGGAGCCGGGGGTCTACGAGCTGACCGGAACCATGGCCCTGCCCGAAGCCGAGGTGCGCATGGGCTTCGAGCTGCCGGAGGCCGACGAGGACACCATCGGGGGACACGTGGTCGCGCAGCTCGGGCGCATGCCGCGCCGCGGCGACCAGCTCGACCTCGCCAAGCACCGCTTCACCGTGCTCGAGGTGGCGCGCCGGCGCATCTCGCGCCTGCGCGTCGAGCCGCGGACCGAGCTTCCGCCGGCCGAGGGGGGCGCAGAGGCGGCCGCCACGCCCGAAGAGGAAGCCGCGTCCTAGCGAGCCGCGTCGGCTGCCACCGGGTCGTCGCAGACGGAGCGGGGCGACTCGTGAGCGAAGTCCGCCGACTCCACCTGGAGTGTGGCGTGGTCGATCCCGAACTCCGCGCCCAGGGTGCGGTAGGCATCGGTGAGGAGCGCCGCGTCTGCGCGACCGGCCTGCGCCACGAGGTGGCACGAGAGCGACATCTCGCCGCTGCCGATGGTCCACACGTGCAGGTCGTGCACCGCTGCCACGCCCGGAATCGACGCCAGTGCCGCCTCCACGGCCGGCATGTCGAGACCACGCGGCGCGGCCTCCATCAGCACATCCACGGCGTCGCGCAGCAGGTTCCACGCGGACAGCAGCACGAGTGCGCTGATCACCAGCGAGGCGACGGGGTCCGCCCACAGCCAGCCGAAGCGCCAGACCAGGAACCCGGCGGCCATGGCGCCCACGCTCCCGAGTGCATCGGACAATACGTGCAGCCAGGCCCCGCGCATGTTCAGGTTGTCGTGGCGCCCGTCGTTGAGGATCCACAGCCCAGCCAGGTTCACGACGAGGCCGCCCGTCGCCACCCCCAATAGCCCCGCCCCGGCCACCGCCTGGGGCTCGCCCAGCCGCTCGAACGCCTCGAGCACCACGAGGATGGCGACCGCCACCAGCATTCCGCCTTGCACGAGGGCGGCCAGGATCTCCGCCCGCGCGAGGCCGAACGTCCAGCGCGGACCGGAGGGCCGCGAGACCATCCAGCTCGCGAACAGCGCGAGGCTGAGCGCGCCCACGTCGGAGGCCATGTGCGCCGCATCCGCCAGCAGTGCCAGGGACCCGGTCAGGAGCCCGCCTACCACCTCGGCTACGGCGTAGGCGGCGGCCAGCCCCAGGGCCCAGGCCAGGCGACGCCGATTGGCGGCGCGCGGGTCCGCCCCATGGGCGTGGTCATGCATGCGGCGATGGTATCCGGTACTTGTTCCAGACCTCAACCATCCGACCTCAACGATAGGGAGACGAGACCATGGCCAGTGTGAAGGTGAGCGAGCGCGTGGAAGCGAGCGCGGGCGCGGTGTGGGATCTGCTGCGCGACTTCGGAGGGGTCCGGCGCTTCTCGCCGGCGATCGAGGAGTGCAGCGTCGAGGGCGAAGGCGTCGGCGCCGTACGCACCCTGACGATGCCGGGC
>CAXMOD010000221.1:0-2160 GCA_964194905.1 uncultured Desulfobacterales bacterium | reverse complement strand
GGCCGAGGGCGAAGCGCTGGACCTGGACCTGGACGACGAGCCGGCATCGCCGTCGCCGACGCCTGCTGCTCGTGCCCAGGGTCAGAGCCCGGCGAGCATCGGCATCGCGTTGCTGCTGATCGTGTCGCTCGCCGCGGTCGGCGTGCTGTGGAAGCAGCGAGGCGACCTGCGGGCCCAGGTGGCGGGCCTCGAAAACGCGCTCGTCGCCGCCGCGACGCGCGAGGCGCAGACCCAGACCGCCGTTGGCGACGTGGCCAAGCAGCTCGAGGCGATCCAGACCGTGCTCGGCAGCCTGCTGACCGCTCGGGCGTCCGACGAGGTCGGGTCCGAGACGGAGGCCGCCGCGCAGGCGACCCTCGATGCCCCGGACCCGTCCACGACCCGCTCCGACGAGGGGATGGGGGACGACGCCCAGGCCGCAACCGGCGACAGCGGCTGGGTGGATCGGGCCTTGACGCGTTAGACAGCCCGAAAGAGGCCGCCTGTTCTAGTTCGGGGGCTCGCGCAGCTGCACGTCGAGGCGCTGGACCGGCACCTGGATGCCCTCCCGCCGCAGGGTCTCGTCCACTGCGATGGCCACGTTGCTGCGCGTCGAGAGGCCCACGTCGAAGTCGCGCACCCACATGCGCAGCTCGAACTTCAGCGAGCTCTCGCCAAAGCCGTTGAAGAAACACACGGGAGCGGGGTCCGCCACGATGTTCTCGTTCGCAGCCGCCACGCCCACCAGCAGCTCGATCACATGTCGCGGGTCCGTGCCGCGGGCCACGTCCACCGGGATGTCGAGGCGTCGGCGCCGGTCCGAGAGCGTCCAGTTCGTGACCATGCCGGAGATCAGGTCTCCGTTGGGCACGATCACCTCGGCTCCATCCCAGGTCTGGACCACGCTGGCGCGGATGCCGATGGTGCGGATGCGGCCGTAGAGGCTCTGGGCGGGAAGCTGCACCACATCGCCCACCTGCACGGGGCGTTCGAAGAGCAGGATCAGACCCGACACGAAGTTGTTGACCACGTTCTGCAGGCCGAAGCCGATGCCCACGCCCAGACCACCGGCCAGGAAGGCGATGCGGTTGATGTCGAAGCCCGCGGCCGCCAGCGCGAAGAGGAAGCCAAAGAAGAGGATGGTGTACCGCGCGAGGGAGGTGAGCGCGTAGGGAACGCCGCGCGCCAGCTCCAGGCGCGGCAGCACTTCGCGATCCAGCACGAAGGACACGAAGCGTGCCAGAAGGAACGAGATCCACAGCGCAAGTCCGAAGGCCAGCACATGGCCCAGGTCGAGGGAGATGGCCCCGACGGAGATTCCCGAGTCGAGGAGACGCCGTCCGGCGCTCTTGGCGGGCTCCAGGAGCTGGAAGTCGCGAAGGACGACGATCGTCCACCAGAGCAGCGCGGCCAGGTCGATCACACGACCGAGGTTCTCGCGGATCTCCTCCCCGTGGCTCTCGACTACGCGACTGGGCCGGGCGAGGCGGGAGCGAAGGAAGTAGAAGAGCAGGTCGCGTAGCGCACGAGCGCCGGCGAAGAGTATGACGGCGGCGTAGGCGGCCGTGAAGATGCCGGATGCGAGCACCCCGGAAAGCCCCGACCAGCCTGTGACCGAGGCGAGCCAGGCGAGAGTCAGCACGGCGAACGCGATGCGCGCCCCGAGTGCAACCCGCCGGTTGGCCGCGTCATCCGTGCCGGCTTCCGAGAGCCGCTCCTCCGACGTGGCTCGGATCAGCCAGACCAGCAGCGCGACCGCGGCGGTGATCTCGACGAGGTAGGCCAGGCGCCACAGGACATGGAGCGGGGCCACTACGTGGGTCAGACGGTCGACCAGGAACAGGGCCCCGACGGGAACGAGCGCGGTTCGTAGCGGTCCGGCGGCGAAGGCGTGCACGATCCGCACCGCCGGGATCACGCCCGCGACGACGATCAGCTCCGTGAACATCAACGGTGCGAACGGGTAGAGAATCGGCGAGAGCAAGAAGGCCAGCAGCAGCGCGGCGGAGAACGGGCGGCCGAAGATCGGCGAGACCCCAGCGACCTGCCCCTCGCGGTGGGCCTGTTCGGCGCCCGTGCGGCCGCGCAGGAGCACGCCGGCCAGCAGGGCGAAGAGCACGGCCTGGAATACCAGGTCGCGATGGTGGGTGCCGGCGAAGGCGATCGCGCTCCGGAAGCTCA
>CAXMOD010000220.1:0-6225 GCA_964194905.1 uncultured Desulfobacterales bacterium | reverse complement strand
GAATAGCGTGAGTCCGAGAAGAACGGGGAGTCGGCGCGTCACGAATCCCTCCTGAGATGCGACGGAGCAGGCTAGCATAGGCCAAACCCGAGGAGAGACGGGGCTGGACACCTTGTACGAGGCGCTCTTCCCGCTTGCCGTTGCCCTCTTGCTTTCCCTGGCACTGGGGATGGCGGCGGGTCGCGTGGGGATTCCCCGCGTCACCGTGTACCTGCTGGTGGGCCTGGCCCTCGGTCCACACGGCCTCCTGCTGCTGGCGGAGCCCGACGCCGTCTGGCGCGCCGCTCTGCTGGTTCCGGCGACCAAGGGCCCGTTGGACGGCCTCAGCGAGCTGGCCGTGGGCTTCATCCTGTTCGGCATCGGGGCCGAGTTCCGCTTCGAGGTGTTCCGGCGCGTGGGGCCGCGAGTGCTGGCGGTGTCCGCGATGGAGATCGGGCTCACCGCGCTCCTCGTGGGGCTCGCCGTGCTGGCGGGCACCGGCGACTGGCGCATTGCAGTGATCGCGCCGGCGCTGGCCGTGTCGAGCGCACCGAGCGCCACGCTGGTGACCCTGCGCGAGGTCGAAGCCGAGGGGCCGTCCACCCGGTGCCTCATCCTGTGCGTGGGGCACAACAACCTGGTCGCCCTGCTGGCGTTCCCGCTGCTCCTGGCGTTGACCTTCGGCGGCGGCCAGGCGCTCGTCGCCACGGGCTTCGCGCTGGCGGCGCTGGTGGGCGGCGCGCTGCTCGGGCTCGCGGTGGCGGTCTGGATGGAGTCGATCGCGGGCCGCCGCGAGCTGGTGCTGGTGGGCCTGCTCACGGTGCTCTTCGTGTTGGGAGTGGCCCACGGCGTGCGGCCCGGCGCGACGGGACTCGCCATGCTGGGTTGCTTCGCGGCCGGGCTGGCGGTGGCGAACGCGTCGCCCCACGCGTCGCAGCTCTTTCGCTACCTGGAGAACACCGTCTACCCGCTCTACGTGCTCTTCTTCATCGGCGCCGGGCGCGACCTGCACGTGAACGCGCTGGCGAGCGCGGGGGTGCTGGGTGTGCTCTTCGTGATGGCGCGCACGGCCGGGAAGATCTTCGGCGCCCGGATCGGTCTTCACTTGACGCACTGGGACGAGGGCTTGTCCCCGATGCTCGGGGCGGGGCTCCTGTGCCAGGCCGGCGTGGCGCTCGGGCTGGTGGCTGCGCTCGAGACGGTCGCGCCCGAGGCCAGTGCCGACCTGCGTAATGTCGTGGTGGCGTCGGTGGTCGTCTTCGAGCTGGTCGGTCCGTGGCTGTTGCGCCGCACCGCCGTCGCCGCCGGCGAAGTGACGCTCGCCGCGCTGGTCCCTCATGCAGAGGCGCGCGGTATGGAGGCGATCCGCTGGGTGTGGACGGAGCTGCGGCGCAACCTCGGCCTCGTGCGCGCCGACGTGCTCCAGGCGGACGGCCCGGCGACCGTGCGCCATGCCATGCGCCGCAGCCCGCGCACCATTCCCGAGAGCGCACCCTTCGAGCGCGTCATGCGCGCGCTCGGCGACAGCGGCGAGGACGTGCTCCCGGTGCTGGATCCGGAGGGCGCCTTCGCCGGCGTCATCTCGTACGACGAGGTGAAGAACGCCCTCTACGACCCGGTGTTGCGCGACCTCGTCATCGCCGACGACCTCACGGTGTCCATCGACGACCCTCTCGGTCCAGAGGACTCGCTGGCCCTTGCGCTCGAGCGCATGGACAGGCACCGCGTGCAGTCCTGGCCGGTGGTGGAGGAAACGCGCCTCGTGGGAGTGGCGCGTCGCTCGGACCTCTACGCCCTGATGCGGCGCAACCTGGCTCAGTCGCGCCGCGAGGGGTCGTAGCGCGGAAGCGCGACGCGGATGGTGGTGCCGCGGTCCGGCTCGCTCTCCACGTGGATGCCGCCGCCGGCGCCTGTCACCGCGGCATACACCGTGGCGAGTCCCAACCCCGTGCCGCTCTCGCCCTTGGTGGTGTAGAAGGGCTCGAAGAGCCGGTCGCGCGTCTCGGCGTTCATGCCTTCGCCGTCGTCCCGTACCACGAGGGTGGCCACCGGCTTTCCGTCCTGGAGCCGGTTCTCGGTGCACAGTTCGACCCTGCCGCCGTGCTCGATGGCGTCGCGCGCATTCAACACCAGATTCATCACCACCTGCTGGGCCTGGGTGGGGTGGATGAAGATCGGCCACGACTCCGGAGCCAGGCGCACTTCGAGTTGCACCTCGGGGGGAAACAGACGCGCCACGAGCGGCTGGATGTCCCGGATCACGTCGTTCCACGCGGTCTCCTTTGCCTCACCCGGCGTGCGCCGCGCGAAGTCCAGCAGCTGGCTCACCAGGTCCGCGGCGGTGCGCGTGGCGGCGATGATATCGTCGCAGCGGCGCGCGGTGCCGCCGTCGCTCTCGATGTCGCGGCGGAGCAGCTCGGCGTCGCCGAGTATCGAGGTGAGCACGTTGTTGAAGTCGTGGGCCACGCCGCCCGCCATGCGCCCGAGCGCCTCCATCTTGTCGGCGCGGTGGAGCTGTTCGCGCAGCAGGCGCTGGGCGTCCTCGGCGCGAACGCGCTCGGTCAGGTCGATCACCACGTAGAGCAGCCGTGCCGTGCGCTCGTCTTCGCCCGGCAGCCGTGCCGCCAGCACCAGCGCCGGGAAGCATTCGTCGGTCTTGCGCATGAGCTCCGCTTCCCGGGAGCGTCGCCCTTCCGCGTCCATGGGACCGAGGGAGCGTCCGTGCGTCAGCGCGTCGGCTCGGCTGCGCAGCATGCCCGCGGGTCGTCCCACGACCTCGTCTCGGGCGTACCCGAACAGACGTTCGGCGCCCTCGCTGAACTCGACGATGCGTGCATCGTCGCCAGGGGCCTCGACCTCCACGAAGCCCACGTCGCGCGCGGCGGCGAGGGTCGCCGCCAGCCGGGCGTCGCTCTCCAGAAGCTTGCGTGTGCGTTGGCGCACCTGGCTCTGGAGCGCGCGCGACCAGAGAGCGGAGCCGCCACCCACCACCAGCAACGCCAGCAGGCTCGCGCCGAGGAGCGCGAGTACGCGCCCCGCCGGCACGCCCTCCGGCTGTAGCACGCCGAACCAGTGGTCGTAGAGCGCGTCGTAACGCCCGCTCTCCCGCACGCGAAGCAGGCCGTCGTTGAGCGCCACGATCAGGTCGTCGCGCCCCTGCGGCACCGCCATGCGCAGCTTTATCTCTGCGAGCGGCTCGGACAAGCTGTGTACGTTGCGCAGGTGGTGAAGACGAATGAGGTAGAGGCCCTGGGTGTTCAGCAGGACGGCCGCATCGGCATCGCCGCGGGCCAGGCGCAGCATCATCTCTTCGGGCCCGTCGGCGGGGATCGCCTCCACGGGAAGATGCTCCTCGCGGATCAGTTCCTCGTGGTAGCCGCTGCGGTTCACCAGCACGCGCTTCCCTTCGAGATCCGGCAGGGTCTCGATGCCCGAGCCCCGTCGTACGAAAACGGCGTGATGGGTGTGGGCGATGGGCACCGTGAAGTCGAGCAACTTCTCGCGCGCCGGAGTGCGGTAGGCGCCGGCGCTGGCGTCGATGACGCCGGCCTCGAGGCGCTGGAGAATCTCCGGCCACATGGCCAGGCGCAGTTCGAGGTCGAGTCCCGCCTCGGCGGCCACCGCGCGCAGAAGATCCACGTCGAATCCGGCGGGCAACCCGCGCTCGTCGGCAAACTGGTGCGGTGGGTAGGCCCGGTCGATCTCGACCACCACGCGCTCGGCCGCAGCCGGAGCCGCGAGCCAGAGCAGCAGAAGGATCAGGACGATCGGTCGAGTTGACAAAGAGGACGTTCTTCCGAGTTGACTTACGACAGCATCCGCACCCGGAGTGTGACGCGCCGGGAGGGGCGGGACCAACTCGGGGGAGCGCCGGCTCAGTAGCCCGCCTCGACGTCCACCACGTGCTGCAGCGGCTCGCCGGCCAGCCAGCGTTCCAGGTTGTCGGCAAAGGCGTCGGCCAGCGCCTCGACGGAGCCGGGCGCAGACCAGGAGATGTGCGCCGACACGAACACCTTCGGGTGGGCGTACATCCAGTGACCCTCCGGCAGCGGCTCAGGCTCCACGGTGTCGAGAGAGGCGCGCGCTACGCGCCCCGCGTCGAGGGCGGCCCGCAGCGCTTCCTGGTCCACCAGCGACCCGCGCGAGACGTTGACCAGGTGCAGGCCCTGCTTGGCGGCCGCCAACGCTGGCTCATCGATCAGGTGGCGGGTGTCGGTCGTGGCCGCGGCCGCCACGACGAGGTGGTCGGCCCAGCCGATCACCTCGTGCAGTGAGGTCGAGACGGCGACGCCCTCCAGCGGGCTTGGCGCCGCGCTGCGCCGCACTGCCCGAATCTCCATGCCGAAGGCGAGCGCGCGGCGAGCCACCTCTTGCCCGATGGTGCCGATTCCCACCAGGCCCAGCTTCGCGCCGGCCAGACCGTCGAGCCCGGCCATGTTCCAACGCTCCGCCGGCTCCGAGAGCCACATCTCGGGCAGCCGCTTGGCGTGGGCGAGGACTACGGCCATCACCCACTCGGCGATGGGGACGCTGCTGGCCCCGCGCGCGCAGGTAAGGGTGCGCTCCCCCACCGCGCCGAGGGGGAAGTGATCCACTCCGGTGCCCATGGTCTGGATCCAGCGCACACCGCGGGTGAGCGTCTCGCGCAGGGTCTCCACCTCGGTGGTGAACGTGAAGAGGACCTCGCCACGCACGTCGGGCGGCACCTCGCCCTTGCGCGGCACCTCCACCCAGCGCAGTCCGGGGATGCGCGCGTCGATGCGCTCCACCAGCGGGAGCGGAACGTGGGTCAGGATCGTCAGGTTCTGCGTCCGGCTCACGGACCGGATGATACGCTGCCGGCGTGCGCTGTCCCCCCGCGGTCTTTCGGGCGCGATCCATCCGCCTCGCTGGCGCCCTCGTTCTCGCCGTGGCGCTGCCGGCCTGCGGCGACGCACCCCCCGTTTCCCCGCCGGTCAGCCCTCACGTCCGCGACGTCCACCACGACGCCATCCTGGTGGACGGGCACAACGACATCTCGACGTTCATCCTCGACTGGGACTTCGACCTCGCCCAGGACGGCTCCGGACCGGACAGGCGCTCCGCGTGGCCCTGGTTCCTCGCGCCTTGGCTGCCGGGTCGCCCGACCGCGGACACCCTCGCCACCCAGACGGATCTCGCGCGCATGCGCGCGGGCGGGCTCGACGCGCAGTTCTTCTCCATCTGGGTATCGCCCGACCACTACGACCCGGAGCAACCGGGTCTCGCCACGCGCCGGGCGCTGGCGATGTTCGACGCCGTCGCCGAGCAGGCGCGCCGCCATCCCGACGATCTGGCGATTGCCGGAACGGCCGCCGACGTGCGCCGCATCGTCGCCGACGGAAGGATCGCCATGCTCTTCGGCGTGGAGGGCGGCCACGCCATCGAGGACGACCTGGACACGCTGCGCCTCTACTTCGCGCGCGGGGCCCGTTACATGACGCTCACCTGGAGCTTCAGCCACACCTGGGCGGGCTCTTCGGGCGACGAGGGCGGCGGCCTCACGGACTTCGGGCGCGAAGTCGTGGCGGAGATGAACCACCTCGGCATGCTGGTGGACGTCTCCCACGTCTCCGACGCCACTTTCTGGGACACCCTCGAGGTGGCGCGCGCTCCGGTGATCGCATCCCACTCCTCGGCGCGCGCGCTCGCGCCCCACGCCCGCAACATGAGCGACGAGATGCTGCGGGCCGTCGCCGAGAACGGCGGCGTGGTGATGGTGAACTTCGGCGGAACGTTTCTCGACCCGCGCAAGGTGGGCGTCCGGAACCAGCTGAAGAATACGCTGCGCAGCGGCTTCGACATGCCCACGACCGTGGAGATGCTGGCAGACCACGTGGAGCACATCGCTCGCGTGGCAGGCCACGCCCACGTGGGCCTGGGCTCGGACTTCGACGGAACGCTCTTCCTGCCGGAGACGGTCTCCGACGTCTCCGAATTCCCCAACCTCTCCGAGGAGCTGGTCCGGCGCGGCTGGAGCGACGAGCACCTGCGCATGCTGCTGGGCGAGAACGCGCTGCGCGCGATGGCCGCGGCCGAAGCCATAGCCGCCGGCGAGTGATTTGGCAGTCAACCTGCTACTTTCCTGCCGGCCGGGTCACACGAGGCATCCCCGATGGATCTCCAATACAGCAAGGAATACGAGGGCTTCCGCGAGGAGGTCCGAAGCTTCCTGACGTCCAACTGGCCCCTTCAGGGCGAGGAAGCGGAGCTCGGGCTGAGGGAGCA
>CAXMOD010000219.1:0-6895 GCA_964194905.1 uncultured Desulfobacterales bacterium | reverse complement strand
GAGATGGAGGCGGCCACCGCCATCTCCACGCTCGGCCGGCTGTAGGGGGTCATCTGGAGCTGCGCCTCGTTGAGCTCGAACCAGTCGGACTTGTGGGTGACCTTCTCGCCGCGCAAGAGGGGCACGATCACCGACAGCGCTTCGTCCATGCGGTCGCGCTGCTTCGAGACGTCGATGCCCATCATGAACGCGTCGGAGGGGAGCTGCCCGGGGCCGGCGCCGAAGATCACTCGGCCGCGCGTCATGTGGTCGAGCTGATTGATGCGGTCCGCCACCATCAACGGGTGGTGGTAGGGAAGGGAGACGACGCCGGTGCCGAGGCGGATCTGACGCGTCCGCTCGGCGGCCACGGCGAGGAAGATCTCGGGCGAGGCGATGATCTCGTAGCCCGCCGAGTGGTGTTCGCCGATCCACGCCTCGTCGTAGCCGAGGCGGTCCATCAGCTGCACCAGCTCCAGGTCGCGTTCGATGCAGAGGGTGGGGTTCTCCGTAACCGGATGGAACGGGGCCAGGAAGCTGCCGAAGCGCAGGCGGGGCTGGAGCATGCCGGGTCCTTTCAGGGCTGGCGGAAGGGCTGGCGGAGCGGCTTCGGGCGGGCCGGACCCGTCTCGAGAAGCGGAGACTGCGAAGAAACATTCAGTCTTGATTGTTTCTTTCCGACAAGCTAGCTATTCGGACGTGAGCCGGCAAGATACAGCCACAGCGGCCCCGGGCCGCCCCGAGCGGCGCACCCAGGCGGAGCGCAGCGCGCGCACCCGGGAGCGCCTGCTGGACGCCACGCTGGACTGCCTGGCCGAGCGGGGCTGGGCCGGCACCACCACCACCGAGGTGGCGGAGCGCGCCGGGGTCTCCCGGGGCGCTCAGCTCCACCACTTTCCCACCCGGAGTGAATTGGTGGCGGCGGCGGTGGAACGGCTGGCGGAGCGACGCATGGCCGAGTTCGGCGAGGCCGTGCGCCACCTGCCGCCGGGCAGCGACTGGATCTCCGCGGGCATCGACCTGGTCTGGCAGGCCTTCCAGGATCCGACCGCCGACGCGCTGCTCGAGCTGCTGGTGGCGGCCCGCACCGACGCCGAGTTGCGTGCGTGCCTTGCGCCGATGGCCCGCCAGATGGATGCGCGCCTCGATGCCTTCGCCGGCGGGGTCTTCCCCGAACCCTTCGCCAAGAGCCCGCGCCTCTCGACGCTGCGCCGCGTCGCCTTCCTGTTGCTCCAGGGTCTCGCGGTGGCGCGAATCCTGGACGACGACCCCGACCGGAGCGACGAAGTCCTCGGCTTCCTGAAGGAGCTCTCGCGCGACACGCTGGCCAGCATCGAGAAGGAGCGCTCGTGAAGGACTTTCCCGACCCCACTCGCATCGACCTCTCCACCGGAATCGCCCTCTCCGTGCACCAGGCCGGGCCGGACGACGGCGTTCCCGTGGTGCTCTGCCACGGCTTCCCGGAGCTCGCCTACTCCTGGCGACACCAGGTGCGCGCCCTCTCCGAAGCGGGCTTCTACGCCATCGCACCCGACATGCGCGGCTACGGAGCGAGCGACCGCCCCGAGAAGATCGAGAACTACGACCTGGTGCACCTGTGCGGCGACCTGGTGGCGTTGCTCGACGCACTGGGCCTCGAGAAGGCCGTCTTCGCCGGGCACGACTGGGGCGGTTTCGTGGCCTGGGCCATGCCCGTGGCGCACCCCGAGCGCACGGCCGGCGTGATCGGAGTCAACACTCCCTACGTGCCGCTTCCCAAGACCGACGTGATGCGCATGATGGTGGGCGGCGACGACGAGAAGCTCTACATCCTCTGGTTCCAGCAGCCCGGCGTGGCCGACCCGGTGCTGCACCGCGACACCCGGCTCATGTTCGAACGCATCTTCGCCGCCGGCATCGACCCCGCCCAGGCGGCCGCCCGCATGATGGAGTCGGGCACCCTCGACCTGAACCCGTTCCGCCGGCTCGGCGAACTGGAGCAGCTCGGCCCCTGCATCCTCGAGCCTGCCGAGCTGGAGCACTTCATCGCGACATTCCAGGAGACGGGCTTCACCGGCGGCATCAACTGGTACCGCAACATCGACCGCAACACGGAGCTGCTTCCCGACATCGGGACGAAGAAGCTCGACCTGCCGTGCCTGATGGTGACCGCAGAGTGGGACCCGGCCCTCAACCCGATGCTGGCGGCGGGCATGCCGAACGTGTGCAGCGACCTGGAGATGAAGATGATCGAGAAGTGCGGGCACTTCACGCAACAGGAGCGCCCCGAAGAGCTGAACGCGCTGATGCTGGATTGGCTCACGCGACGCAAGGGCGACCTCTCGTGAGAGTGCTCGTCCTGGGTGGATCGATGGGCGGCCTGGGCGCGGCGCTGGCGCTCTCGCGCGCCGGCCACGACGTGGTAGTGGCGGAGCAGGACGCGACGCCGCTCCCCGCCGATCCCGTGGAGGCTTTCTATTCGTGGGATCGCAAGGGGGCGCCCCAGGTCTGGCACTCCCATGCCTTTCTGGCGCGTCTGCGCAACCTCTTGCTCGAGCGCGCGCCCGACGTGCTCGATCGGCTGATCGCCAACGGCGCCACCGAGATGCGCTTCGGCGACAACATGCCCCCGGAACTCCAGCCCTACGAGCCGCAACCCGGCGACGAGGACCTGGTGTTGCTGGCGTGTCGCCGCATCACCTTCGAGTGGGTGCTGCGCCACACCGTGCTGGAGCTGCCCCACGTGGAGTGGCACGGCGGCGTGACCTGCCTCGGACTCGTGGCGGAGCCGGGGGTCGGGGGCGATTCTCCGCGCGTCGTCGGGGCGCGCGTGCGTGTGGCCGACGGTCCCGAAGAGGTGTGGAACGCGGACGTGGTGGTGGACGCCACCGGGCGCCGTTCGCGCCTGCCGGCCTGGCTGGAGGAGATCGGCGCCGAGCGGCCCGACGAGGAGCGCGAGGACTGCGGGATCTTCTACACCTCGCGTTTCTACCGGCTGCGCGAGGGCCGGGAGCCTCCGGTGAACGCCGGCCTCATCGGGATGGACCTCGGCTACCTCAAGTACGCGGTCTTCCCGGGTGACGCGAGCATCTTCTCGGTGACCCTGGCCGCGGCCAAGGAAGACGAACCGCTGCGCGGCGTGATGGACGAGAAGCTCTTCGAGGTCGCGGCGCTCCAGCTGCCGCCGGTACGCGACTGGATCGACCCGCAGCGCTCGGAGCCCGTCACGGACGTGCTCAGCATGGCGAGCCTCGAGAACCGCCGCCGGCGCTTCGTGAAGGATGGGCGCCCCGTGGCGCTGGGCGTCCACGCCGTGGGCGACGCCGCCGTGTGCAGCAATCCCATGTACGGCCGCGGGTGTTCGCTCGCCGTCGTGCATGCTTATCTCCTGGCCGATGCGCTCACCGCCCATCCCGATGACGCAGTAGCGTGTGCGCTCTCTTTCGACGAGGCGACGCGTCGCGAGCTCGATCCGTGGTACGAGGCCGCCCGCATGGCCGACGCCGACGCCCGCGAAACCATGGCCGCGCAGCGCGAGGGCCACATCTCCACTCTCGACGAGAAACCGGACCCGACGGCGCCCGTGGATCCGAAGGCATTCATTCGCTCGGTCATCCAGGAGGGGCTCTTCCCGGCCATGCGCGAGGACATCGTGGTGTTGCGCGCCGTGGTTCGCAGCATCAACCTGCTGGAGCCGCCGGAGTCGCTGATGTCGAACCCCGACGTGATCGGGCGCGTGCTCGCCGTGTGGCAAGACCGCGAGAACCGCGAGCGCCGCCAGCTCGAGCTGGGTCCGCCGCGCGACGAGATGCTGCGCCTGCTGGCCGAGGCGGCCTGACGCCGGGTCGTCTACCGTCCCTCGAATGTCCGACACCCTCGCGCTCCTCGGCGGCACTCCGGTGTGCTCGGAGCCGCCCGCCGTGCGCTGGCCGGAGCCCGCCGACACGGAGCGGCGCGCCCTGGCCGATGCGCTCGCCGACGGCGACTGGGGCGGCTACCCGGAGCCTGGACCGCGCGCCGCGGCTTTCGCCGCGAGCTTCGCCGCCGCTCACGACACGAGTCACGGCATCTGCGCCGCCAACGGGTCGGTGACCCTCGAGATCGCCCTGGCTGCCCTCGGGATCGAGGCCGGCGACGAGGTCATCGTGCCCGCGTACACGTGGATTGCCACCGCCGCGTGCGCCGTTCGCTGCAATGCGGTGCCGGTCTTCGTGGACGTGGAGCCGCGCACCTGGTGCATCGATCCCGACGCCGTCGAAGCGGCGATCACCGAACGCACCCGCGCAATCATTCCGGTGCACCTCGGGGCATCCATGGCGGACCTCGACCGCTTGCGCGACATCGCCCAACGGCACGCACTGCGCCTCGTGGAGGACTGCGCCCACGCCCACGGAGCTCGCTGGCGCGAGCGCGGGGCCGGCTCGTGGGGCGACCTCGGGTCCTTCAGCTTCCAGACCAGCAAGCTCATGACGTGTGGCGAGGGCGGCGCGCTGGTCACGAGCGACGACGACCTCGCAGCACGCTGTCACTCGCTCGTGAACTGCGGCCGTCACGAAGGCGACTACGCCCACCTCGACGAGTGGCTCTTCGGGTACAACGCGCGCATCACCGAGCTCCAGGCGGCGGTCCTGTCGGCGCAGCTCGATGCTCTCCCCGAGCGTACGGCGCGGCGTGCGGGCGCGATCGAGCGTCTCACGAAAGGTCTCGAGGCGCTCGACGGGCTTGCGCCCCTGCCGCGCGACGAGCGCGTCACGACGCAAGCCGCCTACGAGTGGGTACTGCGCTACGACGCCGAGGCGTTCGCGGGCGTGTCGCGCGAGCGTTTCCTGGAGGCGCTCGTCGCCGAGGGTGTGCACGCGTCGGGCTCCTTCTACGTGCCGCTGCCGGACCACCCGTTGATGAACGCCCGCTCCGCGCAGTGGCCCTCGCTGCGCCCCCGTTACGGCGACGGCATCCGGGCGCCCGAGACGCTGCACACCTTTGATTTCCCGGTGGCGAAACGTGCGGCCTACACTGAGGCTGTGTGGCTTCACCATTCCTATCTGCTGGCGCCACCCGAGGACCAGGACCGCACCCTCGAGGCGGTGGCCAAGGTGAGGCGCCACGCCGCCGCGCTGGCCTGATCCGTGTCCGACCTGTTCGAGAACGTCCGAGAGGAGGCGACCCGCGCCGTCTGGTCCAGCGGCGTGCAGCTCGCGCGCGGCGGCGCCGTATACGGCGAGAGCCGCGACGGGTCCGAGCGGGTGCTGCGCATCGTCCAGCGGCAGGGCATGTGGGTTCAGCGTGTGGTGCTCGACGACGACGACTGGTCGTGCGACTGCAAGTCCGGCGATGATCCGTGTGCCCACGTGGTTGCGGCGGTGATTGCGTTGCGCCGCGCCGACGAAGAGGACCGCGACCTCTTCTCCGGCGCGGCTCTCGAGGAAGGGCGAATCTCGTACCGCTTCACCCGCAGCCAGGGTCGGCTGGCGCTCGACCGGGTGGTGAGCCGCGGCGGGCGTAGCCAGGTGCTGCGCTCCACGCTGTCAGCCGTGGCGTCGGGCCGCGTCGACGGTCCCTCCTTTCACGCCACGCCCCAGGACATCGATGCCGAGCGCGCGCTCGGCACACGCCTGCGCGGCGTGTTGCCGCCGGGTGTGATCGCGTCACTGCTCCCGATCCTCGCGCGTGTGCCGGACGTTCGTCTCGACGGCGAGCCCATCGCCACCTCCGCCACGCCACTGGGGGTCGAGGCCCGCGTCGAGGACGCGGGCGAGGGCTTTCGGCTCTTCGTGGAGCCGGTGCCTGCCGTGGACGAGCGCTTCCACAACGGCGCGATCCGCTCGGGCGGCGTCCTGCACCCGGTCGGCGGGACGCGCCTCACGGGCCGCGAGCTCGAGGAACTTCAAGAGGGCCGAATCTTCACGCCGGACCGCACGCTCGAGCTGGTGAGCGAGGTGCTGCCGGACCTCGAGGCGCGCGTGCGGGTGGAGGTGCGGACAGAGCGCCTTCCCCAGACCACAGCGCGGGCCCGCCCGCGGCTGCGCGTGGAAGTGGGCCGCAAGGGCGAGGCGCTGACCGCCTTCGCCACGCTCGTGTACGGCGACCCTCCGACGGCACGCGTGGACGCCGGACGCCTCGTGCCTCTCGGTGGTCTCGTCCCGCTGCGCGACATGCAGGAGGAGCGCGCGCTGGTGCGTCGCTTGGCGAGCGAGCTGGGCCTCGCCCCCGGTCGTCGCGTGGCGCAGAGCGGCGAGGATGCTCTCGCGCTGGCCGACGCGCTGGAGCGCTTCGGCGGCGATGTGTACGGCGACGCGCACCGCGCCTTTCGGCTCGCGCCGGAGCTGGTGCCGCGCGTCGCGGTCGAAGGCCGCCGCTTCGAGGTCGCCTTCGAGTCAGCGACCGACGACGGCACGCGCGCCGCAGACCCGCAGCGCGTGCTGCGCGCCTGGCGCCGCGCCGAGCCCCTGGTGCCGCTCCTCGACGGGGGCTTCGCACCGCCGCCCTCGGGCTGGCTCGACGCCGTCGGCGAACGAGTCGCCGACCTGCTCGCCGCGCGCGACGCCCAGGGTGAGCTCCCTACCGCTGCGCTGCCGGACCTCGCCGCGCTGTGCGCGGAGCAGGGCGACCCGCCGCCCCCGGACTTCGCCCGGCTGCGCGCCCTGGTGGAGGGCTTCGACGCGCTCCCCGAACCCGAGCTTCCCGGGGACCTGCGCGGGGAGCTGCGACACTACCAGTACGACGGTGTGCGCTGGCTCGACTTCCTGCGCGACGCCGGCCTCGGCGGGCTCCTCGCCGACGACATGGGCCTCGGCAAGACACTTCAGGCGCTCTGTGCGCTGCGCGGCCGCACCCTCGTGGTGTGTCCCACCAGCGTGCTCCACAACTGGGCCGCCGAGATCGAGCGCTTCCGGCCGGGGTTGCGCTGTGCGCCCTACTACGGAGCGCGTCGGAGCAT
>CAXMOD010000218.1:0-16950 GCA_964194905.1 uncultured Desulfobacterales bacterium | reverse complement strand
AGGTTGTCCATCCAGCGGATGATCGAGACGATGGCCCAGATCGTGATGCCGATCGGGGCGAAGAAGAGCACCCCGGCTACGAAGTATCGGCGCAGGGCTGCGCGGACGGCGTCGAAGAAGCGCCGGACCATGGCGCCCGGGCTCCTAGAAGAGCGGCCGCGCGTCTCCGTCGTCGGGCGCGTATGAGGTGATCTCACAGTCGAGGGAGATCACCTCGAACGACGGACGCGGCCAGGAATCCGCGGAGGGATTCGAGTCGGCGGGATGCAGGTTCTGCATGGCCGCTTGTATAGCACAGCCGCGCGCGCCGCAGCCGCCCGTCCGCTGGGCTCAGCCAGCCAGGCTGCGGCGCAACTCCAGCGCGTGGACGAGGGTCTCCCGCGTGACAGCGCCGATCACCTGGCCCGTGCCGTCCACCACCGGGATCTGGTTCACGTCCTTCGTTCCCATCGCCACCAGGAGCTCGCGCGCGGGTGTCTCGGGTGCAGCGACCAGCATGCGGTCGCGCGGGGTCGCGACTCGCCCGACGGGCGTGGTCTCCCAGTGGTCGGGGTCGAGGCGCTGGACATCCGAGAGCGTCACCAGTCCCACCACGTGGCCGGGCTCCTCCACCAGGGCCCAACGCCGGCCCCGCATCACCAGGTCGCGCGCGAAGGTGGCCACGGTAGACGACGCGGCAATGCGCGCCGGGATCGGGGCCAGGATGTCCCGGGCGCACAGGCCCTCGAGGCTGGCGTCGACCTCCACCTGGCGCAGCGCACCGCCGGCCGCCGAGAGCAGGAACCAGCCCACGAAGGCCAGCCAGATTCCGTCGGCCCGCCCGGCGCCCAGCCAGCGCGGGTCGAGCGCTTGGAGCGCGCCCAGCAGGATGAAGCCGTAGGCGAGGGCCTGGCCGACGCCGGCGGCCGTCCGGGTTGCCCGGGCGGCGTCCCCGCTGCGAGCCCAGAGGAACGCCCGCAGCACGCGGCCGCCGTCGAGTGGAAAGCCCGGCAGCAGGTTGAAGAGCGCCACGGCCAGATTGATCCGGTAGAGCCAGCCCGCGACGAAGCCGCCGGCCGAGTCGGCGGAGACCGCGCGCAGGACGAGCAGCATCAGCAGGGCCAACGCCGCGCTGACGATCGGTCCGGCGATGGCGATCTCGAACTCCGCCCGCGCGTCGTCGGGCTCTCGTTCCATCATGGCCACACCGCCGAACACGAAGAGCGTGATCGAGCGAACCGCTACGTGGTGGCGCTGGGCAACCACGCTGTGGCCGAGCTCGTGAAGGAGGATGGAGGCGAAGAAGAGGATGGCCGTGGCGCCGGCTACCGCGTGCTGGGCGCCTGAGCTCCAGTCGGGGAAGCGCGTCGTCATCTCGGCCGCGAGCGCGAAGGTCACCAGCAGGAACACGAGGAACCACGTGGGATGCAGGTAGATCGGGATCCCGAAGATCCGCGCGATGCGCAGGCCGCCGCTCATCCGAGTTCGAGTCCGTTCTCTGCGGCCACCCCCGCGTACCAGCGCGCGGACTCCTTGATGGTGCGCTCGCCAGTCTCGAAGTCGACCCATACGAGCCCGAAGCGCTGGTCGTAGCCCTCGGCCCACTCGAAGTTGTCGAGGAGCGACCAGGCGTGGTAGCCGCGCACGTCGGCCCCGTCCTGGATGGCGCGGTGCACCGCTTCCAGGTAGCCCTCGTAGAAGGCGCGGCGCCGGTCGTCGCGCACCCGCCCATCGGCACCGGGGCCGTCGGCGTAGGAGCAGCCGTTCTCGGTGACCTCGAGGACGGGATTGTCGTAGTCGCGCGCGAGCCAGACGAGCACGTTGTGGAGCGCTTCGGGCCAGACCTCCCAGCCGAAGTCGGTCTGCGGGCCCTCGGCGCCGCCGAAGCCCAGCACGGCGCGGGCACCCAGGTTCGGATCGTCGGGCACGTCCTCTACGAGCGTGCGCGTGTAGAGGTTCACGCCGACGAAGTCGACCGGCGCACGCATCTTCTCGAGGTCGCCGTCACGCACCCCCAGCGCGTCGAGCGGGGCGCTGCCGTCGCGGTAGAAGGCAGGGTACGACCCGCGCAGGGACGGCGACAGGAAGGCTTCGTTGACGAAGGCGTGCCAGCGCCGCGCGGCCGCGGCGTCGGCCTCCGTGTCCTTGGCGGGCTGGCAGTCGGTGAAGTTGAATGCGGTGCCGATGCGGAAATCGTCGCGCACCGCCTTCATGGCTCGGAAGGCCTCGCCGTGGGCGAGGTTGACCACGTGCACCGCGTGCAGGAAGTCGGGCAGGTTGCGGCGTCCGGGTGCGTGGATGCCC
This sequence comes from uncultured Desulfobacterales bacterium, assembly GCA_964194905.1. Lineage (GTDB taxonomy): Bacteria > Myxococcota_A > UBA9160 > UBA9160 > JAFDET01 > JAFDET01. The sequence continues at coordinate 14,667 of CAXMOD010000218.1, read as the reverse complement.
AGCAGGTAGCCGAGGGCCGTGAACACGTTCGGTTCATTCAGGATCATCCAGTCCGAGACCCGGTCGCCGAGGCCGCGCACTACGGTCTCGGCGTAGTCGGCGAAGCGCCCGGCCGTGTCACGGTGGGGCCAGCCGCCGGCTTCTTCCAGGGCCTGGGGCAGGTCCCAGTGGAAGAGGGTGGGGAAGGGCCGGACGCCGGCCTCGAGCAGCGCGTCCACCAGGCGACGGTAGTAGTCGAGACCCTTGGCGTTGGCCGCGCCGCGACCGCTCGGCTGGATGCGCGGCCAGGAGATCGAGAAGCGGTAGCTCGAGAGGCCGAGCTCCTTCAGGATCGCCACGTCCTCGCCATAGCGGTGGTAGGAGTCGCAGGCGTGGTCTCCGGTGTCGCCGTTCTTCACGGTTCCGGGCGTGTGGGCGAATCGGTCCCAGATGGACTCCCCCTTGCCGTCTTCCTTCCAGGCTCCCTCGATCTGGTAGGACGCGGTGGCCGCGCCCCAGTGGAAGCCGTCGGGGAAGCGAAGTCGTGCCATGGTCTCCTCCGTCTCAGCGAGAGTGTCCCCTCGGAGAGGGGCGGTCAGGGGCCGGCGATGGTATCAGAGAGCAGATGGCGAACGATCCGCAGGCGCTGGCCGGCCGCGTCCGCGAGCTGGCCCTGGGGCTCGGCTTCGACCGCGCCGGAGTGGCGCCGGCCGAACCCACCGCGCACACCGAGTTCCTGCGCGAGTGGGTGGAGCGCGGCTACGCCGGGACCATGGAGTGGATCCCCCGTGGCCTCGAGGAGCGCGTCGATCCGCGTCGTGTGCTCCCCGAAGCTCGCAGTGCCGTCGTGGTGGGGCTGGTGTACGAGCCTCCGGACTGGCAGGGCGCGGAGCCGGGGGAGGCGGCGGTCTCCCGCTACGCCGGCGGCGAGGACTACCACGACGTCCTGCTTGAGCGTCTGCGCGCCCTCGGCGATGCACTCGAGGCGCTGGTGCAGAGGCCTCTGGTGCAGCGGGCCTACGTGGACACCGGACCCGTATTGGAGCGCGCGCTGGCGGCCCGTGCCGGCGTGGGATGGATCGGCAAGAACAGCTGTCTGATCGATCGCGAGCTGGGCTCGTACCTCTTCCTGGGAGTGCTGCTCACCGAGTTGGAGCTGGCGGCGGACGAGCCCGACACGGATCACTGCGGCACCTGCCGTGCGTGCCTCGACGCCTGTCCCACCGACGCCTTCCCGGAGCCCTACGTCCTGGACGCGACACGCTGCATCTCGTACACGACCATCGAGCTGCGTGAGGCGATTCCCGAGGAGCTGCGCGCGGCGCACGGCGCCTGGGTGTACGGCTGCGATGTGTGCCAGGAGGTCTGTCCGTGGAACGGGCGCCGTGCGCGTGCGATTCCCGCGGATCCGGCCGGGCTGCGCGCGCGGCTCGCGCCGGGTCCCGAATGGCGCAAGCCCGCGCTCGCCTGGCTCCTGGGGCTGTCCGAGGAAGACTGGCGCGCGGCCACCCGGCGCACGGCGCTGCGCCGGGCCAAGCACCGGGGCCTGCTTCGCAACGCGCTGGTCGCTGCGGGCAACTCGGGCGACGCGTCGCTCGTGCCGCTGCTGCGGCGCCACGCCGAGGGGTCGGATCCCCTGCTCGCCGAGCATGCGCACTGGGCCCTGGGTCGGCTGGGAGAGTCGGTGACGTCAGCGACGTCGGGCGGCTAGCGACGCAAGGTGCCAGGGGCGTCCCTGTGCGTCGTCCCGGGTGCCCTCGCGGTGATCCAGCACCTGGAGCGTGGAGAAGAGCTCGATCAGCTCGCCGGGCCGGAGAAGAAAGTCTGGATTTTCAGGGCCATAAGGGAGATCCCTCTGGTCTTCTGTGAAGGTTTCGTACAAGAGCAGGCCACCGGATCGCAGGGTCTCGGCGAGCTGCGAGGCCAGGGGGCGCCAGAGGTAGCGGAAGACGAGCAACGCGCCGCACGAAGCCCGTGAGAGCGGCGCGCCGTGGCCCTGCTCGAGGTCTGCGGAAACGACGGTCAGGCGCCCGGGCCCGCCAGCGCGTGGGGCGTCGCGCAGGCTGGCCAACGTGTCGCGGCGCCGATCGATTCCGACACACAGCGCGTCACACGCGGCTGCGGCTGCGCGCGTGTGCCGCCCCGTGCCGCAGGCCACGTCGACCACGGGCCCCAGCCGCGCGGCTTCGCGCAGCGCCCCCAGATGGGCGCGGAAGAAGGGCGAGGGCTCAGCCGTCGGCACGCCGTGCGGCCGTGGCGGCTACGCGCCCCGGGAAGTCGCTCACGATGCCGTCCACGCCGAGGTCGAACAGCCGGTCCATTTCCGCGGGCTCGTTGATGGTCCACACGTGAACGTGGATGCCGTGGGCGTGGGCGTGCTCCACGAACTGCTCGGTGACCAGCGGGCGACCGCCGAAGTCCGCCGGAACCTGCAGCGCGCTGATCCCAGGCGGCGCAGGGCTTCCGCCGAGCGCGGTGCGCACGAAGGCCAGGACGTCCGCGGCCGACGCTCCGATGGCTACGTCGAGTCCGCGGCGCGCGGCTTCTTCGCGTACGGCCTCCATGATGCCGGGCTCGGCGGCCGCCAGCAGCGTCCGCTCGGCCCGCTTGGCCACGAGCTCGAGGGTGCGCTCCACCAGCTCGGGCTCGGGCGACTTCAGCTCCAGGTTGAAGCGCGCGTCCGGAAAGGCGTCGAGCGCCTCAGCCAATGCGGGGATGCGCACGCCCTGGCCGCGGAAAGGGAACGTCGTCCCGTCGGGCGAGCAGCGATGGCCCGCGTCGAGGGCCTGAAGCTCGGCGAGGGTATGTTCGGCGAGGGCACCGCCGGCTTCGGTAGTCCGCTCCAGGCTGGCGTCGTGGTGCATCACGACGTGTCCGTCGCGCGTGAGGTGCACGTCGCTCTCCAGAATGGCAGCACCGGTCTCCAGGGCACGCGCGAACGAGGGCAGGGTGTTCTCGGGTGCTTCGCCCGCGGCGCCCCGATGGCCGATCGGGATGGGCAGGGGCAGGTCGAGGTAGGGGTGGGGCATCGCGGCAGGGTATCATCGGCGCCCCCATGGGCGTTCTCACGCGCGACGTGCTGCAACGGGAGCTCGATTCGGGCCGTCTGCGCATCGAACCCCTCGAGCCCGACCAGATCGGGCCGGCCTCCATCGACCTCACGTTGGGAGACGAGATCCGCGTCATGGAGCCCGACGCCCCGGAGATCCCGATCCTCCCGGACGTCGACTATCGCGACCACACGCGGGCGCTGGCCCTGGATGGCGGGGGCTACGTGCTGGCGCCGGGCGAGACCATCCACGGAATCACGCGAGAGAAAATCACGCTGCCGCCCGATCTGTGCGGCTTCCTCGAGGGCCGCAGCCGCTTCGCGCGGCTCGGCCTGATGATCCACGTGACCTCGGCCTTCGTGCAGCCGGGCGTCGCGAACCGCCAGGTGCTCGAGATGAGCAACCTGGCCGGCCATCCGCTGCGCCTCTTCTCCGGGGTGCGCCTGTGCCAGCTGGTGCTGCTGCGGACGGAAGGCCAGTCGACCTACCGCGGCCGTTTCTGGGACCAGGACCGCCCGTGAGGGCGGTGGTGCAGCGCGTGTCCCGGGCCCGGGTGCGCGTGGACGGCGAGACCGTGGCGGAGATGGACGACGGGCTGCTCGCCCTGGTGGGCGTTGCCCAGGGCGACGGGTCCGAAGCGGCTCGCGAGCTCGCGGCCAAGCTCGTCCACCTGCGGATCTTCGCGGACGATGAAGGCCGCATGAACCGTGCGCTCGTCGATACCGGCGGCACGCTGGGCGTGGTCTCGCAGTTCACGCTGCTGGGAGACGCGCGCAAGGGGCGGCGTCCCGCGTTTACCGGAGCGGCTCCGCCCGACGAGGCCGCGCCGCTCGTAGAGGCATTGGCGGACGAGGCACGGGCTCTCGGAGTGCCGGTGGTGACCGGCCGCTTCGGCGCCACGATGGACGTGGAGCTCACCAACGCCGGTCCGGTCACTCTGCTCCTGGATACAGAGCGTCTCTTTTGACACACTCTCCCACGATCGTGGGGGGCGGCGCATCGGCGCGTCGTCAACGGCGCACGCAAGGCGCCGCAAGGAGAGGTGAGTCGTGAGAGATACAAGACGATGGGCGTGCGCGTTGGCGCTCGCCGCGCTGCTCGTGGCGGCGCCGGCGCAAGCCGAGCCGCGCGGGAATGCAGCAGAGGCAGGACTCGGGGTTGCGTCCCTGCTGGCCTCCTTGCCGTATGGAGTGGTCAAGCTGGCCTGGGCCGTCACCGGCACCCTGGGTGCGGGGCTGGCCTGGTGCTTCACTGGAGGCGACAGCGACCCGGCGAAGAAGATCATGGATGGTGCGGTACGGGGGGACTACATCTTGACCCCCGATCAGCTGACGGGGAAGGACTCGATCGAGTTCATCGGGCGCTCCAAGGAGAACCAGATCGCTCACGAGAGCGTAGAGAACGCGCCCGGCTGGTAGTCCAGCTATCCTCCGGATTCGGGTCTCATGAGCGGTCTCGAATCCATAGGCGCGGTCGGAGCCGCATTCGCGGCGGGAATGCTCTCGTTCCTGTCGCCGTGCGTAATGCCGCTGATGCCGGCGTACCTCTCGCTCATTTCCGGGCTCTCGGTCGAGGAGATGCAGGAGCTATCGGACGACGGCGCGCTGCGCCGGCGGGTCATGACCGCCTGCCTCGGGTTCGTCGCCGGCTTCTCCACGGTGTTCATCCTTCTGGGGGCCTCGGCCACCTGGATCGGGCGCACCCTGCGCACCTGGCATACCGAGATCCTCGGGATCGAGTTCGGCGTCGCGCAGATCGCCGGGGTCGTGATCATCATCATGGGCCTGCACATCGCGGGGCTGCTTCCGGTGCACGCCCTCTACCGCGACACGCGCATCCAGCTCGGCAGAGGCAAGCGCAGCCTGATCGGCACGTACCTTGTGGGCGCGGCCTTCGCGTTCGGCTGGTCCCCCTGCGTGGGGCCGATCCTCTCGGGAATCCTGACCGTGGCGGCCAGCCGCGAGACGGTGCTCCAGGGCGTTGGCCTGCTCTCTGTGTACTCGGCTGGTCTGGCCGTGCCCTTCCTGCTGGCCGGCTGGAGCATCGAGTATTTCTTCCGTTTCTTCGATCGGGTGAAGCATCATTTCCGCACCCTCGAGGTAGTCTCGGGGACCCTCCTGGTGGCGATCGGCGTCCTGGTCCTGACGGACCAGCTGACGCGCCTGAACAACTACTTCGTCTTCCTCAACCGCGTCGTTACGACGTTGGAAGAGACCCTGCTCTAGGAGGCTCGCGTGCGCGTTCTTCTCATTCTCGCCGTGTTCGGCATGCTGGCTTGCGGCCCGGCGGAGGAGTCCCCCGCCCCTGGACCGGGCTCCGCTCCGGAGGCTTCGTCCGAGTCGGGCCCCACGGCGCCCGACTTCACGCTGGAGAGCCTCGAGGGCAGCTCGGTCAGCCTCGCCCAGCTGCGCGGAAAGGTGGTGGTGCTCGACTTCTGGGCCACCTGGTGTCCTCCCTGCGAATTCCAGATCCCCATCCTGAACGAGGTCCACGCCAAGCTGGCCGCCGGCGACGTGGCGATCCTCGGGATCTCCGTCGACACCGCGGGAGCCGACAAGGTCCGCGAGTACCTCCAGGCCCACCCAGCGGACTACCCCATCCTGATGGGGAGCGAGGCGCTGGCCCGCAAGTTCGGCGCTCCCGGGTTCCCTTCCTTGATCCTGGTCGACCCCGAGGGCCGCGTAGGGCAGATCCACGTGGGCCTGATGGAGGCCCCGGAGCTCGAGGAGGCCATCGGCCGCGCGGCGGGCTCCGACCGCTCCTCCTAGGCTCGATCCCAGGGGAGGGCAGCAGCGATCCCGTCGGGCTCGGAGGCGCCGGGCTCGAAGGCGTCGGGGTCAAGAGCGTCCTGCGAACAGCCGAAAGCGTCCTGCGGAGCATTGCCCGCGGGGAGGCTGGGTCTTGGCGATCGAGCTTGGAGACACCGACTTCGAAGTCCGACGCACCTACGAGCGGAGCTATGAGCCCGGCGAGCTGATCTTCGACGAAGGCGACTCGGGAGAGCTCCTCTATATCATCCAGGGCGGCGAGGTGGAGTTGACCCGCGGCGCCGCCGAGGGGCGCCGGCTGCTGGGACGCCTGGGTCCCGGCGAGTTCTTCGGCGAGATGAGCGTCGTGCTCGGCGGCGAGCGGCGCATCCGCGCCTCGGCAGCGACCCCGGTGCGTCTGGTCGAGGTGGACGGGCGCACCCTGGAAGGCATGTGCGTGGACCGACCCGAGGTGGCCATCCGCCTGATCCAGCGTCTGGCCGGGCGGGTGATCGACCTGGAGAAGCGCCTGACAGCCGTGGGTAGCGACGACTTGCTGCCCCCGATGGTGCGCGTTCTGCTGCGCCGGGCCGAGCCGGCCCCGGAGGGCGGCGCCCGCATCCCCGCCACGTTGCGCGAGCTCTCGGACGAGTCGGGCCTCTCGCTCCGCGAAGCGCATCGCGCCTTGCACCGGCTGTTCGATCAGAAGGTGCTGCGGCTCGAGGACGACATGCTGGAGACCGACGATCTGGAAGCGGTTTCAGCGACCCTTGAGGCTGCCTGAACGCGACGTTCCGTCTGCTGATTGACCGGCCCAGCGGGGGTTGATACGGTCAGCGCGCATCGCCGGGGGGGGCGCGCGCTGTTCAGGTTCGTTCGTCAATTCGCGGGTTTGGGGCTCTCGTTGGGTCTCGCCGGCGCTCCCGCGCAGGCCCAGCTGGTGACCGGGACCGGTGACGAGCCCGTCCAGGTAACGGCGGACGCCGTCGAGTTCGATCAGGACCTCAGCGTATTCACGGCAACGGGAAACGTGCGCATCGAGCAGCCCGGCCTGCTGCTCACGGCGGACTGGGTGGCCTTCCACCAGGGCACCCGACACGCGCTGGCGAGCGGCAACGTCGTGGTCACCGATGCCGACGACGTCCTCTACACGGACTTCCTCCAGTTCAACCTGGACTCGCTTCAAGGAGTGGCGTACGAGGGCATGCTGCGCGCGGCGACGGGGTTCTCCCTCGACGGCTCCGAGGTGCGCAAGACCAGCAACAAAACCTACGAGTTCGAAGACCCGGTCTTCACCACCTGCAATTGTCCCGACGACCCGAAGCGCAAACCCTGGACGATCCACGCCCGGGAAGCGAGCCTGGAGGTCGGTGGCTACGCGGTCACCAAGAACACCACCGTCAAGGTGTTCGGCGTTCCCGTGCTGTGGACACCGCGGATGGTGGTCCCGGTCAAGAGCGACCGCCAGAGCGGCTTCCTCTTCCCGGTGTTCTCGAACAGCTCGCGGCGCGGCACCGAGATCGGCGCGCCGTTCTTCTGGGCTGCCCACGATCAGGTCGGCGTCACGGTCACGCCCTACTGGACCAGCGAGCGCGGCATCTACGCGGCGTTGGACGCAGACTACGTGATCGGCCCGGAGGGCGACCGCGACTTCGGCAGCCTGGGCGGGCTGATCGTGCCCAACGACAAGCTGGTGGATGACAATCCAGTCGGGAACCCGCTGGACCCCCTGCGCTGGGGCGTGCGCTTCCGGCATCAGCAGCACGACCGCATGCCGTGGGGACTGACGGCCAAGGCCTACATCAACTGGGGCTCGGACAACAACGTCCCGTTCGACTTCCGGCTGCTCGACGAGTTCAAGCGCGACCGCTTCATGCAGTCCAACGTGTCGTTGAGCAAGCCCTGGGCGGACTTCTCCTCTCTGGGTGCCTTCGGCGCCGTGCGCTGGGCGGACGACCTCCAGGCGCCCGAGGATCAGGACCGCGACGACTTCCTGCTGCACCGGCTGCCGGACATCGGCGCCAGCCAGGCGGTCTCGCCCATCCCGTTCGCGGACCGCCTGCTGTCCTCCTTCGACGTCCGCTACACGAACTTCTGGTATCAGGAAAGCCCGCTGGAGTCACGGCCCACCGGTGTGGCGGTGGGCGACCTGTTCGTCGACACCGGCATCGAGGCCCTGCCCGACGGCTTCGAGCGCAACGACGCCGGCCTGGTCGTCGTGCCCGGCGGGAGCGTGCTGCCCGATGGCACGCCCACGGGAAGCCTCCTGCTGCCCGACGGCAGCATCGTGACGTTTGACGATCTCGTCGCGGAGGCCGAAGCGAGGCTGGAGGAGGGCGTGGAGCTCAGCGAGGAGGAGCTGTTGGAGATCACCGGGCAGTTCAACTCGGACGCCCACATGGACAACTTTCCGCTGGGCCCCGAGCTGGACGGGACCTTCCAGGAGGGCGAGCCGCTCCTGGACAAGGGCCACCGCCTGATCGTGAACCCGCGGCTGGCCTTGCCCTTCCGCGTCTTCGACAGCATCGAGGTCTACCCGGAGCTCGGCTACCACGGGACCTTCTACAAGACGGAGCTCCAGAGTTCCGCCCATCGCAGCATGGTGACCGGGCGCCTGGATATCCGGACCCGCATGCAGAAGATGATCGACGTGCCCTGGATCGGCGGCGTCGACCACCTGATCGAGCCCCGCTTCACGTTCTATGGGGTCGGCAACCTGTCCGGGGACGAAAGCAATCCGCTCTTCGTGCCGACCCCCTTCGTCCCTCAGGAGCGCATCCGGCAGCTCGAGCTCGACAACATCCTGCGCGATCCCTCGGACCGCATTCCGACGATGCACGGCGTCGTCCTGGGCGTGTCCCAGCGCTTCTACTCGGCGGAGGTGGAGCCGGACGACGAGAGTCTCTTCCCGGATCCCAGACAGACAGCCGCGGAGGAGAGCGGGGAGGGCTGGGTCGCTAGCCGCATGTTGGCCGACTTCACCACGTCCTTCGAGTACCGCACCAGCAACTCCAGCTTCGGCTGGCTCGTGATCGACGGCTCCATGTATCCGACGGCGAACTCTCGGCTCAGTGTCGACTTTGGCTGGGACCTGGAGAACTTCGAGATGGCCGAAGCCAAGATCGAAGCCAGCTACGGGACCCTGGCGGGCCACCAGATAGGCGTGCGCTACCGGTTCCTGCGCGACATCCCGCGCTTCTTCGAGGACTTCCAGGGCGCAGACGTGCTCAACCCCGACGAGCGCTTCGACGAGTTCGAGAGCGGCTTCACGCAGGTCAACCAGATCGACCTCTTCACGCGGGTGGCCCTGACCGCGCGGATCGCCCTGCTGTTCACCTTCCGATACTCGCTCCAGCAGTCGCTCGTCCTGACCAACCTGCTCAGCGCGGAGTACGTGTCGAAGTGCCGTTGCTGGGCCCTCAATGTGTCCGCGGCCAACAGCCGGGACGGAGGCTTCGACTTCCGGGCTCGCGTCCGCCTGCTGGGCCTCGGGGACGAGCGGGCCCCGGAAACCCGGGGGATCTTCTGATCCGACGCCCCGGCGGGGGACGCGCCTTGACGCTCCCCGCGGGTGTGGATTAGGTTCCGGAAGACACTGGATTCTCTCCGGATTTCTCCACCCCGGGGGCCGCCAGCCCCCGCCGAGGCCCCCTCGTGCTGCGCCCCGCACAGGACGCGTTCGAACGACTCGCTACACGCGGAAACCTGATTCCCGTCGTGCGCGAGATCATCGCGGACCTCGACACGCCTCTCTCGCTCTTCCGGCGTCTCGACGACGGCGAGACCAGCTTCCTCCTCGAGTCGATGGAGGGCGGTGAGAAGTGGGCCCGGTACAGCTTCATCGGGGTGGGCGCGCGTGCGCGCTTCCGCGCCAGGGGGCGCACCATCGAGTGGGAGCAGAGAGGCGCCATCCACCGCGAGGAGATGGACGGGGACCCGCTCGCCTTCCTGCGCGACCGGCTCGCGGAGAAGACGCCGGTCTGGCCGGAGGGCCTGGACCTGCCACGCTTCGTGGGCGGGGCCGTGGGCATGGTGGGGTACGACTGGGTGCGCAACGTGGAGCGCATCCCGGACGCGAACCCGGCCAGCATCGACCTGCCGGAGGTCGCCTTCGTCGTGCCCGAGACCGTGGTGGTCTACGACAACGTGCGCCACAGCGCCCTGCTGGTGAAGATGGTGGAGGTGGAGGCGGGCGACGACGCCGCTGCGCGCCACCGGGAAGCCGCGGCTGAGATCGAGGAGCTGGTACGCCGGCTGCGCCGGCCGCTCGATGCGGAGCCGGCACGGGCGCCGGTGCGCGCACCGATGGACGTGCAATCCAACGTCAGCCCTGCCCAGTTCCACGACATGGTGAAACGCGCCAAGGAATACATCGAAGCGGGCGACGTCTTCCAGGTCGTGCTTTCGCAGCAGATGCAGATGCCCCTCCAGGTGGATCCCTTCACGATCTACCGGCACCTGCGCTCGATCAACCCGAGCCCGTACCTCTTCTTCCTGCGCTGCGAGGGGTCCACGCTGATCGGTTCGTCGCCCGAGGTGCACGTGCGTCTCGAGGACGGGCGCATCGACCTGCGTCCGATTGCCGGCACGCGTCGCCGCGGAGCCACGCCGGAAGAGGACGCCGCCCTCGAGCGCGAGATGCTGCAGGACCCGAAGGAACGTGCCGAGCACGTGATGCTCGTGGACCTGGGCCGCAACGACGTGGGCCGTGTAGCCGAGGTGGGCTCCGTCGACGTGAACGAGTTCTTCGTCGTGGAGCGCTACAGCCACGTGATGCACCTCGTGTCCAACGTGCAGGGACGTCTGCGCGAGGGTCGCGACTGGCTCGATGTGCTCCGCGCCACCTTCCCGGCCGGGACGCTCTCCGGCGCCCCGAAGGTGCGCGCCATGGAGATCATCGACGAGTTGGAGAACCTGCGGCGCGGGCCCTACGGAGGCTGTGTCGGCTACGTGGACTACTCCGGCAACATGGACACGGCCATCACCATCCGCACCCTGGTGGCGATGGACGACACGATCTTCCTCCAGGCGGGCGCCGGGATCGTCGCCGACTCGGACCCGGAGTTCGAGCACCAGGAGTGTCAGAGCAAGGCGCGGGCTCTAGTGCAGGCCATCGACATGGCGCGCGAAGGCGTGGACTAGGGGGCGTCGGTGCGCGTGCTTGTGATCGACAACTACGACTCCTTCACATACAACCTCGTCCAGTATCTGGGTGAGCTGGGTGCGGACATGGCCGTGGTCCGCAACGACGTGGAAAAGGTGGACGCACTGCTGGCGCGGGACCCGGCCGGTCTGATCGTCTCGCCGGGGCCCGGCGACCCGGACGATGCGGGCGTCTCCCAGGAGGCGGTGAGCGCCTTTGCCGAGGCGGGCATCCCGGTGCTGGGTGTGTGCCTTGGGCACCAGTCCATTGGAACCGCCTTCGGCGGTCGCATCGTGCGTGCGCGCACCCTGATGCACGGCAAGACGTCGCTGATCGAGCACGACGGGCGCGGAGTCTTCCGCGGCCTCCCGTCTCCGTTCGAGGCCACGCGGTACCACTCCCTGGTGATCGAGGAGGCGTCCTGCCCCGACGTGTTGGAGATCACGGCACGCACGGCCGACGGCGAGATCATGGGCGTGCGCCACCGCGAACGGCCGGTGGAGGGCGTGCAGTTCCATCCCGAGTCGATCCTGACCGGCGAGGGCAAGCGGCTGCTGGGCAACTTCCTGGCGCGTTGCGGGGAGGGCCGGGAATGAGCCTGCGCGCGGCCATCGAGTCGGCCGTCCGCGGCGAGGAGGTCGAGTCGGGGCTGCTCGAAGCTGCCTTCGGCGAGATCATGGACGGCAAGGCGGCGCCCACGGCGATCGCCGCGCTGTTGGTCGCCCTGCGCACCAAGGGGGAGAGCGTCGGCGAGATCGTGGCCGCGGCACGCGCCCTGCGGGCGCGAGCCGAGACGACCGCCACGCCTCGCGCCGATGCCATCGACACCTGCGGCACCGGCGGCGACGGAGCGGAGACGTTCAACGTCTCGACGGCGGCTGCATTCGTGGTGGCCGGAACCGGCGTCAAGGTGGCCAAGCACGGCAACCGGGCGGCCAGCAGCAGGGCCGGCAGCGCCGACGTGCTGGAGGCGCTGGGCGTGCGTGTGGACCTGCCCGTGGCCGCGGCCGACCGCGTGCTCGACGAGGTCGGGATCGCCTTCTTCTTCGCGCGCCGCGCGCACCCGGCCATGCGCTTCGTTGCGCCGGTGCGTGAGGAGCTGGGCATCCGCACCCTGATGAACTGTCTCGGACCGCTCCTGAATCCGGCGGGTGTGCGTCGCCAGCTGGTGGGTGTCTACGAGGCACGCCTCGTGGGCACGCTCGCCGGCGCACTGGGCGCGCTGGGTGGAGAGCGCGCTCTCGTGGTCCACGGTGCCGACGGCCTCGACGAGATCACCACCACCGATGTGACCCACGCGGCGTGGCTCGAGGGCGCGACGGTGGAGTCCCTCGTGATCGATCCCGACTCGCTGGGCGTTCCGCGTGCGCGCCCCGCGGATCTGGCGGGCGGCGACGCGACGGAGAATGCCGCGATACTGCGTGCGATCCTCGATGGCGCGTCGGGGCCGCCCCGCGAGATCGTGGCGCTCAACGCCGCCGCGGCGCTCTGGGTCGCCGGGCGCGTTGCGGACCTGGCGGAGGGCCTCGCGCTCGCGGGCGAGAGCCTGGACTCGGGCGCGGCGCGCGGGCGCCTCGAGGCCCTGGCGGAGGCCAGCGTTCGCAGCGCGGAGGGTGCGGCGTGAACATCCTCGACGAGATCCTGGCCAACAAGCGCCGCGAGCTGCAGGAGGCGCAGGCGCGGGTTGCTCCGGCGGTGCTGGCGGAGGAGGCCGAGCGCACGTCGCCCCGGCGTGGATTCCGCGAGGCCTTGCGCAGCGGCCCCGCGCCGCGCGTGGTCGCGGAGGTGAAGCGACGCTCGCCCAGCAAGGGCGAGATTCGCGCTGACTTCGATGCGGTGGCCTGTGCCAAGAGCTACGCCGACGCGGAGGCCGCCGCGCTTTCCGTGCTGACCGACGAGCGCTTCTTCGGCGGCGCGCTCGACCACTTGCGGGCGATCCGGGCCGCCGTCTCGCTTCCGCTGCTGCGCAAGGACTTCGTGGTGGACGCGTATCAAATCGACGAGGCCTGCGTGGCCGGAGCCGACGCGGTGCTGCTCATTGCAGCGGCGCTCGCCGCGGACGATCTGGCGGCCCTCTACGCCCACACGCAGGCCCGCGGGCTCGACGCGCTGGTGGAGGTCCACGACGAGAAGGAGCTGGAGGTGGCGCTCGCGGCGGGGGCGGACCTCGTGGGCATCAACAACCGCGATCTGCGCACCTTCGACGTGGACCTCGCAACGACCGAGCGCCTGGCGGCGGCCGTCCCGGGCGAGGTGGTGCTCGTCGCGGAGAGCGGGATCCACGAACCGGACGACATCGTGCGGCTGGAGCGGGCCGGTGCCCATGCGGTACTGGTCGGCGAGTCGCTGATGCGCCAGCCGGATGTCGGCGCCGCGTTGCGCCGACTGCGAGGGAGGTCGTGAACGTACGCATCAAGATCTGTGGAGTCATCCATTCCGACGATGCGGCCGCGGCGGTAGACGCCGGCGCGGACCTGATCGGGCTCAACTTCGTGCCGGGCTCGCCTCGTTGCCTGGGCGCTCGCGCGGCCGAGGAGATCGCGAGCCGCGTGGAAGGCCAGGTCGAGCGGGTGGCGGTGTTTCAGGACACGCCGGGCGAGGAGATCGAGCGCATCCTGCGCCGCGTGGAGGTGGAGCGGGTGCAGCTTCACGGCGAGGAGGCCCCAGAAGACGTGGAGGCCCTCGACCTGCCGGTGATCAAAGCCCTGCGCGGTGCCGACCTCGAGGCGGCCGAGCGCTATCCGGGAACCATCCTCCTGCTCGACCACCCCACGGAGGGGGGCGGTCGCGGCAAGGCCTGGCCCTGGAGCCAGGCCGTCGACCTGCTAGAGGTGGGCTACGACGTGATCCTGGCCGGCGGCCTGAATGCGGAAAACGTCGGCCAGGCCATCGCCGACCTCGGGGACCTGCTGCCGTGGGGGGTGGATGTGGCGACGGGCGTGGACGGCGACGACTACCGCAAGGACCCCGCCCGCATCAAGGCGTTCATCGAGGCCGTGCGCGCCGCAGAGAGCTCGGAGGAGACCGGACCGTGAAGTCCGAACCGGACATCGGAGGACACTTCGGCGATTTCGGAGGTCGCTATGTCCCGGAGACGCTGGTCGCCGCGCTCGACGAGCTGAGCGAGGCGTACCCGCGCATCTCGGCGGAGCCGAGCTTTCGCGCCGAGCTCGACGACCTGCTCGCGCGCTATGCCGGACGGCCGACGCCCCTGACGTTTGCCGCGCGTACGACCGAGGTGCTGGGCGGGGCCCGCGTGTACCTCAAGCGAGAAGACCTGGCCCATACCGGCGCCCACAAGATCAACAACGTGCTCGGCCAGTGCCTCCTGGCGCGTGCGATGGGAAAGCGTCGCATCATCGCCGAGACGGGGGCCGGCCAGCACGGCGTAGCCACCGCCACGGCCTGCGCGCTCTTCGGTCTGGAATGCGTCGTCTACATGGGTGAGGAGGACGTAAAGCGCCAGGCCCTCAACGTCTTCCGCATGGAGCTCCTGGGCGCCGAGGTCCGCCCCGTGGGCAGCGGGTCGCGCACGCTGAAGGACGCCATCAACGAGGCGATGCGCGACTGGGTGACGAACGTGCGCACCACCTACTACTGCATCGGATCGGTGATGGGGCCCCACCCGTACCCGCTGCTCGTGCGCGACTTCCAGCGCGTGATCGGGCTGGAGGCGCGAAGCCAGATCCTGGAGGTCGAGGGCCGGCTGCCCGACGTGCTTGTGGCCTGCGTCGGGGGTGGCTCGAAC
>CAXMOD010000217.1:0-29350 GCA_964194905.1 uncultured Desulfobacterales bacterium | reverse complement strand
TCCGGGTTCTTCAGGTCCACGCCCACACTGCGCCGGTTGCGCGCCAGCGGGTCCTTGGGCGGAGTGGCCGGGTCCGCGCCCGACACGTTCCCCGCGCGGTCCACGCGCAGCACCTCGGCGCCCATGTCCGACAGCATCATGCCGGCGAAGGGGCCGGGCCCGATGCCGGCGATCTCGATGATGCGAATTCCTTCGAGGGGTCCCATTCCGACAGGGTAGCGTGACGGAAGCGCCCTAGGGACCGAGCAGGCGGGCCACGGCCGGCGTGGTGAAGACCCGCTCGGGATCGCAGCGGGCGCGCACCTTCTGCCACGCCTCCCACCCGGGATAGAGCGGGGCGAGGCTCTCGGCCGTCTCGAAGTGGAGCTTTCCCCAGTGAGGGCGGCCGCCGAGCTCACGCGCGATCTCCGAAACGGCGCGGAAGTACGGCTCCCACACCGCCGAGCCGCGGCGGTGGTAGACGTGGACTGCCAGATACGCGCTGTCGCGACCGTAGGCCGGCGACAGGAGAATCTCGTCGCCCGCTACGAAGCGAACCTCGACGGGAAAGAGGATGCGCAGGTCGCTCTCGTCGAGCCAGGCGCGAATGCGGCCCAACGCGTCGGCGGCCGCCTCGCGCGGGACCGCCCATTCCATCTCCACGAAGCGCACCAGCCGTGGCGATGCGAAGACGCGCCAGCTCTTGTCCACGTACTGGGCAGGCGGGGACGCAGGCACCATGCGCGCCAGGCGTGGGATCCAGTCCGGGCGCAGGCTCGCCGCAAAGCACACCGCCCCGAAGGCGGCGTTGCTGTAGAGCAGATCGTCGCGCAGCGCCGACCACACGCGGCGCGGAGCAAGAGGCCGCTCGGTGCGGTCGTTGCGCTTGGTGAGCGCCCAACCGGTGTGGGGTACCCAGAAGAACTCGAAGTGGTCGTGGCCGTCCACCTCCATGTCCAGGTGCTCGAGCAGCGCGTCCACCCGCTCGGCCCCCTCGCGCGCCTGCAGGTGGAAAGCGGGTACGCACTGGAGGGTGATCTGCGACACGACGCCCAGCGCGCCCAGCGAAACCTGGGCGGCGCGGAAACTCTCCGGGTCGCTCTCCTGGTCCAGGTCGCGCACTTCGCCGCGGCCATCCACCAGGCGCATGCCGACGATGGCGGTGGAAAGGTTTCCGAGACGCACGCCGGTCCCGTGGGTGGCGGTGGCGGTGGCACCGGAGATCGACTGGTAGGCGATGTCGCCCAGGTTTGGGAGAGCCATGCCCAGCGCGTCGAGAGCGCGGTTCAACGCGTGCAGGCGGATGCCGGCCTCGACCGTCACGCGCTTGCGCTCGCGGTCCACGGCGATCACACGCGCGCAGTCGCGCAGATCCACCAACACGCCGTCGCACGCCGCCAGCGGTGAGAAGGAGTGTCCGGCGCCCACCGCACGGAGGGGCTTCCCGAGCTCTCGCGCCCGTTCGACCGCACGCACGATGCCCTCTTCGTCGACGGGCCGGGCGATCTCGCTCGGGTGTGCGGCCTGGTTGCGTCCCCAGTTTCTCCAGGTCGGGCTCAGGGAAAGACTCCGCGAAGCTTCTTGGCCTCGGCCACGCGCTCTATGCCCAGCATCAGCGCCGCCGTGCGCAGTTCCACGCCGCGGCGCTCCGCCAGGGCCTGCACTTCGCGCGAAGCCTTCTGCATCAGGGCGATGAGCTTGGCGTTCACCTCTTCCTCACTCCAGAAGAACTGTTGCGATCCCTGGATCCACTCGAAGTAGGATACGGTGACACCCCCTGCGTTGGCCAGGATGTCGGGAACCACGACGATTCCGCGGTCGCGCAGGATTGCGTCGGCCTCGAGGGTGGTGGGGCCGTTGGCGGCCTCCACCACCAGGCGGCAGCGCAGGCGATCCGCGTTCTTCTCGGTGATCTGGTTCTGCACGGCGGCGGGGATCAGCACCTCGCACGGCAGGGTGAGGAGTTCGCTGTTGCTGACGTGCTCCGCGTCGGGGAAGCCCTCCAGGTAGCGGTGCTCGTCCACCCAGGCATCCAGCGCGCGCAGGTCCAGACCCTCCGGGTGGTACACACCACCCCGCACATCCGACACCGCCACCACCTGATTCCCGAGCTGGGAGGCGATCGACGCGGCTGCCCGACCCACATTTCCGTAGCCCTGGACGACCACCCGCGAGTCCGGCAGGTCGAGGCGCCGACAGGCCTCCACCATGCAGGCCACCACGCCCCGGCCGGTCGCATCCTTGCGCCCGTGGGAGCCGCCCACTTCGATGGGCTTGCCCGTCACGACGCCGGGTACTGCATGGCCCCGCTGTTGCGAGTAGGTATCCATGATCCAGGCCATGACCTGCTCGTCCGTTCCCAGATCCGGCGCCGGGATGTCGCGCTCGGGACCGATCACGTCGATGATCTCCGACGTGTAGCGGCGCGTGATGCGCTGCAGCTCGGGGCGCGAGAGCTCGCGCGGGTTGATGCGCACGCCGCCCTTCGCGCCGCCGAAGGGCAGGCCCATGATCGAGCACTTCCAGGTCATCCACATGGCGAGCGCGGTGACCTCGCCGAGGCGCACATCGAGGTCGTAGCGGACGCCCCCCTTGGTGGGGCCCATGGAGAGCACGTGCTGCACCCGGTAGCCGAAAACCGTCTCCACGTGGGCGTAGTCGTCACGCCGGAACGGGAAGGAGACCACGTGGGCGCGCTGGGGCGTGCGCAGCCGCTGCCAGATGTTCTCGTCCAGCTCCATGCGGCGGGCGGTCTGGTCCAGCTGGCCCAGCGCCAGCCGGTACAAGGGGGAATCCCACTCCAATCCGGCCGTCTCGATCATGGCCCTCCCAGCCCCGTGGATCGCATCGAGCGTCTCTGCCAGGATCTTGAGGCGGCCCCCTGCCGGGCCGGAAGCTCGGAGGCTCGAGCGATGACGGATCTGAAGGGACGGACCTGCGTCATCACGGGGCCTACCGCGGGCATCGGGAGGGCCACAGCGCTGGCGCTGGCCGAACGGGGCGCCCGCCTGGGCCTGGTGGCGCGCAGCGCGGACAAGCTGGAGGCCCTGGCGGACGATCTACGCGCCCGGACCGGCGCAGAAGTGGTGCCCTTCGTGGCCGACCTCTCGGTGCAGAAGGAAGTGCGCCGGGTGGGCGCCGAGATTCTGGAGCGGCTCGACGCGCTGCACGTGCTGATCAACAACGCCGGCCTCTTCGAGACCACCCTGCGCGAGACCGCGGACGGCCTGGAGACCACCCTCGCCGTCAACCACCTGGCCTATTTCCTGCTGACCGAGATCCTGCGGCCGCGGCTCGTCGAGAGCGCGCCCGCGCGGATCGTGGTAGTGGCTTCGGACGCTCATCGCTTTGCGGACCTCGACCTCGAGGACCTCGAGTTCCGGAGCCGCCCGTACAAGATGATTCCGGTGTACGGAGCCTCGAAGCTGCTGAACATCCTCTGGGCGTACGCTCTGGCGCGACGTCTCGAGGGAAGCGGCGTCACGGTGAACTGCCTGCACCCGGGTGGCGTCAACACGGGCCTGGGCGACCAGAACGGCCGAGTGCTGGCCGTGCTCGGCAAGCTCGTGAAGGTCTTCATGCGCTCGCCGGAGCGCGGCGCGGAGACTTCTGTCTTCCTGGCGACGTCGCCCGAGGTGGAGGGCACGAGCGGACGCTACTTCGCCGACTGTCGCGAGCGGGAGTCGAGCGCGATCTCCAACGACCCGGAGACCCAGGAACGGCTGTGGGAGATCAGCGAGAGGCTCGTCGCCGCATCCGCCTGACCGCTCCTCCGGAGCGGGCCGGCCGGGCTGCCTACGCCGCGCCGGCGAGCTGCGCGAGATCTGCGCGGGGGTTCTCCGGGTGGGCTCGGTAGAGGATTACCGTGTGGCCGACGACCCCACAAAGGTGCGCGTCGGCCCCCTCGGCGAGGTCGCGCGCCAGGGCCTTCTTGTCGTCGGGCTCGTGCAGCCGCACCTTGATCAGCTCGTGGTCGAGCAACGCCTGCGCGACGGCCCTCAACACCGCCTCGGAGAGCCCGCCCTCGCCCACGTGCACGAGAGGACGCAGCGGGTGGGCACGTGCACGCAGCGCCTTCCGGTTTGCGCCGCGAAGCGCGGCGGGGTTTGCGCCGCGGAGCGCGTCGGTCTCGCCGTGCTTCGTCACGCGGCGAAGAGCGAGCGGGCGATGACGCGGAGCTCGAGGATAGGCTTCACCCCCTCGAAGATGGGCAGCACCTGGGCGTCCACCACGTAGCGGCTGATGGGGTACTCCTCGGCGTAGCCCCAACCGCCGTGCAGCAGCTGTCCGTCCTGGGCGATGACGACCGCCATGTCGCAGGCCAACAGCTTGGCCATCGCCGCGAGCGGCGCGGCGCCGCGCTCGTCCTCGTCCATCGCGAGGGCTGCCGCGTAGGTGATCGCCCGCGACGGGGCGAGGCGCACGGCCATGCGACCCAGCAGGTACTCGGTGAGCTGGAAGTCGGCGATGGGCTGGTCGAACTGGATGCGGTCCACCACGTACTCGGCCGTCTTCTCCAGCGCCGCCTGGGCCAGGCCGCAGGCGCGGCCGCCGGTCTGGAGGCGTCCGGCGGCGAAGCCCGCCATCTGGAGGTAGAAGCCTCGCCCGATCCCGTCCTCACCGCCGACCAGGTTCGCGGCCGGGACGAAGTAGTCCTCGAAGTTGAGGGTGTAGCTGTGCATGCCGCGGTAGCCCGGCGTGGCGTCGGCCTTGCCCACGAGGCGGCCGCCCCCCGGCTGCTTCATCTCGAAGGCGTGCCCGTCGAAGGTGTCCTTCGGCACGATGAAGAGCGAGAGCCCCTTGGCCTTCTTCGAAACGTCGGGGTCCGTGCGACACAACACCGCCAGCACATCGGCGCGGCCCGCGAAGGTGCACCACGCCTTGGGACCGTTGAGGACCCAGCCCTCTTCGCCGTCTACGCTGCGGCGCTCGGCACGACACTTCACACCCGCCACGTCGCTCCCGATGTCCGGCTCGGTGACCGCGATGCCCACCATCACCTCGCCGGCGGCGATGCGCGGCAGCCACTCCCTCTTCTGCTCCTCGGTGCCGCCGCCGACCAGTGCCTTGGTGAGAATCTCGGGGCGCGTGATGAGCGAGCCGGCCGCGGCCAGCGAGGCCCGCGAGAGCTCCTCGGTGGTGAGGATCATCGAGAGGTTGCCCACCTCGAAGCCGCCGTATTCCTCGGGCACCGCGAGACCGAAGTAGCCCAGCTCGGACATCTTCTCGATGAACTCCTCGGGCACCAGTTCGTCGCCGCGGTGGATGCGCTCGGCGTGGGGAGCGACCTCCTTCTCGGCAAACTCGCGCACGGCTTCGCGCACCTGCTCGAAGATCTCGTCGAGGGGCGTGTCGTTGCGGCCGCGCATCTCGGTAACACGGCGCCCGATCGCGCGAACCACGGACTCGTGGCGGACGGCGCGCACCAGGGCACGCGCTTCGGCGGGAAAGACCGCGTCGAAGTCCGCCTCCGAGAGGCCCAGATCCTCGAGCGCGGGCTCGAGCCGCTCGCGCAGGCTCGCGGCCAGCTCGGCCGTGCCGGCGGCGACGGTAGCTTCGAAGAGCGCGTCGGCACGGCCCTCCTGCACCACGCCCGTGCCGTACTCCACCAGCTCGTGGGCGGCGCGAACCTCGGTGGCGGCGTAGGCGACTCGCTCGGAAAGGACCTGGTGGTCGTCGATGGCGCGGCCGCCGGCGGTGATTTCACGCCCGCGCGAGAGCGCCGCATCGACCAGCGCCTGTGCCGCGGCGAGGATGCTGCGGGCCTGATCCAGAGTCGGGAGGGGCGTGTCGGACATTCGGGGGCCTCGTGCAATGCAGCGATTTTTTTGCGCTTTTCGGAACCTCGTGGGCTGGTAGCATAGCGTCTGCCCGGACCCGGGCACCTGCGAGGAGGGACCCATGCGACTTGCGCCTTTCACCCCGTTCGCCCCGTTCGCCAATCTGGCCGCGGCCGCCGCTCTGGTGGCCGCCACCGGCTGCCTCAGCCTCGGCGCCGTCGAGACGGGCCAGATCAACGCCGGAAGCGTGGAAGGAGTCGGCTTCGTCGACGAGCGCGGCAGCGTGCAGATGGTGAGCACCCTGCTGGGCGGCAAGAACGTGTTCATCCCCTCCACGGTCGTGCTGACGGAGGGCACCGGTCGCAGCCTCACCATCTACAACACGACGGACACGCCTCACGGCTTCCGCATCCCGTCGCTGGGCGTGGAAGCGATCCTGATGAACGGCGAGGAAACCGTGGTGGCGCTGCCACCGCTCGAGGGCGGGCGCATCTACAACATGGTCTGCCACCTCCACCCGCCCCACCGCCACGCCACGCTGATCGTGGTAAACGCCCGCTAGGGAAAGAAGCCGAGAAGCTGGTCTACGAGGGGCGGGCTGCCGAAGACGAGGGCGAGCTTGCCGTGGGCGTCGGTGCGCGTGACGCAGGCGCCGCCTGCCTCGGGCACGAGGATCTGGGTGGCGGCTGCGTCCCAGGCGTTGAGCGAGACGTCCACCATGACATCCACGCCCCCACCCAGCACCTGGGCGTGTCCGAACACGTCGGTGTAGCCGCGCAGCATGGGGATCTCGCGCGCCATGCGTTCGAAGGCGGGGCGCACCCCCGCCAGGTCGAATGCGAAGGGGTCACCGTGGGACACCACGGAACCGCGCAGGTCCTTCTCCTGGGACACACGCACCGGCTCACCGTTGCGCCGGCAGCCGCCTCCCAGCCAGCCCACGTAGCGCTCGCGCAGCATGGGCAGATCGATCAGCCCGAGAACCGGAGCGCCTTCCTCGAGCAACGCGATGATGGTGCCGAACAGCGGAATGCCGCGGCTGAACGCGACGGTGCCGTCGATCGGGTCCACGACCCAGCAGGGACCAGCGTCGGGTCCGTCCGCGCCGAACTCCTCGCCGAGGATCCCCCACTCCGGTTGCGCCGCACGCAACGTCTCGCGGATCGCCCGTTCGGCCGCGCGATCCGCCTCGGTGACCGGCGAGCCGTCGGCCTTGGTCTCCGTCGCCACGCGACGGAAGCGGGGCAGGATCTCCGCGCGCGCCCGGTCGGCAGCCGCCTCGGCCGCGCGGGCCGCGGCCTCCAGGTCGAGGCTCACGGCGAGCCGCTGACCGGCGGCGCCGACTGCCGCGCCCCTCGATCTTCCAGGGCCTCGCGCAGGCGCGCGGCGCGCGCGCCCAGAGCCTGCGACTCATCGCTGCGGCCCAGGTCCGAGAGCACACCCGAATAACCCTCGAGGACCGGAATCATCAGCGGGTGGTCGCGCCCCAGCACCGATTCGCCCACCCCGTAGGCGCGACGGTAATGGAGCTCGGCCTCTTCCAGTTCCTCGTTCTGACGAGCCGCCCAGCCCATGCCTTCGAGGTTGACCACCACGGTCGGTGCCGACGGCGTCTCAGCCGAGCCGAGCATCTCGAGCGCCTTGCGGTAGTGCTCTTCGGCATTCTTCACGTCGCCGCGCTCGCGGTAACGCGTTGCCAGCGTAGTGTGGGCGGCGGCCACACGGCCGCTCGAGGCGCCGGAGGCCGACGCCTCCTCCTCGACGATGCGCTCGTAGAGTGCGTCGGCCTTCTTCCGATCTCCGAGCTGTTCGTAGACAGTCGCACGCTGGGCCAACGCGACGACCATGGAGGAACCGCGGCGTCGCTGCTTCCCGTAGATCTCGATGGCCTCGTCGTAGTTGCGGCCCGCTTCTTCCCAGCGTTCCTGCTGTACGTACAGTGCGCCCAGATTTCCGTAGGACGCGGCCACGTGAGGAGAGTCCTTGCCCAGGGCCTTCTTGCGCACCTCGAGGGCGCGCAGGAAGAGCTGCTCGCTCTCCTCGGTGCGCCCCTGCACGTTGCGGGCCACGGCCAGCCCGGTGACGGTGTCCGCGATCTCCGGGGAGTCCGCGGGGAGCG
Organism: uncultured Desulfobacterales bacterium; assembly: GCA_964194905.1. Classification (GTDB taxonomy): domain Bacteria; phylum Myxococcota_A; class UBA9160; order UBA9160; family JAFDET01; genus JAFDET01. Next base: position 21,472 of record CAXMOD010000217.1, on the reverse strand, counting down.
CCGCCTCGCGAACCGCGAGGGCCGACTCGAAGCTGCGCACCGCGTCGTCGAGGCGACCGGCGCGCACGTAGGCGCGGCCGAGACGGTGCTCGAGCACAGCCTGCTCGAGGCGCGTGGAGCCCGCCTCGCGCGCAGCCGCCAGCCGTCCCTCGAGGTCTTCGACGCTGTCGCCGCGCTGGGCGCGCGCGGCCGGTGCGGCCAGCAGGGCGAAGACCAGAACCACAAGGAAGCCGAAGGGCAGGGTACAATTCCGGCGCCTGCACGCGCCGAGGAGGAACCGGATCATGCCCCCCACCCTAGCCGAACGTCTGGGATTCGACCCCACCGACCGCATCGCGATCATCCACGCCGACGACATCGGCATGTGCCACGCGGCCAACCAAGGCGCCTTCGAAGCGCTGGCCGCCGGCCCGGCGACCTGCGGGAGCATCATGGTGCCGTGCCCCTGGTTCCAGGAGGCGGCCCAGCACGCCCGCGCCCACCCGGACCTCGACCTGGGCGTCCACCTCACCCTGAACTGCGAGTGGCCGCACTACCGCTGGGGACCGGTGGCGGGCCGCTCCGCGGTGCCGTCGCTGCTGGACGACGACGGCTTCCTGCCGCGCACGGTCCTCGAGGTGGCGCAGCAGGCCAAGCCCGAGGAGGTGGCGACCGAGCTGCGCGCCCAGGTGCAGGCCGCCCTCGACGCGGGTGTGGACGTCACGCACCTCGACTCTCACATGGGCACCTGCTTCTTTCCCCAGTTCGTCGAGGTGTACGGGAGCCTGGCCAGGGAGTTCGGCGTGCCGCTGTTCGCAGCGCGGCCGGACCTGGAGGACTTGGAGAAGCGCGGCATGGGCGGGCTCGCCAAGGTGCTCGGGCCGCTCCTCGAAGGCATGGGGCGCGACGGCGTGCCCGTGCTCGACGGCTTCGACTCCGATTCACTCGACTTCGCGCCGGGTACGGGTGAGGAACACAACCGCAAGCGGCTGGCGCGCCTGGGCACCGGCGTGCACTACCTGATCTGCCACCCCGCCCGCGGCGGTGAGGAACTCGAGGCAATCTGCCCGGAGCACTCCCACCAGCGCGACTTCGAGCGCACCTTCTACGGCGGCGACAGCGGCCGCAAGGCCGTCGAGGAGGAGGGCATCAAGACCGTCGGCATGCGCGCCCTGCGCGAACTGATGAGATCATCGTAGGGCGCGAGCGATCAGCGAGCCCGACGCCGCCCGATGGTCTGGTAGCGGCGGCACCAGTCGGAGACTTCCCGCTGGGTGCGCACTGCGTGTGCCGCCAATCCCACCTCCACCAGGAGGCGGGGGACGTTCACGCTGCAGTTCTCCACCACGGGATCGTCGAGCAGGCGGCCCGTCGCGTGCTCCAGGGAGCGGCGATCGGGGAAGTCGAGGCGTTGACGACGCGAGAGGGGTGTCTTTTTGTGAGGCATGCGGGACCCATGAGCAGGGATCGTGCCCACTGCCAACTTGCTTCATCCGAGGATGCAGGCCGGGCGCAGCGCGGCGCGAATGTGCGCGCCGTCACATCGTACCGAGGGTGCCGTTGCCGGCGGCAGCTCGAGCGCAGGGAAGCGGCGTGTCGGGCCCGCGGATCGTCGGTTCGCCGACATCCGGCGTCGGGGCTCCGACGCAGTTGCGCGTCGCTGAACCGTCGGCGTCAGCGCGCGTTGCCGGAGGCCAGATCGCGCAGGCGGCGAAACGGGTAGATGCCCGACTCGTGGCCGTCGCTCCAGCGCACCTGGATGGCGTAGCGCCCGACCCGCTCGATCTGGACGGGACGGACATCCTCGGGCACCGAAGCGGGGTCGAGGCGATCCTCGCCCGTCCACTCGTCCACGCAGTGGGCGCAGCCGCAGAGAAGGCGCAGCTCGCGCACGTCGTAGACGCTCTCGGCGCCGTCCGCCCAGCTCACAGCCAGCCGGCGCGGCCCGGCCTGGCGGATCTCGGTGGGGATGTAGCGCGGATCTTCCACTGCGGGGCAAGACGATAGGCCACGTCTGCTAGGTTCCCGCCGCGATGAACAAGGACGCCATCGCCATCCTGGGGGGCACGGGCGACCAGGGCTTGGGTCTGGCGCTGCGCTTCGCCAAGGCTGGCCGCCCGGTCGTGATCGGCTCGCGCAAGGCGGAGCGCGCCGTCGCCGCTGCCGAAGACGTGCGCAAGGCCGTCGAGGGTGCCGACGTGGTGGGCCTCGAGAACGCCGCCGCGACGGCCCAGGCCCCCATCGTGATCCTCTCGGTGCCGTTCGAGCACACGGTCTCCACCGTGAAGGGCATCCGCGAAGCGCTGTCCGCCGGACAGATCCTCGTTTCCATGGGCGTCCCGCTGGCGACCGCCATAGGTGATGGGCCGGTACGCACGGTGGGTGTCTGGCAGGGCTCCTGCGCGGAGCTGGTGGCCTCGCTGGCGCCGAAGGACGTGGCGACGATCTCCGCGTTCCAGAACGTGGCAGCCCACCGGCTCCAGGACCTCGCCCGCTCCGTGGAATGCGACGTTCTCGTCTCCGGTCCCAGGGAGCCGCGCAAGCAGGTGATGGCCCTCTGCGAACTGGTTCCGGGGCTGCGGGCGATCGACGGTGGGTCCCTCTCCAACGCCCGGATCGTCGAGGAGATCACGGCGCTCCTGATCGGCCTCAACGCCCGCTACAAGGTTCCCGAGGGCCTCGGCTGGCGCCTCACCGGTCTCCCGGACTGAGCCCGACCGGCCGGGCGCCGGCCCCCGGTGCCTGGATTTCTGACGCAGAGCGTCAACTCAATATTTCCAGGCAGTTGCAGCGCAGGTGGAATCCGCCCGACGGCGGCCGCCGTCGCTTCCGGCAGCTCTCTAGGAGTGCGAAACCGCTTGATGCGCGGTACTTTGTGTCTCCATGCCCGGTTTCATACTAGATGTTGTGGGTTTTCGGTTGACTCCCCACCCGGGCGAGGGTAAGAGAGACGTTCATGGGGATGTGAACGTCTCTTTGGCGGCCTGGGGGGGTTTTTCGAACACAAGGCGGTCGTCAGAGAGAGGGCGAGCTTGAGAAGGGATGGAGGACCCGACTCTTGCTCGGGGGCCCTGGGGAGACTCGGGGCCTCTCTCATCTCCGCACCTCGAAAGCGATTGAAGGGACCGGATGCCCACAAGATCGCTGAGATCGCGCAGGCGATCGAGCACAAGAGAAGCCGCCTTTCGCTTGCAGAGCTCGCGGAAGGCGGCTTCGCCATCTTCGGAACGCGCGACAACGACGGCGACGAGACTCGGCAAGACCGGCGGGGGAAACGGTGAGCGACGGCGACAGGCAGGCGACTTCGGACGAGCGACATCTCCAGGCAGTGGGCCACGGCGCGGGCAAGCGCAAGGCCAAGACCGAAGGCGTGGAGGTGAAGAGGCATTTTACGCGCGCAGGCGACGACCCGTGGGCCAGTGTGGAGTGGGAGTTGCGCTCGGCGAAGATCACCAACGAGAAGGGCGAAACGGTCTTCGAGCAGAACGACGTCGAGTTCCCCCGCTCGTGGTCGCAACTCGCAACGAACGTCGTCGTCTCCAAGTACTTCCGGGGCCACGTCGGCACGCCGGATCGCGAGCACAGCGTCAAGCAGCTGATCGGCCGCGTGGTCGAGCGCATCCACGAGTGGGGCGCGAGCTCGGGCTACTTCCGCACGGAGGCCGACGCCCAGGCGTTCTGCGACGAGCTCTCCTGGCTGCTCGTGAACCAGCGCGTGGCTTTCAACAGCCCCGTCTGGTTCAACCTCGGCGTCAAGAACACACGCCAGCAGGCGAGCGCGTGCTTCATCAACTCGGTCGAGGACACGATGGAGTCCATCATGGACCTCGCCAAGACCGAGGCCATGCTCTTCAAGGGCGGCTCGGGCACCGGCTCCAACCTCTCGTCGATCCGCTCTTCCAGGGAAGGTCTGGCGGGGGGCGGCACGGCCTCGGGACCGGTCTCCTTCATGCGCGGTTACGACTCGTTCGCGGGCGTGGTGAAGAGCGGCGGCAAGACCCGGCGCGCCGCCAAGATGGTGATCCTCAACGTCGATCACCCGGACATCGGTGAGTTCATCCACTGCAAGGCCGACGAGGAAAAGAAGGCCTGGGCCCTGATCGACGCCGGCTACGACGGCGGCTTCAACGTAACCGGCGGCGCCTACGACTCGATCCACTACCAGAACGCCAACCACTCGGTCCGCGTCACCGACTCGTTCATGCGCGCGGCCGCCGAGGACAAGGAGTGGCAGACCCGAGCGGTCACTTCGGGTGACGTGGTCGATACCTACAAGGCCCGCGAGCTGCTGGGCGAGATGGCGGACGCCGCCCACGTGTGCGGCGACCCGGGTATCCAGTACGACACCACCATCAACGACTGGAACCCGTGCAAGACCTCCGGGCGCATCAACTCGAGCAACCCGTGCTCCGAGTACATGTTCCTCGACGACACGGCGTGCAACCTGGCCAGCCTCAACCTGATGACCTTCGTGGACGAGATCGGCGAGTTCGATGTGGAGGGCTTCCGCCGCGCGGTGGCGGTGACCATCCTCGCAATGGAAATCCTCGTCGACCACGCCTCCTACCCGACGCCGAAGATCGCCAAGAACAGCCACCTGTACCGACCGCTGGGGCTGGGCTACGCCAACCTGGGGGCGTTGCTCATGGCGCGCGGCCTGCCCTACGACGGCCAGGCGGGCCGTGACTACGCCGCGGCCATCACCTCGGTGATGTGCGGCCAGGCCTACCTGACGAGCGCCGAGATCGCGAAGGGCATGGGGCCGTTCGCTCGCTACCGCATGAACCGCAAGCCGTTCCTCAAGGTGATCGGCATGCACAAGGATGCGGCGGCGAAGATCCCCCGCGAAGGCGTGCCCGAAGACCTGTACCAGGGCTCGCTGGAGTCCTGGGCGCAGGCGCTCGAGGCCGGCGAGAAGTGGGGCTACAAGAACGCCCAGGCCACGGTGCTGGCGCCCACGGGCACCATCGCCTTCATGATGGATTGCGACACCACCGGCGTGGAGCCCGACATTGCACTGGTGAAGTACAAGAAGCTGGTGGGCGGGGGGCTCCTCAAGATCGTGAACGGCACGGTGCCCATGGCACTGCGCCGCCTCGGCTACGGCGCCGACGAGGTTCAGGACATCGTCGACTACGTGGACGAGAACGAGACGATCGAAGGCGCGCCGCACCTGACCGAAGAGCACCTGCCGGTGTTCGACTGCGCGTTCCGCGCTGCCAACGGAATCCGCTCCATCCACTGGATGGGCCACCTGCGGATGATGGGCGCGGTGCAGCCGTTCCTCTCGGGCGCGATCAGCAAGACGGTCAACCTGCCCCACGACGCCACGGTCGAGGACATCATGCTCGCCTACACCGAGGGCGGGAAGCTGGGGGTGAAGGCGCTGGCGGTGTACCGCGACGGCTGCAAACGCTCGCAGCCTCTCAACACCGGCAAGGACAAGGAGGTCGAGGCCAGCGCCGAGCCGCGCCCGGTGCGGATCAAGCTGCCGGACGAGCGTCAGGCGCTGACCCACAAATTCACCATCGCGGGCCACGAGGGCTACCTGACCGTGGGCCAGTACGAGAACGGCCAGCCCGGCGAGATCTTCCTCAAGATGGCCAAGGAGGGCAGCACCGTCTCGGGGTTGATGGACACCATCGCAACGATGACGTCCATCGCGCTCCAGTACGGCGTGCCGGTGAAGGCACTGGTGGACAAGTTCAGCCACACGCGCTTCGAGCCGGCCGGCTTCACCAACAACCGCGAGATCCCGATCGCCAAGTCCATCACGGACTACGTGTTCCGCTTCATCGGAAACCGCTTCCTGAAGGGCGAAGCGGAGGTTCCCGACGAGCAGCTCACCTCGGGCGCCGGCGGTCTCGCTCCCGACGGGCCAAAAGTGGCCGTGGCGGGCGGTGCGGTCTCGGTGAGCGAGGGGAGCTTCGTCAACCAGGCGGACGCGCCCTCGTGCATGGACTGCGGGACGATCATGATCCGCAACGGCGCTTGCTACAAGTGCCCCAACTGCGGCACCACCAGCGGCTGCAGCTAGCGGAACGCACACCGGCGTCTCTCCAAGGGGGGTGAGAGGCGCTGGAAGGAGCGCGGGGCTTCCGCAAGGGGCCCCGCGCTCTTGTCTCTCCTTGCCGCGGCCGTCGCACTCGCTGATCGCTCGCGCTCGGGCTCGCGGGCTACGTTCGGCTACGCCTCACTGCGCGCGAATGCCCTAAGGGGCATTCGCTTGCGGCCTCCCCGCGGTCCGTGGTGCCTCCACTGCGCTACCGTGGGCGGTCCACGTTTCGAGGAGGGATTCATGGAACGCATCGCGAAGCGGATCGCTGTGGTCGTCGGGGCGATCGCGGCCGGCTGGCTCCTCTCCGGCTGTGTCACCATCAACGCACTCGGCACGGGACGGGACACGCTGGTCGAGACCGTCGTGTACGGCACCAGCGGCCCCAAGGTGCTGTTGCTGGACATCGACGACGTGATCACCGACGTCGACATCTCCGGCCCGCTCGGCCTGGGCCGCTACGAGAGCACGGTGGCGCGGGTGCGCGAGCAGCTCGACCGGGCCGAGAAGGCGCGCGTGGCCGGCGTGCTGCTGCGCATCAACAGCCCCGGCGGGGGTGTCACCGCCAGCGACGTCGTATTCCGTGAGCTGCTGCGCTTCAAGAGCGAGAACGACGTGCCGGTGGTCGCGATGATGATGGGAGTAGCAGCCTCCGGCGGGTACTACGTGGCCATGGCCTCGGACTACATCATCGCCCACCCCACCACCGTGACGGGCTCCATCGGCGTCATCGCTTCGGGCTTCAACCTCCACGGCCTGATGAACCGCTACGGCGTGACCGACCAGACCATCACCGCGGGCAAGTTCAAAGACGCGGGCTCTCCGTTCCGCCCGATGTCCTCGCGCGAGCGTGCCTACCTCCAGGCGATCGTGGACGACATGCACGATCGCTTCCGCCAGGTCGTGGTGCAGGGCCGCCCGGGGTTGGACGCAGCGCGCGTGGCGGAGCTGGCCGACGGCCGGGTCTACACCGCGACGCAGGCGGCGCAGAACGGCCTGATCGACACGACCGGCTACATGCCGGATGCCATCGACGAACTGAAGCGCCGCATCCAGGCGCCGGCGCTGCGCGTGGTCTCCTACCACCGCGACCGCGAGTGGCGGGCCAACCTCTACTCGGCCGCAACGCTGCCCCCGCCCAAGACGGAGATCACGGAGCGTCTCAGCCTCGATCGCGGCCCGGCCTTCCTCTACCTGTGGTGGCCGGGAAGACCCTGAGCCGAACGCCTCGGCGATCCTGCTAACCTGCCGGCGACATGGGGGAGTTCCTCGGCCACCTGATCGTCTCCGCGGCGCTGCTGCTCGTGGTGGAGTCGGCGATCAAGGGCTTCCATGTGGACGGCGCCGTCCCGGCGCTGCTGGCCGCGCTGGTGCTGGGCCTGGTCAACGGCTTCGTGAAGCCCGTTGCGGTGGTGCTGACGCTTCCGCTGACGGTGCTCACGTTCGGCATCTTCTACTTCGTGGTGAGTGCTCTGATGCTGAAGCTCGCCGCCGTGTTCGTGCCGGGCTTCCGCATCGACGGACTTCTGCCCGCCGTGTGGGCCGCCATGCTGCTGGCCTTCCTGAACCTGCTCGTGCGCTCGCTGGTCGGGCAGGGGGTCTGACCGGACGTCTTGGCCCAGTCCCCGACCCCTACCGACTTCGTAGCCACGCTGCGGCCGGCGCTGCGTCAGGCGTCCGCCATCGCCCGCGCCCTCGAGGGCCGCGTGGAGAACGAACCCAAGAGCGGCGAGCTGCGCGCCGCCAAGGCCGCCCTCACCTTCGCCGACACCGCGGCCCAGGAGGCCATCCTGGTGCCGCTCTTCGAGCGCTTCCCCGGCGTCAGCATCGAGGCCGAGGAGGACACCGCGACCGCGGCGCGCTTCCCGGAGGGAGCGCCGACGCTCGTGGTGGTGGACCCGATCGACGGCACGCTGCACTGCTACCTGGGGGCCCGCGGGCCCTACGCGGTGATGGCTGGGCTGGCCCGGGACGACCGCTACGAAGCGGCCCTAGTGGCGCTGCCCCGCGAGCAGCTCATCTTCGACGCGACGCGCGGCGCCGGCGCGCAATGCAGCGTGGGCGACGGCGCCGCCGCGCCCGGCCGCGCGGAAAACGACGGCGACGCGGTATTCGTCTCCCCGGAGCTGCCGGAACCGATCCGTGCTCGCCTGGTGGAGCGCGGCTACCGGCCCGTCCCCGCATCGGGAGGCGCCATCGCGGTAGCGCCGCTGGTGCCCAGCGTGCGCGCGGGCCTGCGCGTGGTGGTCGGGCGCAAGAGCATCAGCACCCAGGGCCGCATGGGTCTGCTCATCGCTCGGGAGGGCGGTGCCCGGGTGCTGCGCGGCAACGGCGAGCCCTTCCCCGACGACCTGCACTCGCCGGCCAAGCGCATCGTCGTCGCCCCCGACGAGCGCACGGCGGACGACCTCCTGTGGGCCCTCCAAGCCGGCGCCTCCTAGGTGTGGCGTGTGGCTTCCCCAGCCACGCTCAGGCAGGCCGCCCGGCCGAGGGCCGCTACATCTGGGTGTAGTCTGGCCCCTCGCCGCCTTCGGGCGGCGTCCACGTGATGACCTGGTACGGATCGGCGATCTCGCAGGTCTTGCAGTGCACGCAGTTCTCGTGGTGGATGAAGAGCTTCTTCTTCCCCGGGTTCCCGGGGTCGTCGATCATCTCGTAGACCGCCGCAGGGCAGAAGTTCTCGCAGGGGTTGCCGTACTCCTCGGCACACTGGTCGCGGCACAGGTCCGTGTCCGCCACCACCAGGTGCGAGGGTTGGTCCGCCTCGTGAGCCGTTCCGCTGAAGCCGACCAGGTGCTCCTTGCTGAACGTGAGCTTTCCGTCGAACTCGAAGGCTTCCTTTTCGCGCTCGCCTGCGGGCAGCTCGGCGAGCTTCTTCATGTGCTCGTGGTCCGCGCTGGCCTTGAGATTGTCGATCAGCCCGCGGCCCTTGTTCAGCATCGTGATGGGGACGTTGTTCACGAAGAAGAAGAAGCCCTTCTCCCAGGCTCCGTGGAAGTTGCGGTCCACCCAGTGCTCGTCGAACGCCCAGCTCTTGCGGTATCGCTCGGCGAGCCCGCCGAGAGTCACGGAGCTGAAGTCCTTGGCGGAGATGGCATCCACGATGGTCTCTGCAGCCATCATGCCGGACTTCATGCCCAGGTGGATCCCGGACACCCGCGCTGCATTGCACATGGCTGCCGCGTCGCCGATCAGCAGCGCGCCGTCGCAGTACATCTTGGGCTGGCTGTAGAGCCCGCCGGTCGGGAGGCATTTGGCGCCGTACCTGATGAGCTCGCCATCCTCGAGGAGCTTGCGCATGAAGGGATGCGTCTTGAACTTCTGCGCCTCGAGGTGCGGGTCGCTGAACGGACTCTCGGTGTCGAGGCCCTGCATGTACCCGAAGGACACGAGGTTGTCCTTCATGTCGTAGAGCCACATGCCTGAGAAGTTGTGCTTCACCAGCTCCGGGATGTTCATGCCGTGGATCACGCGCCCGGGCTTGTGGTTCTCCGGCTTGACCCGCCAGATCTCCTTGACGCCGGTCTCGAAGGTCTGGGGCGCCTCCCCGTGGAGATCGAACTCATCGATGAGCTGCTTGGCCAGCGTGCCGCGCACGCCCTCACCCAGGACGGTGACCTTGGCGTAGATGTCCATGCCGGGCTGGAAGGTGGGCTTGGGGCTGCCGTTCTTGTCCACACCCATGTCGCCGGTGCGAACGCCCACCACGCGGCCACCCTCGGTGAGCACCTTGTCCCCGGCGAAGCCCGGGTAGATCTCCACGCCCGCAGCCTCGCACCGCTCGGCCAGCCACTTCGCCACGCTGTTGAGCGAGACGACGTAGTAGCCCTTCTTGTGGAACTGGGGCACGAAGGCCGCCACAGCCAGAGGCGGCACCGGGATGTGGCTCTTCTTCGTGAAGAGGTAGAGCCAGTCGTTGGTGCAGCGATGCTCGGTGGGGAAGCCCTGTTCCTCGAAGTCCGGCACCAGCTCGCTCATGGCCTTGGGGTTCATCACCCCACCAGAGAGCATGTGGTCGCCGACGTTGGCACTCTTCTCGATCACCAGGACGGTGGGCGGCTCGATCTCGTGGCCCGGGTGGGACGAGTTGTACGCCTCCACCTGGTTCATCAGGTGAAGCGCCGAGGCCAGCGTGGCGGGGCCCGCGCCCACGTAGAGGACGTCCACCTCCATGCTCTCGCGTTCGATCGGCTGGCTCATCTCGTCGACTCCCCGGACTGCACTCGGAAGTGGAGCATAGACCGCGGTACCCACAGCCCAGAAGTGGAAGTTAGGGGAACCGATCACACGGTCAACGCCCCTCGGGGCCCGAAAGGCCCCGTCCCTAAAACGAAAATTGGCCCGAAGGATGTTACGATTCAGCGGTGCAGACAGTCGAATCGGGTCTCGTGGACATCGCACGAGACTTCCTGACGGCCTTCGACCTGGCCGGGCGCGTGGCCCACCGCTTTCGCGCCGGTGAGCTCGTCTTCCCCGACGTCGAGCGCTTCGTGGATGACGACGAGAGCTCTGCGCTCTTCCGCCTGAAGGAGCGCTGCCACGCGCTCTTTCGCAGGGCCGACCCGAGCGGAGGACTGCGCGCGTCCTCGGAGGCGCTCTTCGATCTGGCGGTGGGCGCCCTCTTTCACGAGGCCATGAAGTTCCGCGAGAACTTCTACCAGGAGCACGTCTACGGGCCGAAGGTTCGCGCCCTGCGCACCAGCGCGGATCCGGACGCCTCGGCGATGTTCGGCGAGTTCGAGAAGATCCTGGCGGCCACGTCGGTGCGCCTGGAGGAGTCGCTCCAAGAGACCGAGGCGCTGCTGGAACAGACGCGCCGCCAGTTCGCGCGCTTGCTGGCGACCCACCGGGACAACGGCCTGCTGACGCGATACCTGGTGGAGAACCCGGACCTGGTGAACGCCGCGTTCCCCGACGGATTGGACGCCCTGTTGGCCGACGTCTACGGGAGCGCCGGCGGCGGCTGGCTCGTCGCGGCGCGCTCCTACCTGGCCAGCGGTTTCTTCGACCTGGCGCTCGCCGCACTCCGGGAGGCTGAGCGCACCGAGGAGCTGGGCCCCCAGACCGGTGCGCTGCGCGCGTACGCCGAGGGGATGAACGCCTACCTCGACGGTCGCATGGGGCAGGCGCTCGATCTGCTCTCGCTCTGGCTGGATGGTCCTGCGGAGGGAGTCGACGCGCCCTACGCGCAGCTCGCCCACGCGGCGGCCACGCGCATCGCGGCAGGAGGTGCGGGCGAGGCCGAGCGGGCCGGCCGACTCACCGCCCGGCTCGAAGGGTTCGCGACCGGCTAGCCGTCGTCGCGCGCCAGCACGCCGCGCAGCACGAAGGCCAGCACTTCCTCCCGCCGCCAGCGCACTACTTCGGGGGCATGGATGTCATCGACCTCCAGCACCGCGCCGCTGAACTCTGGGGCGGCGTAGTGAAACACGATGGCGCCGAAGAAGCTCTGGAAGAAGTGGCGCGCGGAGCGACGCTCGAACACTCCCGCGTCTGCACCCTCGCGGTAGAAGGAGAGCATGCGTCCGATCACACTCTGGATGGCGGGCGCCACCGCGGCTGCGTCCAGGCCGGGGGTCTCTGAGAAGATGCGGATGAGGATGCGCGCGTAGTTGGGCCGCGCAGCGAGCAGGTCGTTGAAATCTCCGGCCAGCCGCTCCAGCCGCTCGCGGTGGCTGCCCCCCTTCGACAGCGACTCGACCAGCACGCGCTCGAACGCCGCGAGCATGCCCTGGATCACTGCGGTCCAGAGGGCACCCTTGCTGTCGAAGTAGTAGTAGAGCGCCGTCTTCTGCACGCCGATCTGCTCGGCGATGCTCTGGAGGTGCGCGCCGGCATAGCCGTAGCGGGCGAACTCCTTCTCGGCGACCTCCAACAGCCTCTCGCGCGTCTCCTTGCCGCGATTCGCAGAACTCATGACGCCTCCGCAAGCTGCGGGGGATGCTGTCGGAACCAGAGCCAGCCACCCCCGCCCAGGACGATCAGCGAGAGCCCGATCAGTTGCGGCTCGGTCAGGCCGAGCGCCACCTTCGGGTTCACCCGGAAGGTTTCGATCCACAGGCGGCCCAGGCCGTTGAGCGCAATGTACTCGCCGAAGAGGAATGGGCTCTTCTTGCGCCGCCACCAAAGCAGCCCCGCGATGGGCATGAGCCACGCCACTTCGTAGAGCTGGGTGGGGTGCACGCTCTGCAGGGTCGGCGGCGCGCCCTCCGGGAAGGAAACGGCCCAGGGCACGTCGGTCACCCGACCGTAGTCGTCACCCACCAGGAAGCAACCGACGCGACCCAGCGACTGCCCTACCGCCCCGCCGATCGCGGTGCAGTCGGCGAAGGTCTTCACGGAGATCCCGTGCACGCGGCAACCGATCGCGCCCACCGTCGTGGCCAGAATGAGTCCGCCGTACCAGGTGATGCCGTCACGGGCGAAGAAAAGCTGGCCGAACGGCGTCCCTGTACGCAGCGACACGTCGACGGCGAAGTAGAGCTTCGATCCGAGGATCCCGCCGAACATCACCCACAGCATCAGCGTGGTGGCGAGGTCTGGATCGAGTCCTTCCTCCTTCATGCGGATGGCCGTGACCCACGTTCCCACGAGGAACGCGCCCGCCATCATCACGCCGAAGCTGCTGACGGGATACCCGAAGATCTCGAAGAGGACGGGATACATCGGGGGCAGCCTACGCGAAGGAGAGATACCCGGCAACGCGCGTGCGAAGGGTTGGGGACGCGAGAGACGCTACGTGCGGGGGAAGGAGACGAAGAAGGCGGCGCCCTGGCCGGGCTCGCTCTGCAGCCAAGCGCGACCGCCGTGCGCCTCGGCGATCTTCTTGACGATCGCAAGACCGATGCCGGTTCCGCGGCGCTCGCCGCCGCGGGGCTTCAACGCCTGGAAGATTTCGAACACCCGCTCGTGGTCCTTGCCGGCGATGCCCTCGCCGTTGTCGCGCACCGAGATGATCACGGTGTCCTGCGTCTCTTCCAGCTCCACCACGATCGCGGCGCCCTCCCGCTCGCCCATGTGCGCGACCGCGTTGCCGATGAGGTTGGCGAAGACCTGGTAGAGATGGGTGCGCACGGCGTAGACGACCGGAGGCGCGGTCGGCAACGTGAACTCGATGTTGACGGTCTCGAGCTGCGGCTTGAGCTCGCTGGCCAACTGCTTGAGCACGGGGAGAGGATCGACCCAGTCGCGCTGTCCCGGCGTGGAGCCGATCCGCGAGAGCTCGAGCAGATCGTTGATCAGCGCTTCCATCGTGCGGCTCGCCTGCTCGATGCGCTCCAGGAAGTGGCGGCCGGTGTCGGTCAGCACGTCGCCGTAATCCTGGATCAGCAGCCGCGAGAACCCAAGCAGCGAAACCAGCGGAGTGCGCAGGTCGTGGGAGACCGCGTGCACGTAGTGCTCCAGCTCGTCGTTCTTGTGCTCGAGGTCGGTCTCGGCGCGGCGTTGCTCGGTCACGTCGCGAACGAAGGCGACGGTGCCCGCGTTGCTCCCGTCCGGCAGCGCCAGGGGGGTGTAGTCGATGGCCAGACTGAGGGGGGAGTCGTCGCGCGTCAAATCGATCTCCGCACCGCAGCCCTTGCGCGCCGGTCGCAGGGAGTCCGCCAGCGCCTGGAAACCGAAGCGCGGGGCGAACGCCAGCGCCACCGGAAGACCCGGCAACGACGCGATCGGCTTGCCCAGAAGGCTCGCCAGCTGCGGGTTCGCGTAGATGACCCAGCCGCGCTGGTCGAGCGCGACCACGGCGTCGGAGCAGCTGTCCAGGATGCTGCGGTAATAATCGCCGCCGCTCCCGGGCTCGATGGGCTGGAGCGCGTCGTCGTCGGGCCGCACGATGGCCAGGGTGAGGCCGGCCCCGCAGCTCGCCGGAACGCCGACCGCGGAAAGCGTCGCACCGATCTCCGACCCGTCGTGACACACGACGCCGATCGGCTCGTTGGCGAGGCAGCCGTCGCGACCGAGACGGCGGCGCAGTTCGAGATGGCGCTCGGGCGAACCGAACAATGCGTCCACCTGCTCGCCGACCCAATCGCGACCCGTGAGCTCGTTGAATGCGTCGCTCGACCACACGACGCCGTCCTCGGCGTCGACCAACAAGACGGTGCGGTGAATTCGCGCCAGCCCTGCCAGCAGCCCGAGCGCGGGCGCATTCATATCGGCATGGGCGATGGGGGGGGTTCCCAGCATGGGCTCCTGACGCAGGACGCGAAACCGCGTTTGAATAGCGCCTCTGGAACGCGCGCAATCGTACCAAAGGCCGTTTTCATGAGTCAAACGATTCAGTTGCGCCTCTGCCACCAGACCAGAACGCAGAACCCGCTGTATGTGATAGCCCTCACCACGGATTTTTCGAATTCAGGGGGTGAATCCGGAAATTTTGGGGGTCGCAGCGCGATCCTGCCCTTTGGCGGGGGCCGGAGCCGTTGGATACCCTTCCTGGGTCAGGGGGGCCTCATGAATCGGGTACGCCTCGCGGCGCTGGTCATCGCCGTCTCCGCCGCACTTTCGGGTGCGCCGGCCTCGTTGCCGGCGCTGGATTCCACCGACGTGGCTGCGCAACGCGCCGACGCGGTGGCGGAGCGCGTCCGGTCCCTGAACGGCGCCTTGTCCAGAGCGGAGGCCCGGCGCATCTGGGAGGCCGTGGACCGCTATGCCGCCAAATACGAGCTGGCCCCGGACCTGGTCCTGGGCGTCCTCGAGGTGGAGAGCCACGCCAGGGTCGGCGCCCGCAGCAGCAAGGGCGCCCTGGGCCTCATGCAGGTGATGCCGCACATGGCCTCGGCGCTCGACATGGCCGGCAACCACACCACGATCGAGAGCAACATCGAGGCCGGCTGCCTGATCCTGGCCCACAACGTCCGGCGCCTGGGCGAAGAGGACGGAGTATCGGCCTACTTCTGGGGCTCCGACATCCGCGGCGTGTCCTATCTGAACCGCGTCACGTCCGCGCGGGAAGCCTACCGCCGCATCCTGGCCCCTTAGCAGGCTGACCCAAGTGGGCCTGCGACGCATCGAGGACAGCTTCGAGGGCGCTGAAGGCGTCAGACTCTTCCGACGCGCCTGGCTCCCCGAGACGCCCTCGCGGGCCGTCCTGGTGGTGCACGGCTTCGCCGAGCACAGCGGCCGCTACGAGGCGCTCGGCGCCTGGCTGGGCGAGCGGGGCTGCGCCGTCCACGCCTACGACCAACGGGGTCACGGGCGCTCGGAGGGACCGCGGGGCTTCGTGGACCGCTTCTCCCAGTTCCTGGACGACCTCGACGGCATGCACTCCTTGGTCACGACGGAGCACCCCGGTCTCCCGCGGGTCGTGATCGGCCACAGCATGGGCGGGCTCATCGTGGCCGCGTGGCTGCGCGAGCGGCACCCGGACGTGGGAGCCGGCGTGCTGTCCGGCCCGGGTCTGGCGCTGGGCGATGCGATGCCCGGCTGGCAGCTGCGCCTGGCGCGGATGGCCCGGCGTATCGCCGGCGGGCTGTCCGTCCCCGCCAACCTGCCCCTCGAGGGGCTCTGCACCGATCCCGAGGTGATCCGCCGCTATCAGGAGGATCCGCTGGTCTTCGACAAGATCACGCTGGCCCTGGCGGTGGAGATGTTCGCCGCGGCCGAGCGCTCCGTGGACAGCGGCGACGAGGTACGGGTGCCGGTGCTCGTGCTGCACGGGGGCGACGACCCGATCTGCGATCCGGACGGCAGCCGGCGCTTCCACGCGGGGCTCACGGACCCGGCCAGCGAGCTGCGTCTCTACCCGGGCCTGCGCCACGAGATCTTCAACGAGCCGCAGGCCGAGCGCGTGTACGCCGACGCGCTCGAGTGGCTGGAGAAGCGGGGCCTCTGACGTGGCAGGGCGGCGGCGCGACGAAGATCCCAGCGCGGCGGCGCCCTCCCCTCCGCCCGACGAAGCTCCCCTCGCTCCCCCCGGAGGGACGCCGGATGCGGAACCGGGCGGGGGAGGCCGGTGTCCTTCGGGTGTGACCTCTTCCGCGACCATCGGGTGGGCCGCTGCGTCCCGGCGCGCGACCGAGGACCCGGACGCCGAGCTGGTGGCCCGCTGGCGGGCCGGCGATTCGAGCGCCTTCGAGGACCTGGTGCGCCGCCACGAAGGCCGCGTCTACCGCTTCCTGCTGCGCATGCTCGGCGACTCCGCCGAGGCCGAGGACGTGGCCCAGGAGACCTTCCTCAGCCTCCACCGAAACGGGCGCCGGTTTCGCGGGGAGTCGCTCTTCTCCACCTTCGTCTACCGGGTCGCCGCCAACGGCGCGCTCAACCGCAAACGCGGGCTCGGGCGGCGCGGCGACTGGTACCGGCGCTTCGCCGAGAACCAGGCGGTGGGCGAGAATCTGCCTGCGGCGCCGCCGGGTCCGGAAGACGCGGCGGCCGATGCGCAGATCCACACCCTGGTGCAGCAGGAGCTATTGCGGGTGCCGGACGTGTTGCGGGCGCCGCTCGTCCTCTACGACGTGGAAGGACTCTCCTACGGCGAGATCGCCGCTGCGCTCGGTGTTCCCGAAGGCACGGTGAAGTCGCGCATCCACCGGGCCCGGCGTCTACTGCGCGAGCGATTGCGTCCGCTCCTCGATGACGACAAGCGAGGCGCCGAATGACCTGCGCCCGCGCGCGCGACCGCCTGAGCGCCTGGCTGGAGGGTGATCTCGGCGACGGCGAGCGCGAACGCGTGCGTGCGCACCTGGACGGGTGCGTGAGTTGCCGGGCCGAGCTCAGCGCGCTGCAACGAACCGTGGCCCGGCTCGGCAGCCTGGCCGAGTGCGAGACGCCCCCCCATCTGGCGAGCCGCGTCATCGCGCGCCTGCGCGACGGCGAAGGCGCACTGGGCTGGCGGGAAGACCTGGCGGCCTGGTTCGCCGGGCTCGACCTGCGAGCCGTGGGGGTCGCCCTGGTGATCGGCGCGCTCTCGGCGCTGGCCGTGCAGCGCCTCACGGCAACGGACCCGCTGCGCGACGCCGAGGACCTGCGCGCTGCGCTGCGAGCGGGCACCGCGCCGGTTCCGGAACTCGATCTCGGACCCCGCTTCGGCGCCGGAGCTGCGCCGGAGGCCGATGCTCCGGCGACGGCGGGAGCCGTGGGCACGGGAGCCGACGTCCTGCTGGACGCCGCGCTCGAGGACCCCGCTGCGCTGCTGCGCCACTGGCGCGAGTTGGACGGCGACCAGCGTGAGGCGCTGGCCCAGCGCTTGGCGATCCGCGCCGCCGAGCGGGGCGATGCGCAGGCCTTGGCGGCGGTCCTGCGCGAGATCGGCGCCGACGCGGGCCGCTTGGCCGAGCGCATGGCGGACCCGCGCTCGCCCGCCCCCACGTTCTGATACCCTCCGGCCCCTGGTGCGGATCGGCGGGTCTCGAGGAGCAGTGACGGTGCAGCGTGCAACGGCGGGATTCGCCGCCTGGTTCGTCTTCCTATCACTGATCGCCACGCCGAGCGGCGGCGCTCGCGCCGAAACCATCGAGCTCCTCCCCGACGGCGGCGACTACTGGAGCATGCGCAACGTCTTCGCGCCGCTCTCCTCCATCTTCCTGGGACCGGGCTACTGGTACGGCGAACGCAAGCTCGAGGTCGTCACCACGCCGGCCGACGCCATCGTCGACCTCTTCTACGTGCGCGGCGGTTTTCAGAAGCGCTTCGAACAGGTCGACGCGCCCGTCACCATCCTGCTGCCCAAGCGCATCGACGCGAATCCGCGGGACGTGGTGATCGTGCGCGCCTTCGCCGAGGGCTACCGCATCCAGGAAACCACCGTGAAGGTGAAGTCCCGCACGGACAAGTTGGAGCTCACGCTGGGAGTCCTGCCCAACGCGCTGGAGGCCGTGGCGCACACCTACTTCGCCGGGCGCGGGTCGCTCACCTTCTTCACGAAGGAGGCGCTGACCCTGCGCCTCCAGGACCGCGAGGGAGGCTTCGGCGCAGCGCTGCACGAGACCGCCAAGTCCGACGCCGCCGCGGACTCGCTGGCGCTCATGCAGAGCCCGCTGCTGGCGAGCGTGGCGGCCCACCAACTCGGCGAGGATCTGCTGGTGCAGGCAAAGTACGGCGCAGCGGTAGGCGGGGGCGAGCCCGACGTGCGCTCGCGTCAGGGACAGGACCCCATCCGCGGCCTGCACGTGTACACCCTGGACATCGTCGGCCCCGGTGCGGGCACAACCGGCGTCAACCGCGCCCGCACCGCGCTGGCGCGCATCGGTACCGGCGACGTGACCGGCTGCGCCGCGAGGTTCGACGACGCACTGCGCGGCGCGCTCGATCCCTCGGATCTCGCGCGCGCCCTCACGCCCCACGGGAGCTTCATCGACCCGTACTTGCGCGCAGCGATGCGCCGCCTGGGCGAGGTCTCGCCGGGCCGCATCGTAAGGCTCACCAACGGCTCCCGGTACGACACGCGCGTGCCGCTTCAGCTGGCTGCGGCCCAGAACGAAGCCGGAAGCGTGCGCGGCTACCTGGCGCTGCTGCGCCGTTTCGTGGCACTGATGGAGGATGCGAACCAGCGCACCGCAGTGCTGCGCGGCGTGCTCGCGCCGGAACTCGCGCCCGAGTCGTTCGCCGATGCCCTCACCACCGCGAAGGCCGCCGAGCGCGCCTGCCGTTGACGCCGGTCCACGGTGAGTCCGCTCGCCGAGGCGCCTAGCCTCCCAGCGTGACTCCGGACGAACGGCCGCGCGAACGGCTCCAGCGGCTGGGCGCAGAGGCCCTGGCCGACGCCGAGCTGGTGGCGCTGGTGCTGCGCACCGGCGGCCGCGACGGCGACGCCCTGGCGGCGTCGCACCTGTTGCTGGCGCGCCTGGGTGGGCTGCGTCCCCTGGCGCGCGCCTCCGCCGGGGAGCTCTGCAGCGCCGCGGGAATCGGACCCGCCAAGGCGGGCAGCCTCCACGCCGCCCTCGAGCTGGGACGACGGGTCGCCGCGCACACCCTCCGGCCCGGCGACGCGGTGCGCGGCCCCAGCGACCTCTACCGCCATTTCGCCGCCCGGCTGCGCGACGCGCGCCACGAGCAGTTCCTGGTGGTGCTCCTCGACGGGCGCCACAGGGTCATGCGCACCGAGACGGTCTCCCGCGGAACGCTCACGGCCAGCCTCGTCCATCCGCGCGAGGTCTTCCGGCCCGCCATCCGCGAGGCGGCCGCCGCCATCGCGCTGGTCCACAACCACCCGAGCGGCGACCCGACTCCGAGCCGCGAGGACCGCGAGATCACCGCGCGCCTGGCCCGCGCGGGCGAGCTTCTGGGCATCCGCATCGTGGACCACGTGGTGGTGGCCGAGGGCGGCTACCACAGCCTGCGCGAAGACGGCGACCTCACAGCGACGCCCCCCAACCCCCTCGGGGGTATGATCGACACCGCCAGGTGACGGCAACGGAGCCCTTCAGGTCGCCGGATGGAAGGCCGATGAGCGATGCGGAGGTGCCCCATGGCACAGGCCCGCTTCGACTCGGATGGTCGCACGGTCGAAATCGAACAGCGCCGCTCGCCGCGCACACCCTTCAACATCCGGGTGCAGTACGCGACGGTGGACGCGCTGTTCGCGGACTTCACGCGCAACATCAACGAGGGCGGTCTCTTCATCGAGACTTCCGACCCCTGTCCGGTCGATTCGGTGGTCGGTCTCGACTTCGAGTTGCCGGGCGACACGGTACCCGTGCGCACGCAGGGCCGCGTGGTGTGGGTGAACGACGACGGCATGGGCATCGAGTTCGAAGACCTCGACGGGGCGTCCCGCGCCCGCATCAACCACCTCGTCCGCGAGCTGCGCAACCAGCCCTAGCCCCGGACCCCTTTCCGCCGCACCCGCGCTCTCAGCCGCACCTGCGCGCGGGGTTCGACTCGCTGAACGGAGCGGGCGCAGCGGGTCGGGTGGGAGGGGGGGTTGGCTCAGAACGGGATGTCGTCGGAGCCGCCGCTCTGGGGGCCGTCGCCGCCGCCCTGGCCACCGCTTCCTTGTCCGCCACTTCCCTGTTGTCCGCCGCCGGCGGCGCCACCACCACCACCGCCCTGCTGGCCTCGTCCGCCGAGGAACTGCACGGTGTTGGCCACGACCTCGGTGGTACGGCGCTTCTGCCCTTCCTTGTCTTCCCATTCGCGCGTCTGGATGCGCCCCTCGATGTAGACGCTGCGCCCCTTGTTCAGGTACTGGGCGCAAAGCTCCGCGGTGCGGCCCCAGGCCACGATGCGGTGCCACTCGGTGCGGTCCTCGCGCTCGCCGTCCTTGCTGCGGATGTTCTCCGTCGTGGCGAGGGTGAAGTTGGCCACCGCGGTTCCGCTTGCGGTGTAACGCAGCTCCGGGTCGCGACCGAGGTTCCCAACGAGAATGGCCTTGTTGACGCCTGCCATGACGGTTCTCCGAGGAGTGAGGGGTGAGCTCCGAGTATCCCGCGCCCGCGTGCACGACGTCAACTCACCTCCGCATTCACAGCACCGTTGACAGCGATCCACCTCGCCGTAGCATCTCGGCTGAGTCAGCGCGGAGAACAAACTGGGTTTGATCTACGTACTCCGCTACTTCCTGGTTGTCGTCTACACCCTGGTCTGGGGCACCATCGGAACCGTCCTGGGCCTCATGGACCGAAGCGGCAACGGGGTCATCTGGGTGGGACGCAACTGGGTCGCCTGGATCCTCAGCGCCTGCGGCATCCGCGTGGTCTCCGAGGGAGTCGACGACCTGGACCCCAGCCGGCCCGCGGTGTTCATGTCGAACCACCAGAGCGTGATCGACATCGCCGCGCTGGTGCACACGATCCCCTTCGGCTTCCGCTTCGTGGTCAAGCGCGAGCTGACGCGCATCCCGTTCTTCGGCTGGCCCGTGTCTCTCGGCGGCCATGTCATCATCGACCGGGGCGACCGGCCCAAGGCCTTGCGCAGCCTCGCGAAAGCCGCCGACCAGATCGCGGGGGGTACCCACGTGATCATGTATCCCGAGGGCACGCGCAGCCCCACAGGAAGGCTTCAAGCGTTCAAGAAGGGCGGCTTCCACCTAGCCATCACCGCCCAGGTGCCGATCATCCCGGTCACGGTCTCGGGCACCCAGCGCATCACGCCGAAACGTTCGCTGCGCATCGAGAGCGGCCAGGTGAAGATCCGCTACGGGAAGCCGATTCCCACCAAGGGGCTCACACCCGCCGATCGCCACGCCC
This sequence comes from uncultured Desulfobacterales bacterium, assembly GCA_964194905.1. Classification (GTDB taxonomy): domain Bacteria; phylum Myxococcota_A; class UBA9160; order UBA9160; family JAFDET01; genus JAFDET01. The sequence continues at coordinate 313 of CAXMOD010000217.1, read as the reverse complement.
TCGCAGAGGAAGTGCGTCAGGCGATTCAGAACGGCTTCGATCCGCGCTACCAGGACAACCTCGCGTAGGGTACTCTGGCACGGTCTCAATCCCGGGGGGGTGAGAGACGTGATTCAACTGCACAGTTCAGGTGCGATCCGACGCCGCTCGAGCGGGCGGGAACGGTTCGCTCTCCGTGGCTAGGCGCCGCCCCCGGCGCGGCGCGCGCTCGACCTCTGCGCGCACCCCGTCGTCACGCGCCTGGGTCGAGGGCTGCGGGCTCGCCCTCGTGGGGCTGGGCCTGCTGCTCGGGCTCTCGCTGTGGAGCCACGCA
>CAXMOD010000216.1:0-11912 GCA_964194905.1 uncultured Desulfobacterales bacterium | reverse complement strand
GTCGAGATCGTGGACGCCCCCAAGCACCGCTCGCTGTGCTTCCACCCTTCGTTGCTGCCGAAGTACCGGGGCGGTTCCGCGATCCCGTGGCAGATCATCCTCGGCGAGAGCGAATCGGGCGTCACCGTCTTCCAGCCCGACGAGGGCGTCGACACGGGACCCATCGTGGTCCGGAAGCGAGGCGTGACCATCGCCGCGGACGCGACCGCGGCATCGCTCTACTACGACCACCTCTACGCGCTCGGCGTGGAGGCGATCCTCGAAGCGGTCGCGGCCGTCGACGCCGGCTCTGCGCGCTACGTCCCCCAGGACGAAGCGGGCGCCAGCCACCAGGGGCTCGTGAACGACGAGGTGGCGCGCATCGACTGGTCGCTGCCGATCGAGAAGCTCGACGGCCTGGTGCGTGGCTGCGATCCGAGCCCCGGCGCCCACGCCCGGCTCGGGGAGCGGGTGGTGCGCCTCTTCGACGCAACGCGCAGCGATGAACCTTCGGACGCCGAGCCGGGCAGCGTGCTGCGCGCCGAGAGCAGCGCACTCGTCATTGCGGCGCGCGGCGGCGCGTTGCGCGTCGGGCGCGTGCGTGTGGACGACGGCAAGAAGGGGCCGGCGGCCGAGTCCGGGGTCGCGCCGGGCGACCGGTTGAGCTGATGCCGGCCGATTTGCGCGGGGCCGCGCTGCGCGTTCGCGCGCGGCTCGACCGTGCCGAGAACCTGCTTGTCCGCGCGGCGCGCCACACGCCGCCGACGCTGGATGACGACGACGCCCTGCGCCGCGAGGCGGCGCGGCTGCGCCCGCGGGTTGAGGCGCTCGTGGGCCGACCCTACGGACGGCTGCCCCACGTGCGCTATCGGCGTGGCATCGGAGCGCGCATCGCGGGGCCGTGGAGCCAGTACCTGACGCTGGGCCATCCTGCGACGCGGCGGGTGCGGATGACGCCACGTGCCGAGTTGCGGCGCGCCATCCCGACGATCCTCGCCCACGAGCTGGCACACCGGTACTCGTTCGACGAGTCCCTCACCACGCTGCGCGGACTCGAGGTGAGTGCACGGCTCGCGCTGGACGACGACCCGCTGCACGCCTGCGCCGCGCCGCGCGAGCTGGCGCGCATCCTGCTCGGGGCCGCCCAGGTGGAGGCGGTCGCCAGCGGCTGCGTGGAGGAGGTGGAGCGCTTCCTCGCCGGGCGGCCCGACGACGCCGCCCTCGCGCGCACCCGCGCACAGTGGGTCCGGCTCAGGGCGCGGCGCCCCGAGCGCGCCAGCGACTGCGTCACCCAGGTCTACGCGGTGCTTCCGGCCCGGGCTCTGCAGGAGTCGCGCCTGGCCGAGGACGCCCGGGCCGGTCCGATCCCGTTTCCGCGCTTCCCGCTGGATTCCGTCCAGGCTCTGGCCGTGTTGGCCTACACGGGCCTGGACGCGCTGGCGGGGCGCCGCAGGGACCGGGTCGGGGTCGCAGCGACGCTGCGCCTGCTCGAGGAGGCCGATTAGGGCTTTTTCAGGCCCGTTCGGGTGCAAATTTGCCGGAAATACTGAGACAGGGTGTTAACTTCCGGCGCCACGGTGTCGATCGGGACGACGAGGCGGGTACCGGGGGGATACGTGGGCGACGGGGAAGAGCTCCGGCACTTGCGCAAGACCGTCGTCCAGCGCCTGCAGGCGCTGGAGGCGGAGCGTGCCAGCCTGGCTCGGGAAGGCCGCACGGAGGAAGCCCGCGGAATCCTTCGTGCCTTCCAGGAAGTGGCACGCCTCCTGGAAGAGATCGACGAGATCCTCACACACTGACCACCCTGCAAGGGGGGCAGCGGACGACTTCCGGCGATCCCCCAAGGGGAGTCGCCGGGCTTCGGAACCGCCGCTAGATTGCGCCGCCGCCATGCTCAAGGACCTTTCGCGAATTCGAAACATCGGGATCAGCGCCCACATCGACTCGGGGAAGACCACCCTGACCGAGCGCATCCTGTTCTACACCGCCCGGATCCACCGGATCCAGGAGGTGCGGGGCAAGGAAGGCACCGGCGCCACCATGGACCACATGGAGCTCGAGCGGGAGCGCGGCATCACCATCACGTCGGCCGCCACCCACTGCGAGTGGGGCGACCACCACATCAACCTCATCGACACTCCCGGCCACGTGGACTTCACCATCGAGGTGGAGCGCTCCCTGCGCGTGCTGGACGGCGCCATCCTCGTGCTCTGCGGCGTGGCGGGCGTGCAGTCCCAGTCCATGACCGTGGACCGCCAGATGCGCCGCTACCGCGTGCCGCGCCTGGCCTTCATCAACAAGCTCGACCGTTCGGGCGCCAATCCGGCGCGCGTGGCCGACCAGCTGCGCGACAAGCTGGGGCTCAACTCGGTGCTGATGCAGCTGCCTATCGGGCTGGAGGCCGACCACGTCGGCGTAGTGGACCTGGTCGCGATGAAGGCGTTTCGCTTCGAAGGCGAGAACGGCGAGCACCTGGTGGAAGAGGAGATCCCGGCCGACATGCTCGACGAGGCGAACGCCGCCCGCGAGAACATGCTCGACGTCGTCTCGCTCTTTTCCGACGAGCTGACCGAGGCCATCCTGGAAGAGCGGGTGGCCGAGGAGCTGATCCACGAGGCCGTGCGCAGGGGCGTCGTCGCGCTGGAGCTGTGCCCCGTGTTCATGGGCTCCGCGTACAAGAACAAGGGCGTGCAGCCGCTCCTCAATGCCGTCACCCGCTACCTGCCGAGCCCCCTCGAGGTGGAGAACTCGGGGGTGGACCTCTCGGCCGACGAGGCGCCGATCGTCCTCGAGAGCGACCCCAACAAGCCGCTGGTCGCGCTGGCGTTCAAGCTGGATGAGACCCGCTACGGCCAGCTCACGTATCTGCGCATCTATCAGGGCACGCTGGCCAAGGGCTCCAGCATCGTGAACGCGCGCACCAAGAAGCGCGTCAAGGTGGGTCGCCTGGCGCGCATGCACGCGGACAAGATGGAGGACATCGAGAGCGCGGCGGCGGGCGACATCGTCGCGCTGTTCGGCATCGACTGCGCCTCCGGCGATACCTTCACCGACGACACGGTCGAAATCGCAATGAGTTCGATGCACGTGCCGGCGCCGGTGATCTCGCTCGCCATCAAGCCTACGGACAACAAGGCCCAGGACAACCTGGGCAAGGCGCTGGGCCGCTTCGTGCGCGAGGACCCGACCTTCCGTTCCAGTGTGGACGACGAGAGTGGCCAGACCATCATCTCCGGAATGGGCGAGCTGCACCTCGAGGTCTACATCGAGCGCATGAAGCGCGAGTACAACGTGGAGGTCGAGACCGGCGCGCCCCAGGTGGCCTACCGCGAGACGATCACGCAGCGCGCCGAGTTCGACTACACGCACAAGAAGCAGACCGGCGGCTCGGGGCAGTACGCCCGCGTCGCAGGCTACGTCGAGCCGCTCGAGGATGGCGGCGATTTCGAATTCGAGAGCAAGATCCGCGGCGGCGCGATCCCCACGGAGTACATCCCGGCGGTGGAGAAGGGCGTGCGCCAGGCGTTGGCTCAGGGTCGGCTGATCGGCTTCCCGGTGATCGGCGTGCGCTTCGTGGCCGACGACGGAAAATCCCACAGCGTGGACTCCTCCGACATGGCCTTCCAGATCGCCGGCCGCGGTGCGTTCCGCGAGGTGTTCACCAAGGCGAAGCCGGCCGTGCTGGAGCCCATCATGAAGCTCGAGGTGGAGGGCCCCAACGAGTTCCAGGGCGCCTACATCAAGAGCATCATGCAGCGGCGCGGCACCATCATCGGCACCACCGAAGAGGGCAGCTTCTGCCGCGTGGAGTCGGAGGTGCCGATGGCCGAGATGTTCGGATACGCCACGGACCTGCGTTCCTCATCCCAGGGCAAGGCCGAGTTCACCATGGAATTCTCGCGCTACCTGGCGGTGCCGAGCGAGGTGCAGAAGGATCTGGTGGAGAAGCACCGCGAGCAGGTCGCCAAGGGCGACTGACCCCTACCCGACAACCCCCGGAGAGCGATGTACAAGAAGTTCCTGAACGCACGCAGCCCCCTTCGCCTGCTCGAGAAGGGACTTCACGGCGGCCTCGGCCGCGGGAACCTGGGCATCGTGGTCGCCCGCCACGGCGTCGGCAAGACGTCCTTCCTGGTCGGCGTCGCTCTGGACGACCTGATGCGCGGCGAGCCGGTGCTACACGTCGCGCTCGATGCCACGGTTTCCCACGTGCGCGCCTACTACGACACCGTGTTCGACGAGCTGGCCTCCTCGACCCACCTGGAGGACGCGGCGCGCGTGCACGCGGAGGTGGGCAAGAACCGCCGCATCCGCGCGTATCCGGCCGGCGACTTCAGCGTGGCCAAGCTGCGCGAGGCGGTGAAGCTGGAGAGCGAGTCGGGTGCGCCGCCGACGCTGGTGGTGATCGAGGGCCTCGACCTGGATGGGACGACCCGCGACGACATCCGCGATCTGAAGGCGCTTGCAGGAGAACTATCCGTGGAAGTCTGGCTCTCCGCCACCTCCCACCGCGAGGTCCCGATGCCCGAGAGCGTGGAGCGTATGGAGGATCTGTTCTCGGTCGTTCTGACTCTCGATCCCGACTCGGAGCACGTGCAGCTGCGGGCCCTGAAGGACCACGAGAACCCCGATGTCTCGGCTCTGAACGTGGCCCTCGACCCCAAGAGTCTGCTCCTCGTCCGCAGCTAGGAGGCTGTTTCAGCCTCCTGGAGGCTCAACCGTCCCACGCGATGGGCCGATCAACGGGGCATGCCGGAGGCGAGTCTCCCCATCACTCTGCTGCGGATGGCCGGCTTCGTCGCCCTGGCCGGCGCTGCAATCATCGTCGGCGGCCGCATGCTCCGCATGTGGAGCCGCACACGCCAGCTCCCCGAGCTGGCGCTCGGCTCGCACATCCTGATCCTGATCACCGGCTACTCGCTCGAGTTCACGGGCCTGGCGGGTGAGCGCGCCCTCGGGCCCGATGCCGCGTTCGCGCTTCGCGCCGCGGGCAACCTGGCCTACGCGCTCTGCATCTTCGCGTACCTGATCTTCAGCTGGCGCGTGTTCCGCCCGCAGGCTCGTTGGGCCACGCTGCTGGTCGCGGTCTGCACCCTCGGCCTGATGGTGGGATGGACCGGTGAGTTGGCGACGGGACGCTTCGAGCTCGTGGCGGAGCGCTTCGCACGGCCGTGGTTCTGGATCGCCTTCGTGCCACGCATCGTGTGCATGGCGTGGTCGGCGGCCGAGGGCATGGGACGCTGGCGTCTGCTGAGCCGGCGCGTCCGCATTGGCCTCGAATCGCCACTGCTCGCCAACCGCTTCCTGTGCTGGGGACTGGCCGCCCTCGCGGAGGTGATGATCTACTTCGTCGCCGGCGCAGCGCTGCTGGGTCCCCGTCCGACCGACTTCCTCGTCGGTCCGGCGGCCCTGGTGATCTCAGCGATGGGTGTAGCGGCCTCCATCACCATCACCCTCGCGTTCACTCCGCCCGCCTTCTGGCAGCGCTGGATCGAGTCGCGCGCAGCGCGGGCGTAGGCTCCTACTCGTCCGCCTCGCGCACCCAGATCCAGCCCTCGCGGGCTGCGCGCTTGGCGTCGTCGGGCCCGGGGGCCCGGCCCGCCAGGAAATCCGCTGCCGCGAGCACGCACAGGCAGGCGTCGAGCACGTGCTCGTTGGCCGAGACGCCCTTGGGCAGCGCCAGCTGTCGTCCGAGGGTGCGCGCCAGCTGCGTCCGGCGCTGCTGGTCCTTCTTGTAGCCGGTGGCGCGCAGACCCATCGCCTGGAGAGTGCCGGCGGGGTACACCTCGATGGCGGCGGCCGGCCCCGAGAAATCGGGCGTCCACGCCAGTGGGATCGGGGTCCCAACGCGATGGGCGATGGCGGCCAGCAGGTCCAGGGCTGCCACCGCCGTGCGCGCGATGCGATCGGCGCCCACCTCGAGGGGGGTCTTGCCGACACGCTGGCGGATCGCGCGGTCGGTGTGTCGGCTGAAGAGCTGGTCGGGATCGGACCCCAGCGGAGCGCCCGCCCGGTGGCCCGGCAGGCGTTGCCCGAGCGGCGCAGGCCAGCCGAGCGGCGCGTCGATGGCGATCAGCCAGCGCTGTGCGTCCGCCACCCAGGCCGCCGTGTGGCGCGCCAGATCGTCGGCGCTCTCCCCGGGCCGCGCGGCGGCGACCCGCGTGACGTGGGGCGACCACGTGGCGAACGCGATTCCGGTGCGGCGCGCGTCGGTGGCGGCGTCTATGCCCACGACGGCGACCGAGTGCCTGCTCACCGCCCGGGCATCCCCTGGAGCACGGCGAGCTTGTCCCGATAGCGGGCACGCACCGCGGCGACGTCGCTGCGCGCGAGTCCCAGCTCGTCGCCGATCGCCCGGATCTCGTTGCTCTCGCTCGACGACACGCTGCCGTCGGCCGCGGCCACCGCGAACAGGCAGGCGATCAGCTGCCTGCGCTCCTCGACGCTCGAGATTTCGCGGAACTCGCGTGTGACCGTGTAGTTCTGGGTGCTGCCGTGCAGCTGGCTCTGGGTCTTGGCGATTTCCGCGGCGAGGGCTGCGTGCTCGGGCGAGAGGTCGCCCAGCTCGGCGAGCCGGCGCGCCATCTCCGCGGTCTCGGCGTCGTCGATCTCGAGGTCCGCGTGGGCCACCCGCGCCAGCACGTAGGCGAATGCGGCCAGGAACCGGGCGCTGTCCGCAGGCAGCTGGTCCAGCTGCGCGGCGATGCGTTGCACGCTCGCAGAGCCGCGCGCCTCGGGGCCCGCCCCGGGTCCGCCCAGGCCAAGAAAACGCAGCAATGACAACGGTCTTCCTCCCCGGTCCGGCGCCCCCAGGCGGTCCGGAGCATCGCCCATCCGCGCGTCGCGGGCCATGCGGGGAGGGCTCGACCGTCGTGCGCGAGCCGCTCGACTCGGCCTTCCTGCTGAAGGGCGACAGCTGGCGGCACAGCTTCGACGGGGGCGGTCGTTTCGAGTATGTGTGTCTGCCGCACATGGATCAGGCCCCCCTGCGGGAGGCCGGCGTGGCGATGGAGTGAGCATGGCCCTGCCCGAAGATCGCAGCGTTCTCCTGCACAACCCGCGCTGCTCCAAGAGCCGCGCCACCAAGGCGCTGCTGGAGGAGCGCGGTGTGGACTTCGACGTTCGCCTCTACCTCGACGATCCGCTCTCGCGCGACGAGCTGATGGACCTCGGCCGGCGCCTGGGTCTCGCGCCGGCCGACTTCGTGCGCACGGGGGAGGACGCTTGGAAGGACAGCGGGCTCGCGAGCGACGCGCCCGACGACGCGATCCTGGCGGAAATCGAGAAGGCGCCCATCCTGCTCCAGCGGCCCGTCCTGGTGCGCGGCTCGAAGGCGGCCATCGGTCGGCCCCCGGAGCAGGTGATCGAGCTGCTCGATTAGCCATTTCCTGCGCGCGCGGCGTGTGCAATCCCGTGGTGGAGCAGGGCTTTTCCGCACGTACGACAGGCGTTGTATGGACGCGACGCGCGGGCGGCGGCATTGCTGACCACGATGAGCAACGCGCGTAGTCGGATGGGGGCCGGGCGGCAGTCGCTGCTGGGGCTCGCCGCCGTGCTGCTGACGTCGGCCGGGGTCGGCCTCGTGTCGGGCTCGTTGGCCTCGCGGCCGGCCTCGGCGGCGTCCGCGGCAGGGCCCTGCGCCTCGGACCCGTTGCTCTCGCTTGCGGCGGTCGGCGACACCGGCGAGCTCTACAGACTGGCGTGGCCGCTCGCAGCGCCACTGGTCGTGGGCGCCGTGTTGGCGCGAGAGGATGCAGCCCACCCCTTCGATCGGCTGCTCTTCCTCGGGGACAACTTCTACCCGAACGGCATCGACCGCGAGACGCTCGAGGACCGGATCCGTCGCAACCTCGTGCGGCCCTACTGTCGCTTCACGGACATGTCCGGGCCCCAGTGGCCGGTCGTCGAGGATGCCTGTCCGCTTTCACCCAGCGAACACCGGCCGATCCCCATCACGGCGGTGCTCGGCAACCACGACTATCAGATTCCGGAGAGCCCAGCACTCCAGCGCCACGAACTCCCCCGCTACGTATCGAACTGGCACGTGCCGGAGGGTCCCGCTCACGTCGTCGAGCTGCCGCACGGGGTGAGCCTCATCCTGATCGACTCCGAGACCGTGGTGCAGAAGATGGCGATGGGCAACGCAGGCCCGGCGCCGCTCGTCGCTGCGCTCCGCAGCAGCCGGGGGCCGTGGCGGATCGTGGCGACCCATCGCCCCATGGCGACCAAGCCGGAGTTGAAGTCGTCGAAGGTGCTGTGGCGTGCGTTCGAGGAAGCCGGGGTGGACGTGCACGTCTTCCTGTCGGGTCACGAGCACGGACTCCAGGTCCTGACCATGCCGCGGCCCGCTCCGGCGCTGCATCTCATCTCCGGCGCCGGCTCGGACACCCGCGCGATCGAAGACAAGGGCCAGCTCTTCGCCGCCGAGTCGCTGGGCTTCGTGCGGGTGGACCTGGCTCGCGTGGACGGCGAGGAGCGGCTCTTCGCGTCGGTGCACACGACGTCGCTGTTTGCGGGCGCGTTCGGCTCGGAGGCCGAACGTCACGGCTGCTGGGAAGTGGACCGGCGACTACGCGTCCGTCACAGCGCGCCGCCGGAACCCTCAGGCGCCCCCGGGAGCGTCCGGGTGGAGCCCCCGGGCGGGGAGCAGGTCTTCGAGGAAGTAGGCACAGAAGGCGGTTCGTCCCGGGAGATTGGACTTCTGGTAGATGGCCCGGGCCTGGTGGCGCACCGTGGCGTCGGTCGTGCCACGCAGGCTCGCCGCCTCGCCGTGGGTGAAGCCTTTCAGCATCAGGAGTCCGACCTCGCGTTCGGCGTCGGTGAGCTTCCAGGACTCGAACTGCTTTTCGATTTCTTCGCCGAGCCCCGAGACGTAGCTCTGGGCCTGTGCGCGCCAGACCTCGCCCTCGGCGCGGGCGATGCGCAGGTCGCGGGTCAGGGACTCCCGCTCGTCCTGGACGGCTTGAAAGCGACCGGCCAGCATGGCCACCCCCACGGCGGACGCCACGATCAGCGCGGTCTGGAGCGCGTCTCCGAGGAAGTCGGCCAACTCGAGGGGCTCGTCCTCGGTCAGCGCCTCGACCCCGATCAAGAGCGCAAACGCTCCGATGCCCAGGGCAGCCCAGCGAAGGCGAATGCTTCTTTCGCTCATGGGGTCTCCTCTCGCGGTCATTCTGGCGTCGTCGCTGCGTCGGGGAACCCCACAACTGTGATACGCCGCCGCCTCGCCGGTCAACTGTGGCCGGAACCCGAACGGGTCGGGTTCCGCCCCTGACGGCGGCGGGGGTCCGGCACCACCCAGCCTGCCGGGCCCCCGCCGACCGCGCCCTGTGGGAGATCGAGCCGCTTTCGCCGCGTGCTAGCCTGCCGAGCATGGACGACCCCGGCGAGAGGGCCTTCGTCGAGCGCCTGAAGGCCGGTGACGAGAAGGCCTACGAGACGCTCGTCCGCGAGTACTCCGGCCGTATGCTCGCCGTGGCCCGGCGCTTTCTGCGCAGTGAGGACGACGCCCGGGACGCCGTGCAGGAGGCCTTCGTTTCCGCCTTCCGCGCCATCGACCGCTTCGAGGGCGGGGCGCGTATCTCCACGTGGCTTCACCGCATCGTAGTCAACGCGGCGCTCATGAAGCTGCGGACGCGCCGGCGCCGGCCCGAGGCGTCGATCGACGAGCTTCTGCCCCGTTGGAAGGAGAACGGTCATCCGGTGGACGCCCCGACCCCCTGGTCTGCGGAAAAGCTGGTTCAGCAGGACCAGCTGCGCCGGCTCGTCCAGGAGGGGATCGACCAGCTGCCGGACAGCTACCGCGAGGTGTTGATCTTGCGAGACATCGAGGAGCTGGACACCCAGGAAGCAGCCGAGACGCTGGGCATCTCGGCCAACGCCGTGAAGACCCGCCTGCATCGGGCCCGCCAGGCGCTGCGCGAGGTGCTGGACCCCGCGCTGAAGGAGAGCGTGTGATGCTCACCTGTCGCGAGTTAGCCGACTTCTTGATGGCCTATCTCGACGAGGAGCTGCCCGACGAGCAGCGCAGCGCGTTCGAGGAGCACGTCCGCATCTGCCCCCCGTGCGTGCACTACGTGGACACCTACAAGGAGACCGTGCGCCTGGGCCGCGATCTGTGCGGCGATGCGGCCGAGGGGCCGCCTCCCGAAGACGTACCCGAGGCCCTGGTCCAGGCCATTCTGGAAGCCCGCAAGCGCGGCTGACAGATCAGGCCAGGGCTACCCGCGCCGCGTGGGCGAGCGCGCAAAGGCCCTCGGCCACGTCCCCGGACGCCACGTGCAAGCGCAGCGCGCGTCGTCCGCGCGCGCACAGCACGTCGAAATCGCCGCGTGCCTGGGCGTCCTTCAGCACGCCGAAGGAGATGCGCTGGTCGGGGATCGGGAGGTCCGTGGCGTCGTGGGCCGTGACCTCGAGGACCAGGGCACGGTTCGCGCCGCCTTTGTGCAGCTGGCCGGTGGAGTGCAGGAAGCGCGGACCGAAGCCGAGTGTGGTGGCGCAACCGCTGCGATGCGCCACGGCGTCGCGCAGCTCCGCGAGCGGTGCGGCGTGAGCGCCGCTGCGTTCGACGAACGCGTTCAGCGCCAGGTAGTCGCCGGCGCCGAGGCGGGCCAGGTGCGCGCGCAGGATCGCGCCGAGGTCGCCGAGCCTGCCGAACGCCTCGGTGCTCGCCGCGTCGGCGTACAGCTCGAAGACGCCTTCGCGCAGCAGCGGCTCGGCCTGGGGCAGCGAGCCCGTCTGCTCGTAGCGGGAGATCAGCTCCCGGGCAGCGACCTTGGCCGCTTCCACGTCGGGCTGGTCGAAGGGATGGATGCCCAGCACGGAGCCGGCGGCGGCGGTGGCGAGCTCCCAGCGCAGGAACTCGGCGCCCAGTTCGGCGGGTTCCGCCACGTCGATGCGCAGAACCGGCTGGCCCGCGGCGAACAGCTCGCGCGCGAACCGGTCCTGGGCCGGATCCGGCGCCGAGGCGAGACGCACATACGCGAATACCCGGTCCCCGCCATACTCGGCGGGGGCCATCGGCCTCTCTCCGTCGATGGGGACGATCCCGACGCCGTTCTTGCCGGTGGACTCAGCGAGCAGCTGCTCCAGCCACGCACCCAGAGCGCTCAGGCCGGGCGATGTGATCAGCGTGAGTTTGTCGCGCCCGGCCCGGGCCAGCGCGCCGAAGGCCACGCCCAGTGCGAGAGCGGGCTCGGGCTCGCGTGCCAGCCGACGCGCGCGGGCCAGGAGGTCGACCGCGTCGATGCCGATGAGCGCTGCGGGCACCAGTCCGAAGGCTGAGAGCGCGGAAAAGCGTCCGCCGATCTCTGGATGGCCGTGCGCGACGGCGCGCCAGCCTTCCTGGCGGGCGCGCTGCTCCAGCGCGCTTCCAGGATCGGTGATCGCGATGAAGCGCCGCGGGTCGCCGATGTGCGAGAAGAAGTGGCGCCGGAGGACGTCGGTCTCCACGGTGCCGCCGGACTTGGACGAGACGATGCACAGCGTGTGCGCCGGATCGATGCGCTCCTCGACGGCGCGCACCTGGGCGGGCACGGTGCTGTCCACCACTACCAGTTCCGGACGGCCTTCTGCGCTTCCGAACGTCTCCGCCAGCACCTCGCAGCAGAGGCTCGAGCCGCCCATGCCGAGGAGCAACGCGTGGCTCAGGTCTTCGGCGCGCGCGCCTTCGGCCAACGCGAGGTAGGAGGGCAGCTGCTCTTGCTGTTCGCGGGGCGCGGCGAGCCAGCCCAGCCAGCGGGCCTCGTCTCCGCCGGTCCAGAGGGAAGCGTCGCCGTCCCACAGGCGCTGCGTGCAGTCGCCGTCCCGCCACGCCGCCCAGGCATCAGCGACGGTGCGCGCCTCGCGCCCGGGCAGTCCTGTGCTGAGATCATCGATCATGCGAGCCGGCGGAGGGTATCGCGTCAGCGGAACAGGCGGAACCATGCAGCGAA
>CAXMOD010000215.1:0-7462 GCA_964194905.1 uncultured Desulfobacterales bacterium | reverse complement strand
GGCAGCGCGGCAGGTCGCGCTCCTCGTTGCAGGCGATGATGCAGACGCTGAGACGGCCGCTCACGAACGAAGCCGCTCGACGGACAGGACGCCCTTGATCCGCTCGATCTTCTTCATGACGGCGTTGAGGGTCTTCACGTCGGAAACGGCCAGATCGAAGGACTGGAGAGCTTTCTGGTCGCGGGTGGTGCTGACCCGCGCCCCCTCGATGTTGATGCCCGCTTCGGAAATGGTGTTGGTGACGGTGGCCAGGAGTCCGGGCTTGTCCAGCGAATGCACACGGACCTTGATGCGTCTCGGGCCGGACGCCACCGAATCCCACTCCACGTCCACCCGCCGCTCCGGATCGAGCTCGAAGACCTTGCTGCAGTCCTTCGTGTGAACGGTCACGCCGCGACCGCGGGTGATGAAGCCGATCGCCTCGTCGCCCGGAAGGGGGCTGCAGCAGCGCGCAAAGCGCACGAGCACGTTTCCCATGCCGGAGACGCGGATGCCGCTTCCCGAGGATGGCGTGCGCTCGCGCCGGAAAAAGCTGCGCCGCTTCGGCTTGGGCGCCGGCTCCGGCTTGGCCGCCTCGGGGTCGAGCTTGGCGGCCACCTGGGCTGCCCGGAGGCGCCCGTAGCCGATGCGGGAGAAGAGTTCGTCCACGGAGCCACGCGCCTCGCTGCGCGCCACCTTCTCGATCTCGCCCTGGTCGAGCAGTCGCGTCAGGTTCAGGCCGACCCGGCGCAGCTCGCGCTCCAGGATCTGGCGCCCCAGCTCGCGGCTGCGCTGCTGCTCCTCACCGCGGATTGCGTGGCGGATCTTGCTGCGTGCCTTGCCCGACGCCACGAACTCCAGCCAGTCCTTGCGCGGGCGCTGATTCTTGCTGGTCTGGATCTCCACGGTGTCGCCGTTCTGGAGCACATGGCGCAGCTGAACCATGCGGCCGTTCACCTTGGCACCGGCGCACGAGGCGCCCACCTCGCTGTGAATGGCGTAGGCGAAGTCCACGGGCGTTGCGCCGCGCGGCAGCGTGATGACGTCACCGCGGGGTGTGAACACGAACACGTCGTCGGGGAAGAGGTCCACCTTGACAGTGTCCAGGAACTCGTGGGGATCCAGGAGATCCCGCTGCCACTCCAGGAGCTGACGCAGCCAGGCGAAGCGCGCCTCGTCGCCGGCGCGATCGATCCCGCCTTCCTTGTACTTCCAGTGGGCGGCGATGCCCAGCTCGGCCTGGCGGTGCATCTCGTCGGTACGGATCTGCATCTCCATGCGCTCGCCGTAGGGGCCGATGACCGTGGTGTGCAGCGACTGGTAGCCGTTGCTCTTGGGCAGGGCGACGTAGTCCTTGAAACGGCCGGGGACCGGCCGCCACAGGTCATGCACGATGCCGAGCGCCTGGTAGACGCTGGCCTTGGCCCCGTCCACCACCATTCGGAAGGCGATGACGTCGTAGATCTGGTCCAGGCTCAGGCCCTGGTTCTCCATCTTGCTGTGGATGGAGGCCAGATCCTTTACGCGCCCAAACACCTCGGCGTCGATGTCCGCTTCTGCGAGCTTGCTGGACAGGACGCCGATCACTTCCTCGATGTACTCCTCGCGTTCCTTGCGGGTGAGCTTGAGCTGGCTCTCCAGCTCCTCCGCCACTGCGGGCTTCAGCGTGCGGAACGCCAGGTCTTCCAACTCCTGGCGCATCCAGTAGATGCCCAGGCGGTGCGCCAGCGGGACGTAGATTTCGATCGTCTCCTCGGCCACGCGCCGCGCCGCTTCCTCGTCCATGTGCCGCAGGGTGCGCATGTTGTGGAGCCGGTCGGCCAGCTTGATCATCAGGATGCGGATGTCCTTCGACATCGCCAGCAGCATCTTGCGGAAGTTCTCGGCCTGGCGTTCGCGCACGGACTTGAACTCGATCTTGGCGATCTTCGTCAGCCCCTCCACCAGGAACGCCACCTCCGGCCCGAAGAGTCTCTGGAGCTCCTCGCCGGTGGTGAGCGTGTCTTCCAGGGTGTCGTGGAGCAGACCCGCGGCGATGGTCACCGTATCGAGCCGCATCTCGGTGAGGACTCCGGCCACCTCCATCGGATGCACCAGGTAGGGCTCGCCCGACAGGCGCTCCTGGCCCTCGTGCACCTTGGCCGAGAACACATAGGCGCGCTGCAGCAGCTGGACGTCGCCCTGGGGGTCGTACTCCAGCACGCGGTCGAGGATGTCGTTGAAGCGGAACATCCGACCTCTGATTCTAGCGGGCGTCCTCGAATCGCGGGCCCATGTGGCGCATCACCACCTCCCGCCCGTAGCGCCCGCGCAGGGCCTCGCCCTGCCCCGCCCGCTCGCCCTCCAGGAGGTCCTGCACCGCGGAGATGGCCTCCTCCAGGTCGTCGTTCACCACCACGTAGTCGAAGCTCTGCACCGCCGCGAGCTCGCGGCGGGCGATGGTGAGCCGCTTCTGCACCGCCTTCTCCGAGTCGGTGCCGCGCCCGCGCAGGCGCTTCTCGAGCTCGGCCCAGGACGGGGGCAGCAGGAAGAGGAAGCGCGCCTCGTCGCGACGCTCGCGGATCTGCGCTGCCCCCTGTACCTCGATCTCGAGCAACACGTCGACGCCGCCCTCCAGGCTCTCGTCCAGCTCCCGGGCGCCAGTCCCGTAGAGGTTGTCACCGTACTGCGCCCACTCGAGAAAGGCGCCTTCCTTCTCGAGGCGATCGAACTCGCCAGCATCGACGAAGTGATAGTGGACCCCATCCACCTCTCCCTCGCGGGGCTCGCGGGTGGTGTGGGAGACGGAGTGGATCACCCGCGGACCGCGCTCGACGACCGCACGACAGACCGTGGTCTTGCCCGTGCCCGAGGGCGCGGACACCACCCAGGGGATCCCGCGCTCAGGCGCCATCGTCGGCGTCGGAGTCCAGGCGCCCCGCCACGGTTTCGGGGTTGAGCGCCGAGAGAATGACGTGGTCGCTGTCGGTCATCAGGATCGAGCGGGTACGGCGGCCCTGGGTTGCGTCGATCAGCTTCCCGCGGCCCGAGGCCTCCTCTCGCAACCGCTTCATCGGCGCCGACTGGGGCGACACGATCGCCACCACCCGCGCCGCCATCACCAGGTTCCCGTAGCCGATGTTGAGCAGGCGGAGCGGCCGTCCCCGATCGGCGGCGCCGTCACTCAACGTTCTGCACCTGCTCGCGCATGCGCTCGAGCTCGGTCTTGAGCTCCACCACCAGGTGGGCAATGGGCGCGTCGCCGCCCTTGGAACCGATGGTGTTGACCTCACGCGAGAACTCCTGGAGCAGGAAGTCGAGCCGGCGCCCGACGGGCTCGCCGGGGCCCGCCTGGGCCAGCGCGCTGACGAACTGCTCCACATGACTGCGCAGCCGCACGGTCTCCTCGGTGATGTCCAAGCGGTCGGCGGCCTGCACGATCTCGTACTGGAGCCGGCCCTCATCCCGGACTCCCGTCTCCTGGGCGAGCGCCTCGGAGCGCTTGCGCAGCCGTTCCCGCACGGACTCCTGCACCGCCCCGGCCCGCCCCTCGATCTGCTCGCACAGGTTCGCAACGCCGGCCAAGCGCGCCTCGAGCTCACGCACCAGTGCTTCGCCCTCTGCACGGCGCATTGCGTCGGCTTCGTCCGCGGCGGCGTCGATCTGGGCCAGCAAGGTGTCACGCAACGCCTCGATCTGCGGTTCGTGCTCCACGAAGCGGGCTACGCCGGGGAGAGCCAGCAGGTCGTCCACGTCCAGGTCACCCTCGAGCCCATGGCGCTCGCGCAGGGTCGTGGCCGCCTCCAGGTAGCCCCGCACGACCTCGAGATCGATCTCCAGTTCCGGCGCCGCCGTCGCGCTGCCGGGAACCTGCACCGAGACGTCCACCTTGCCGCGGTCGAAACGTCCCTGCAGCCGTGCGCGCACCTCGCTCTCCAAGGCGGCCAACACGCGCGGCAGACGCACGCGCACGTCCAGGTAGCGGTGGTTGACACTGCGCAGCTCCACCTCGAACGGGCTGCCCGCCGCCTCGAAACGGGCGCGCCCGAAGCCCGTCATGCTGCGGATCAAGCGACCGCTCCTGCAGCTTCGATCGCCGCCGGCAACAGTGCCTTGACCTCGTCGGGGCCGGCAGGCGCCGTCCCCACCTTGCCCAGCACCACGCTCGCCGCGGCGTTGGCGATCA
The DNA here is from genome assembly GCA_964194905.1 of uncultured Desulfobacterales bacterium. GTDB lineage: Bacteria > Myxococcota_A > UBA9160 > UBA9160 > JAFDET01 > JAFDET01. The sequence goes on along the minus strand of CAXMOD010000215.1, from coordinate 3,318 downwards.
CCGCGGCCTCGAGCAGGCTCGCCCCGGCACGCAGCGCCAGCACCAGCGCTGCGATGGTGGTGTCGCCGGCACCCTGCACGTCGAACACGTCGCGCGACGCGGTGCGCACCTCCACGCCGGGTGAGTCCGCCTCGAAGACGGTCATGCCCGACCCGCCGCGGGTCACCACGAAGTCGGCGTCGCCCACATCTTCCCGCAGTCGCCCGACCGCACGCGCCAGATCCGCAGGCTCGCGTATGCGCACACCTGACAAGGCCTCCGCCTCACGCACGTTCGGCTTCACCAGGGTGGCGCCGCGGAAGGGGGCGAGCTCGTATTTCGGATCGACGGCGATCGGCAACTCGGTGGCGTTGAGCAGGTCCATGGCACCCCGAATGACATGGGCCGACAGGACGCCCTTGGCGTAGTCCTCGAAGATCACCGCATCGGCGTGGGAGACCGACGACTCGATCTCGCGCAGCAGGCCTCGCGCGTCGTCGTTCGACACCTCGGCCTCGTCTTCGTGGTCGAAGCGCACCAGCTGCTGCGAGCGGGCCACCACCCGCGTCTTGCGCGTGGTCGGTCGGCCTTCCAGGGCGACGAGCCCGCTGGGGTCCACCCCCAGGTCCTTGAGCAGATCCGCAACGAGGCGACCGGCCGGGTCATCGCCCACCACGCCGCACAGCATGGCACGCCCGCCCAGGGCCACGACGTTTCGCACCACGTTGCCTGCGCCGCCCAACGCCTCGGACTCGCGCCTCACGTGGACCACGGGCACCGGCGCCTCGGGGCTCACACGCTCGGCGTCGCCCCACAGGTATTCGTCGAGCATCACGTCGCCCACCACGAGGAGCGTGAGACCCTCGAAGCCGTCGACGATGCCGGCCAGGCGTTTCGCGTCGAGTCTCATCGTGCGCGGTTCCTCCCTGGTGAACGGGAAACGGGAGTATGCGATGCCGGCGCCAGCCCGGCTCCCGCCGGGCAACCGCGCAGGTGCCACCACAGCACGGCCGAACGGCTCTGCCAGCGCTCCCGCCCGCGCTGCGACAGCAGTGCTCCGGGCAGCAGCGCCACCGCGTAGAAGGCGGACTTGGCGAAACGCAGCGCGCGAACCAGTGTCGCCTGCGCGGCACCGCGGTTCTTGCGGAAGAAGTGGTACAGGGAACGGTGGTACTCGATGCGCGTGCGCGCCGGCAGGCGCTTCTTGCTCGTGGCCCCGTGGGCGTGGACCACGTGAACCTGCGGCAAGTGCACCACGCGCCAGCCGGCGTTGCGGATGCGCCAGCACCAGTCGGTTTCCTCCAGGAAGAAGAAGTAGTCCTCCGGCATCGGCCCCACCTGCTCGAGGGTCTCGCGACGCACGAAGAGACAAGCGCCCAGCAGGGCCTCGACGTCGGTGGGCTCGCGAAGGCCGTGGCGGCGCGAGGGGAAGCGCACGGGGCGCAGGGTCTCCAGCACACCGCGGGGTACCAGCTCGGTGGTGAGGCTCGGGTAGTTGTGAATGCAGCTCTGGGTCGACCCGTCCGGATTCAGGAGCTGCGGACCCACGACTCCGGCGTCCGGGTGATCGTCCAGGAAGCGCACACAGGCCTCCAGGGCATCGTGCAGAACGACTGTGTCGTTGTTGAGCAGCACCACATGGCGGCCGCGGCTGCGAAGCAGCGCGGCGTTGTTTCCGGCCGCGAAGCCCACGTTCTCGGGGAGCGCGATCACTTCGGCCCAGGGGAAGCGCTCGCGCACCGCGTCCACGCTGCCGTCCTCGGAACCGTTGTCGACGACCAGGACCTCGATCTCGATGCGTCCCGCCCCGCTGCGCGCCCGCACCTCTTCGTCCAGCGACGCCAGGCAGTCGCAGACCAGGTCGCGGGCGTTCCAGGTAACGATCACGACCGAAAGATCGATCACGCGTCGCCCCGGCTCGACGGTACGGGTCGCAGCGCGCCGTCGCCGCGCCAACGCACGGCTGCGTCGTCTGCCAGCGCCGGCAGCGCTGCCTCGAGCACGCGCGCCGGCGCCACCCCCGTCATGCAGCGGTGATCGATGGGGCACACGCGCAGGTAGCAGGGACGACACCCCACAGGCGCCATCAGCACCCTCACCCGCTCCAGATTGAGGTTGGTCTTGGCCAGGCTGGTCGGCCCCATTATGGAGATGCAAGGCACGCCGAAGGCCACCGCGACGTGGCGCGCCCCCGCATCGTTGCACACCAGGAGGCGCGCGCCGCGCATCACCGCCTTGAGGGTGCCCAGATCGAGCTCCCCGGTCAGGTTCGCCGCGGGTCGGGCCATGGCCTCCGCCACGCGAGCCGCCACGGGCTGCTCGTCGGGGGCGCCCACCAGCACCACGGCGGCCCCCGCCTCGACCAGAGCGTCGGCAACCTGGGCAAACGACTCGGCCGGCCACAGCTTGGAGGGCCCGAAGGAGGCCCCGGGCGCCAAAACCGCCAGCGGCGCCACTTCATCCACGCCGTGGGCCCGCAGCAGTGCGCTGGCCCGAGCGGCCTCGGCCTCTGTGCAGAAGAGCTCCAGGTGAGTGCCCTGCTGAGAGGCGCCGGCCGCCTCGACCAGCCCGAGCACGTGACGCTCCCGAGGGATCCAGGCCCTCCTCCCGCCAGCCCGGGGCAGGGCCACCGCCACGTGGAGAAGCGGGTTGCGCAGGTCTGTCCGGTAGCCGACGAGGCGTCGCACGCCGGCCAGCCGCAGCAGCAGCGCCGCCTCGAAGGAGTCGGGCAGGCAGATGCCCAGATCGAAGCCGCCGCTCCGACGCAGCCGCAGCCCTTCGCGCAGCAGCGCCGCCGGGCCGCGTCGATGGGACTCCACCGGGACGACCGCGTCGAACCAGGGGGCTCCCGCCACGAGCGGCGCCAGCCCGGGCTTGACCGCAAGGGTGATGCGGGCCGTGGGCCAGGCGTGGCGCAGGGCCCGGAAGGCGGGCGTGGCCATCACCACATCGCCCGCCCAGTTGGGCCCCCGAACGAGGATTTCCTCAGGACTGGTCATGGGTTGCGGGTCCCGGGGGGAGAGCCGCGGAGTCTATCCGTTCACCCCGGCGCCTGCCAGAAGTTCGCGTGCCGCCGCCACTACCCGTTCGGGACCGATGACCTGCATGCAGGTTGCCGCGGAGCAGCCACGGCGGCAGGGACTGCACGCCACGGGAACACGGACCGTGCGTGAGGGAGTTTCCTCCCAGGGCCGGTTTTCGACCGGGTGTGTAGGCCCGAGCAGCTGCACCACCGGAGTTCCCACCAACGAGGCGATGTGCATGGGCCCGCTGTCGCTGCCCACGTAGAGCCGTGCGAGCGCGAAGAGCGCCGCCAGTTCGGCGAGCGACGCGGTCACC
>CAXMOD010000214.1:0-9030 GCA_964194905.1 uncultured Desulfobacterales bacterium | reverse complement strand
CCGGATCGGGGCTAGCCCCGCGGCGCGGCCGCGACCGTCTCGCCGACACCTTCCGTGTGCGTCCCCTCGTAGACGTCCCGGAAGGCCAGCATCTCCGCCAGCCGCTGCTCGGCTCCGTCGGGGAAGCCGCAGCGAGCTGTGAATACGGTCGTGTCCGCGTAGGTGCCGAAGAGCCGGTCCCAGAGCGGCAGGTCGCCGTAGTTGTGGCGGTGCACGTCGAGCTGGTGGTGGATCGAGTGCAGCTCGGGCGTCTGGATGAAGAACCGCAGCCAGCGCGGGGTGCGCAGATTGGCGTGGTAGAAGTACTCGCCCGTGGCCGCGAAGAAGTTGTACCAGAACGTTCCCAGCAGTGAGCAGCCCAGCAACGGAAACAGCACCAGCGCGCTGAGCAGCGAGTTGGTCAGGATTTCCAGCGGGTGCTTGTAGAACGACGTCAGGATCTCGATGCGCGTCGGAGAGTGATGGATCTGATGGAAGACCGTCCAGAAGCCCTCGCGGTGACGCAGCCGGTGCCACCAGTAGAAGACGAAGGTGCCCACGAACCAGCCCACGAGACCCTCGGCCAGCGGCAGGTCCCAGCTCGCCAGCGAGAGCACGGAAGCGTCGGGCAGCAACGTCGTCCAGATGCCGCCGGTCGCGAGCGTGATGCCGAGCTGGCACAAGTTGATCCCGAGCGCGCGCGCGTACCAGCCCGGCGCGTTCGGCAGCACGCGCCCGGGGAAGATCCGCTCAAGGCTCAGGAAGAGCCCCGTGGCTGCGATGGTGAGGATCGTCGGAAGCGTCATCCCGCAACGGGATCGGCCTGGCGGGCCCTCGACTGAAACGGGCCCGGCCGCAGGCGCCCTCCCGCGAGATCTAGGTCCGGAATACCCGCCGCAAGAGGCCGGCGATGCGCACTCGGAAGAGGTTCTCGGACCAGCCGCTGGCGCGGCGGATGGCGTCCAGCGCGTCGCCCTTTCCCGACCAGTGAGAGCGCACCACGTCCGGATGCACATCGTTCAGCAGGCGCGAGAGAGCCGCGCTCACGACCACCAGGTCATCCACCAGGCCGATGGGGCCGAACAGGAAGGTGGGCAGCAGGTCGATGGGTGAGAGCACATAGCCGACGCCCGCCAGGGCCAGCAGCTTGGAGCCCAGCGGGACCCGGTCGTCGCGCAGCAAGCGGGCGAGCAACACCGTGAGGTCGGGCAGCAACACCAGCATGTCCCCCATGCCCGACTGAGCCCGGGGGACCGGGGTCACCACGCGCGCGCGCACGCGGTCCCACAGGCGCTGCTCCCTGGGGTTCAGGTCGATCACGACCCGCTGCTCGCTCATCCGTCCTCCGCGAAGCGCACGGAAACCAGCTCCCCGTCGCCCTTCCATTGTACGGTCGAGAAGAGCGTCTGGTTCGCGGCAAGGGCGCGGGGCAGCAGGGTGGGCAGGTCCGGCACCAGCTCCAGCTCTGCGAGGCTCCCCAGCGGGTGCCAGGCCAACTCCAACCCGCGGGGAGGGTGCAGTGTGCGCTTCTCACTCTCTCCGACGAAGACGAACACGAGGGTGGCCTGGGCTCCATCGTTCTCGTGGATCACGGCGGCCAGGCGCAGGTCCGGAACGTCGAGGCCGGACTCCTCGCGCAGCTCGCGGCGGGCTGCGCCCTTGACGTCCTCCCCGGGCTCCACGTGGCCGCCGGGGCCATTCCAACGTCCGGAGAAGCGTTTTCCCGGCGGGCGGCGCAGCAGCAGCACATCCTCGCCGTGGGTGACGAAGGCCAACGTGGCGAGTCGAGCCACGTGCCTGTCGGGCGAGTCGGCCGACTCGCTCACGCGATGATCTCCTCGCCTCCGTCCACGTTGATCACGTTGCCCGAGATCCACCCGCTCTTCTCGTCGGACAGCGCCAGGAGCGCGCCGGCGACGTCCTCGGGTGTCGTGAGACGGCCGCGCGGGTTGCGGTCGCGGGCCATCTCGACCATGCGGTCGCTGCCGGGAATCTTGGTGAGGGCGGGCGTTTCGGTCACGCCTGCGCAGATGGCGTTCGCGGTGGTCTCGTACGGGGCGAGCTCGAGAGCCAGCTGGCGGACCAGCGACTCGAGCGCCGCCTTGGCCGCAGACACCGGACCGTAGGAGCCCCACACGCGCCGGCCGCCGGAGCTGGTCATCGCGAAGATGCGCGCGCGGCGCTCCAGGAGGCCGGCCGCGAGAAGCGACTGGCTCCAGTCCACCAGACTCGTCGCCATCACGTTCAGCGTCATCGCCATCTGCGCGGGAGAGACCGCGCCCTTCGGATCGTCCGACACCAGCGGGCGCAGCGTGCCGAAGGCCAGCGAATGGAGCAGCACACGCACCTTCGGTCCGCCCTCGCTCGCCTTGGCGATCCCCTCGATCACCTCGGCGCGCGCGTCGGCGTCCACAGCGTTGACGTTGGAGAAGAGCGCGCGCCGGCCGGCGGCTTCGACGTCGGCCCGCACGGCTTCGGCCAGCGGCCGGGTCGCCTTGCGGTCGAGGTGGACGCCGGCCACGTCGAGCCCGGCGTGCGCGAAGGCACGAGCCGCGGCGGCGCCGAAGCCGCTCGAGGCCCCGAGGATCACTGCCCAGCCGGGCTCAATCGCCAATTGCCATCCTCCTTGCACCACCCTTGAATGGAAGGCGCTTCGCCAGTTCCGGGGTGGCGGGTACGTTCAGGATGCCCACCACCGGGCGACCCTCGGCCTGCGGCAGCTCCACCCCCAAAAGCCGGGCAACGGTCGGTGCGACGTCCACCTGCCGCATCCAGGGGATGCGCACGCCCGCGCGCACGCCGCGCCCCCAGGCCACGAAGCCCGGCGCCATCTCCGACCGACCGCTTTCCGGCCGACCAGGAAGGTAACCGCCGCTTCCGCGTAGCGCCGAGGTGGCCGCAAACGACACACCCACGTCGTCGACGAAGTGGTAGCCGGGCCGCGCCTCGAGGCCGAACCAGGCCTCGGGATCGGCGCCGACTCTGAGCAGCTCCTCGGCGGACACCACACGGAAGAGGCCTCCCGCCTCGGCCTCGCGAAGCAGTTCGCGGCGCGCGCGCACCGCGTCGTCGGCCGTGCGCGCGTACACGAACGCCGATCCGCCGTTGGAGCGCGCGATCGCGCGCCAGCCTCGCAGCTCGCGAGTCTCGGATTCCCGCGAGAGCAGTCCCGCCGCCTCGAGCAGCGTGTTGGGAGCCAGTGCCGTATGGACCGGAAGCGACCCGTGGTCGCCCACGACGACGACCGAAGCCGCGCCCAGACGCCCGGTCCGCGACAGGCAGGTGAGCAGGCGTTCCAGATCCGCGTCGGCGACTGCCAACGCATCACGCACCGTGGGGGCGTCGGGCCCGTCGCGCGCCACCGGCAGGCGTGTCTGCCCCAGATGCAGCAGGAGCAGGTTGGGTGGCGCCGACGACGCGACCAGGCCGCAGGCCACGTCGGTCAGGACGCGATCGCGCGCGGCACCGGGAACCGAAGTCTCCAACGCGTCTCCGCCGGCACTGCGTACCACCTCCAGCAAGCCGGGCGTGGCCTTGTCGGCCAGGGCGGCCAGCCACGGGAGGCCACGCGGCGCGATGCCGATATCGGGAACGAGCGACGCGATCGAGGCGCCGAGGGTCGTGGGCCAGCCGAGCGCGGCAACGCGACGATCGGCCTCCGCCTCCGCGGACCAGAGCGTGGGGCCTTCGAGCAGCTCGGCCCGGGCATAGCCCGCTGCGCTGACGCCGCGATCCGAGAGCATCCGTTCCGACGCGATCCGGTGGAGCGCCGGCGTGCGCCCGGTTACCAACGATGCGTGGGCCGGCGAGTGTGAAGCTGGGGCTACCGGCTCCACCCGCGCGGCGGAGGCGCCCAGCTCCACGAGCTGCGCCAGGAAGGGCATGGCGGGCGCCGTTCCGACCTCCCCCTCCCACGCCGTCGAGGTGAGGCCGCCCACGGAAACCAGCGCCACCAGCCACGGCCGCGCAACACGCCGATCCGGCGGCGGGAGCACCAACGCGGCCTCCGCGTCGGCCGACGCGGAAGGACCGGCCGCATCGGACTCGCCCCCCGTCGGTCGCAGCCAGGTGCTGCAGGCGGCGAGCGCGAGCAATGCGCAGACCCAGAGTCCTCGCGCCGGAATCCTCACGCCACCTCGTCCCGGCCGACCTCGTGGCGGAAGGCCGGGCTCACGGCTTCGTCCAGATCCTGCGGGATGGGGCGGCCGCTGCGCGCGCGGGCGCGGCGTGCCAGCTCCCGCTTGGCGTCGCGGTAGCCCGCGGTGATGAGCGTGCGATTGCGTCGTGGGCTCGAGCGCAGGAGGTTCATCGCGCTGAAGCCCGCGTGCTCCTCGGTGGGATGGATCACCGTCACCGGAACGCCACGGTACGTGCCGTCCTTCTCGATGCGTGTGGTCACGAAGCCCACGTTGCCGAGGGTCCGCCACATCACATCGGTCAGCCGCGCAAGGTAGTCAGCGAAGTTTCTGAACGAGCGCTTGAACGGGAGCCTCGGTGCGATCACCGCCAGGACGAAGATCTCGGTGGCACCCATCTCCACCGCCTGCAGCAGGGGCACATTCCACGCGAAGCCGCCGTCCACATACCACTCGCCCCGCATGCGCACCGGAGGGAAGAGCGGCGGGATGGAGTAGCCGGCACGCACGATCTTGCGCAGGTGGTCCGTCGAGCGGGCGGTTCGGTTGGATACGAACTGGCCTTCGCCCCGCGAGAGGTTCAGCAGGATGAACGAAAGTTCCGCCGGCGAATCGAGGATCGCCTGGAAGTCCACGTACTCCTCGATCGAGTCGGCGAGCGGATCCATGGAGAAGAGCGAAAGACCCGCGATGGGGTTGTGGCGCAGACTCGGCCGAAACACCTTCGTACCCGATCGGAAGTGGAGCCAGGCGTTTTCCATGCGCTCCACCCCGCCCGACGCCCACAGGCACGCGTTGACGACGCCGATGGAGGATCCGACGATTGCGTCGGGCGTAATACCCTTCTCTTCCAGGAAGCGCATCGCGCCCACCTGGTGCGCGCCCAGGCTCGCGCCGCCCCCGAGGATGAAGACCCGCTTGCGGCGCTGGCGTGCCATTAGCGGAAGATGCCGCGACGCTCGGCGAGTCCGCGGCGGAACATCGCGTGGATGGCGTCGCGCACGACGTCTACACGCTCCTGCATGAGGGCGTCTTCGTCGTTGGGGTGGCCCTCGAACTCCAGCGGCTCACCGAAGTAGATGTGGTACTTGACGGGCAGCGCGACCAGCAGCCCCAGCGGGCCGAGCAGCGGGAAGGTGGCGGTGATCGGCAGCGACGGCAGCCCCACGGCATTCGCGGCGCCCTGGAAGTTGGCGAGGCCGGGCTGCTGCTCCTCGCTGCCCACGAACGCGACCGGCACGATCGGCGTCTGCGTCTCGAGAGCCAGCCGCATGAAGCCGAGCCCGAAACGCTGGAGCTGATACGCCTTCGAGTAGGGCTTGTTGATGCCGCGCGCGCCCTCGGGGAACACCATCACGCAGGAGCCGTCCTCGAGCATCTGCACGCAGTTCTCCGGCGTGCCCGCCGTGACACCGCCACGCGACGCCAGGATGTTGAAGAAGGGTATCTGGGAGATGAAGTACTCCCCCATCGGCCGACAGATACGCGGCTGCGCCGCGTCCAGCAGCATCGCCATGGTGAGCATCATGCCGTCGTAGGGTATCTGCCCTGCGTGGTTGGCGATGAGCAGCACGCGCCCGGCCGGCACATTCTCGATGTCGTGAACCTCGGTGCGGAAGTAGTGCCGGTAGAGCAGCGCCGACGGCACCAGGCCGCGGGAAGCCACCTGCGGGTTGAAACCGTACGGGTCGTAGCCGTACTCGTTGAGCGGGATCGGCGCCTTGGCGATCCGGTCCATCAGTTCGCCCTCGATGTCGCGCACGGACATCGGCACCATGGCCGCGGCCAGGTCGACGAGCGCAGACTTGATCCCGGAAACGATCGACATGCCCGCTCCTAGCGCTGCACGCTGTGGAAGATCTCCTCCAACCCGAACAGGGGCTGGAAGCCGGTCGCGTCCACGAAGCGCTTGCCCGACAGCGTGACCGGATACTTCAGGTAGTCGAGGGCGCCCTCCGGGTAGGGCCAGAGTCCCCAGTCGAACAGCCGCCTCAGGAGGGGCCGCACCAGCGGTTCGGGCAGCGGCAGCTTCTGGCCTGCGGTCTCGTCGACCGCCACGTGCAGCGGCACTTCGCCCGGGCCCACCACGTTGAACACGCCTTGAAGGCCGTGCTCCAGCGCCAGCGAGATGGCCTCGCAGACGTCCTCCTCGTGGATGAACTGCATCATGGGATCGAATCCCATCATGCTCAGCTGGCGTGGCATGCGCAGGTACTCGCCGATCATCGAGTTCACGAAGGCGCCCAGTATGTTGACCGGCCGCAGCACGCAGGTGCGGATGTGCGGGTACTTCCAGATGAAGGCGGTCGCCAGCGTGTCCACCTCGACGAGGTCGCGGATCTCCGGATAGGAGCGGCTGGCGGACAGCGGCTGGTCCTCGTCCATGTAGTAGGGGTTTTCCGGGAAGGCCCCGTAGACGTAGCCGCTCGAGATCACCACCAGCTTTTGGACCCCGTAGTGGGTGCAGTGGTCCAGGAGCTGCTTGGTGCCGCGGACGTTCACCTCGTGGCGCATGCTCTCGTCCGAGCGGAAGTGGCGCACGAAGCCCATGTGAACGATCGCGGTGGGCAGCTCGGTGCGGATGACGTCCTCGAACTTCCTCTTGCGCAGGTCCACGGTGTGGACCGTGACACCCCGGGGGCGACCCTCCCAGGCGACGCGGTCGACCCCGGAAACCTCCCAGCTCTCCATCAGGCGACGCGTCAAGAGGCGCCCCTGACCCCCTGAAATTCCGGTGATGAGGACTTTTTCCATTTGTTCTCCGAGGGCTTAGGCGATCAGAGTAGCACCCGTCCGGTAGGCTCGTGCTATAAAGTGCCGCCCCGGAGGGAAGCTTGGTGGAGCCCGCAGCACGATTCGAAGAGGTCGAGATCCCGGTCCCCGAAGAGGTGGCCGGCGTCTCGAAACTCTCGGGTGTGCTGGGGGTTCCGGAGTGGTGGCCGACCGGCTCGCGGGTGGGCATCGTGTTCGCTCACGACAAGGGCAGCAACCACCAGGACCCCACCATAGAGGCTCTGCACCACGGCATGACCGAGCGGGGCTACCTGACCCTGCGCTTCAACTTTCCCTTCGCGGAGACGGGCCGACGGCGCCCGGACAAGCAGCCGGTTCTGGAACGCGCCTTCCTGGAGGCGGTCCAGTTCCTGGGCCGCGACCCGACGGCAGCGCCGGCCCACATTTTCCTCGGGGGCAAGGGCATCGGCGGGAGGGTGGCGGCGCGAACGGCCATGTCGCGCCTGCGCGTGGAGGGCCTCTTCTTCATGGGCTTCCCGCTCCACGGCGCCGACAAGCCCGAGACCCAGGACGCCGAGCTCCTCTACCGGGTGATCTCCCCGATGCTCTTCCTCCAAGGCACGCGCGACCGCTACTGCGACCTCGACACCCTGCGCCAGACCCTGGTGCGGGTCGGCGCGCCCAAGACGCTGCACGTGGCGGAGGAGGCGGACCACGCGTTCAAGGTGTTGAAGAAATCGGGCCGCACGCCGGAAGAGGTGAACGAGGAGCTTCTCGGGGCCCTCGAGCGCTGGATCGACGGCGTCCTCGGGCCCTGATTCCAATGGGCCCGTGGGAACGCGTCGTTCGCGTCCTTCGCCTGGACGACTCCGTCTTCGAGGAGGTCGCCCGCGACGGATTCGCCACCGGAGGCGCGCTGGTCGTGCTGCTCGGCGCGGCGGCGCTCGACGCCGTGGGCAGCGGGGGCGGACTCGAGGGCCGCCTGTACACGCTGGCCGTCACGGCTGCGCGCGCAGCCCTGTGGATCGTCTTCATCCACGTCGGCGCCCGCACCCTCGGCCTCTCCGATGCGTTCGCGCCGCTCTTCCGCGCCGCTGCCTTCGCCCAGGCGCCGCTAGCCGTAGGGCTGCTCGACACACTTCCCGGTGTAGGAAGCGTGGTGTGGATCGCCAAGTGGGCGCTCGTATTCACGACGACCTCGCTCGCGACGAGCCGCGCACTGCCGGGCGAAGGCGCGACGCCCGCCGTCGTCTGCGCCGCTGCCCTGGGCGCTGCGCTCCTCGCTGTCGAAGTTTTGCTGTGAGCGAGGGCGAACCCGGCTGGCGCCCGGTGAGGCTCGCCGCGGGGCTCACGCCCGGGAAGATGGTCGCCGCCATGGTAGGCGGGGTGCGCCTCGTCGTGGGACGCGCCGCGTCCGGCCTGTTCGCGCTCGACGGCATCTGCCCCCACGCGGGTGCGATCCTCGCCGAGGGCCTGATCGACGACGACCTCGTCATCTGTCCGCTGCACGCGTTCGCCTTCAACGTGAAGACGGGCCGCTGCATCGACGACGAGACCTGCTCAGTGCGCCGCTACCCCATACGCGAGCGCGACGGAGCCGTGGAGGTGGGACTGTGAGCGATCTGTACTTCCGTCAGGAAGCGGTCGGCGAGATGGCCAACTTCGCTTATCTGCTGGGCAGCCGCAGCGCGGGCCGCGCGCTGCTCGTGGACCCGGCCTGGAACGTGGACGGTCTGCTCGACGCCGCCGAGGCGGACGGCATCGAAGTCGTGGGTGCGCTCGTCACCCACTACCACCAGGACCACGTGGGTGGCGAGATCTTCGGTCACCGCATCGAGGGCCTGGATCGCCTCCTCGAGCGCAGCCCGATGCCGGTGCACGTGCACAACCAGGAGGCCGACGGGCTACGCCGCGTCACCGGTGTGTCGGAGTCGGACCTCGTGCGCCACGAGGGCGGCGACACGCTCGAGCTGGGCGAACTGCGCGTGCGCCTGTTGCACACGCCCGGACACACGCCCGGCTCCCAGTGCTTCCTCGTGGAGGAGGCGGGCCGGCCGGGCCACCTGGTCTCCGGCGACACGCTCTTCCTGGGAAGCTGCGGCCGCGTCGACCTACCGGGCGGCGACCCCGAAGCGATGTACCGCAGCCTGAACGACGTGCTGAAGCAACTGCCCGACGAGAC
>CAXMOD010000213.1:0-8685 GCA_964194905.1 uncultured Desulfobacterales bacterium | reverse complement strand
CTACTTCCTGGCCGACTACCACTCCATGACGTCGGTACGCAACGCCGAGGAGCGGCGCGGCTACGCCCGCGAGATGGCGCTGGACTACCTGGCCTGCGGCCTGGATCCCGAGCGCGCCATGCTCTACCGCCAGTCGGATCTGCCCGAGACGTGCGAGCTCGCCTGGATGCTCAGCACCGTCACGCCGATGGGCCTGCTCCAGCGCGCCCACTCCTTCAAGGACAAGGTGGCCCAGGGCGTGCAGGCCGATCATGGCCTGTTCGCGTACCCGGTGCTGATGGCCGCCGACATCCTGCAGTTCAACGCCGACGTCGTTCCGGTCGGACAGGATCAGAAGCAGCATCTCGAGATGGCGCGCGACATCGCCCAGCGCTTCAACCGCACCTACGAGCTGGACGTGTTCAAGCTCCCCGACCCGCAGATCCTGGACGACGTGGCGGTCGTGCCCGGCACCGACGGGCGCAAGATGAGCAAGACCTACGGCAACACCATCGAGATGTTCGCGCCGAAGGGCCGCGTGAAGAAGGCGGTGATGGGGATCGTCACCGACTCGACGCCGCTGGAGGAGCCCAAGAAGACGGACAGCGCGCTCTTCCAGCTCTGGTCCCTCTTCGCCGAGAAAGGCGAGCGCGATGCGCTGTTCGAGTGCGCGCGGAACGGAGGGCTGGGCTACGGCGATGTGAAGAAGAACCTGCTCAAGCGGCTCATGGACCACTTCGGCCCCATGCGCGAACGGCGCGACGCGCTGGCGCAGCGACCCGACGACCTCGAGGATCTACTCGCCCAGGGCGCCCGGCGCGCCCGGGAGCTGGCTACGCCGGTCTACGACACCGCCCGAGCTGCGGCGGGGCTGGGACGCCCGCGCTGAGACGCGCGCTCAGGAACGTACCCAGAAGCGGCGGAAGACGAAGCTCCCCAGGATCGCCAGCGGGTAGCCCGTCATGGCGTATGCCCCGGAGAAGACCGCGTAGGCCGGCTCGTCGAAACTCGAAAGCGCCACGATGGCCGCGAGGCCCACATTGCGCACCGAGAACTCGATCAGGAAGGTGAAGCGGTCGGCGCCGTCGAGCCCCAGCAGCGCTGCGACCGCCACGCCGAATCCCATGGCCAGCGCGGTCCACAGCAAGCCCAGCGGGGCGGCGCGCAGCACCTCACCCGCGAGGCCCGAGTCGTCGCCTCCCATGCCCGCCGCGAAGAGCAGCACGATCGAGACCAGCACCGCGCGGCGCAGGTGCTTTCCCCAGCGCTCGGGCAGGTCCGGCCGCCGCGCGCGAAGCGCCATGCCCAGCGCGATCGGGAGCAGGATGAGGCCCGCGAGCTGGCCGATCATCGCGAGCACCGGAACCTCGACGGTCCCCTCGGCGCCGACGACCCGCGCGAAGCCGAACGCCGTCACCACCGGCAGGGTGAGGGCGGCGAGCAGCGACGAGACGGCGGTCAGGGTGACCGAGAGGGCGGTGTTGGCACCCGCCAGGTAGGTGAAGACGTTGGAGATGCCGCCGCCCGGTGTCGCCGCCAGCAGCACCATGCCGGCTGCGACGAAGGGCTCGGGCTGGAACAGGGCCACCAACCCGGCCGCGCACAGAGGCAGCAGCACGAGCTGCGCGGCGGTTCCGACGACGACCGCGCGCGGATAGCGCGCGACGCGGCGGAAGTCCTCCACGCTCAACTCGGAGCCGACGAGCGCCATCATGAAGAACAGGATCGCCGGGCCCGCGAGGTCGAAGACGTCCACGGCCGTCGGTTGTAGCAGAACGGCGCAGCTGCAGGCGCTGGGCGACCGCGTGCGCTACTCACCTCCGTCCGTGTGGCGTCCCGGCGACAAGGTGGTGCATCCGTTCAACCGAGAGCTCGGGACCGGGATCGTTCGCGCCGTCGAGGGGCGCTATCTCAAGGTCTGGTTCCCCGAGGCGGAGCAGGACCTGACGCTGGCCGCAGACGGGGGCGGCCTGCAGCGCCTGACCCTGCAGCCCGGTGGGACGGCCGTCCTCCTCGAGACGGAGGAGGAGGTCGAGGTGGCCGAGGCGCTCGACCACGCGTACCTGCTGGCAGACGGGCGCACCGTGCAGGAAGCGGAGCTCTGGCCGCTCTCGCGCCCCGACACGCCCATCGAACGGGTCGCGTCCCTGCGCCTCGACGACCTGGACGACTTTCGAAACCGCCTGGACGCACTGCGCTTGATGTCGCTGCGCGAGGCGGGAGGTCTGGGCAGCTTCCTCGGTGGGCGCATCGAACTCTTCCCCCACCAGCTCCACACGGCGCTGGCAGCCGTGAAGCGCGATCCGGTGCGGTGGCTGCTGGCCGACGAGGTGGGCCTCGGCAAGACCGTGGAGGCCTGTCTCATCCTCTCGGCGCTGATCCGCACCGGGCGTGCCCAGCGCGTGCTGGTGGTGGCGCCCTCGACGCTGGCGGTGCAGTGGCTGGGCGAGCTCTACCGCAAGTTCCACCAGGTGTTCGTGCTCCTCGATCCCGAGCGGATCGACGCGGTGGCTACCACCGTCGGACCGGACGCCAACCCGTTCGACGTGCACCCGTTCGCGGTGGTGGAACTCGAACTCTTCGCCGAAGACGCCGCGCTGCGCGGGCGCGCACGCGAGGTGGGACTCGACCTGGTGGTGCTGGACGAGGCCCACCGCCTCGCCACGCGCGAGCAGCACGAGGCGCTGGCACCCCTGGTCGCCGAGGCACGCCACGCGCTGCTGCTCACCGCCACGCCGCTGCAAGCCGACCGCGAGGGCTTCTACCGGTTGCTGTCGGTTCTCCACCCGGACGCCTTCGCGTCGTTCGTCGACTTCGAGAAGCAGGTCGCCGGCGGCGATGCGCGCGTCCCGTGCACGAGCGCCGTGCGCCGGCGGGACGTGGGCGGCCTGCCTCCGCGCAGGCCGCTGCCGGTGGACGTGGGACCGCCCAGCGACGACCTGCGCCGCGATCCGCGCACGCGCTGGATCGCCGAGCGCGTGCGCGCCTGGACGGCGGCCGGGGAGAAGGCGCTCGTCTTCGTGCACGACGTGGCCACCCTCGAGATCCTGCGCGAGGCACTCGAGTCCCAGACCCAGACGCGCATGGCGGTCTTTCACGAGGACATGCCCACCGCGGCGCGCGACATCGAGGTGGCGGCCTTCCGGGAGACGGGTCTGCCCGTCCTGCTCTGCTCCGACGCGGGCAGCGAGGGTCGCAACTTCCAGTTCTGTCGCCGCCTGGTGCTCTGGGATCTGCCCCTCGACCCGGTGGTGCTGGAGCAGCGCATCGGGCGCCTCGACCGCATCGGCAGGCGGGGCGACGTGGAGATCGTCTATTTCCGCCCGGAAGACGCGCGGCCCGACGTGGCCCGGCTCTACGAGCGGCTCGGTCTCTTTGCGCGGCCGGCGGCGGGTCTCGACGCGGCACTCGCCGCGGTGGAGCCCGCCCTGCGCGAAGCCGCCGCCGGGACCGCAGCCGTCGACGCCGACGGGCTGGTCGCCACCGTGGAGGCGACGCGCGCGCAAGCGGGCCGCGATCTCACCCGGGTCTTCTACCCCGATGCGTACGACGCGGCACAGGACGCCGGGCTGCTGGCGCAGGTGCCGCCGGACCTGGAGAAGCTCACGCGGCGCGTGTGTGTCGATGCGGCGCGCGCGCTGGGGCTCGAGGTGGTGGACAAGGGCGGGGCAGCGATGCACTACATCGAGCTCGGGGCGGCCATGACGGTGGAAGGGCTGCCGGGCGTCCCCGACGGCGCACGCTACCTGGGTACCTTCGATCGCGCGGCGGCCGTTGCCAAGGACGAGGTGGACTTCTTCGCCAACGGCCACGAGCTGGTGGAAGGGCTGCTGCTGGAGCTCGAAGACGGAACCCGCGGGCGCGCCGTGTTCTTCGAGGCTTCGACCTCATTCGGCGAGGGCGGTGGCCTCCTCGGCCTCTTCAAGGACGGTGCCGCGTGGCGCGCCGTCGTCGTCGACCTGTCCGGACGGCTGCGTCCCGACTGGGTGGAGCCTCTCCTCGAGGCGTTGCCCCACGCGCATGCTGCACGGCCCGACGCGTGGGGTCTCGGGCCTTCCGCGGGCGACGCGTTGCGCGCTCTCGGCGAGCGGCTGGAGGCTCCGGGAACGCTCGTGGCCGCGGCGCTGTTCCGCTCCCGCTGACGAGGGCAGTGGGCTAGGCCGCCGCACCCTCCCCGCGGCGTGCGCGCGGCACGTGTCCGGCGGCCGCCGCCGCGATCTCGTCGAGGAGCGATTCGGTCTCGTCCCAGCCGATGCACGCATCGGTGATGGAGACCCCCCGCCGGAGGGTCGCGCCGGGCGACCAGTCCTGGCGTCCCGCTTCGAGGTTGCTCTCCAGCATCACGCCGACCACCGCCTCCTGGCCCGCGCGCACCTGGGCGAGCACCTCACGGCAGACGGGACCCTGGCGCGCGGGGTCCTTGTCGGAGTTGGCGTGGGAACAGTCCACCATCACCGAGCGCGGCACGCCCAGGTCGCCGACCAGCTGCGCCGCGCGGGTCACCTGGGCCGGACCGTGATTGGACCTTCCACCGCCGCCGCGCAGGATGACGTGGCAGTCCGGGTTGCCTCGGGTCACCACCGCAGCGGTGGCGCCGTCGGCGCCCACGCCCAGGAACGTGTGCGGGTGCGAGGCGGAGACCATGGCATCGCGCGCGGTCTGGATGCTCCCGTCCGTACCGTTCTTGCAGCCCACCGGCATGGACACGCCGCTCGCCAGTTCGCGGTGGGTCTGGCTCTCGCTCGTTCGCGCTCCGATCGAGCCCCAGGCCAACAGGTCGGCGATGTATTGCGGAGAGATCGGGTCGAGCAGCTCGCTCCCGCACGGGACGCCCAGCCTGTTGATGGCCAGCAGCGTCTCTCGTGCCACCCGCAGACCGTGGGGCAGGTCGCAGGAGCCGTCCAGGTGGGGGTCGTTGATCAGTCCCTTCCAGCCCACCGTGGTGCGGGGCTTCTCGAAGTAGGTGCGCATCACCACGTGCAGCCGGTCGCGGGTGCGCTCCGCCACTCGCGCCAGGCGCTCCGCGTACTCGAGAGCGGCCGCGGGGTCGTGGATGGAGCACGGACCGACCACGACCAGCAGCCGGTGCCGGTCGTGCCCGTGCAGCAGGTCGCGAATGGCGGCGCGGCCGTCGCTCACCGTCTTGCGAGCGTCGTCGTCGAGGGGCAGCTCGTCCTTCAGCCGGGCGGGCGCCAGCAGTGTGCGGATCTCGTGCAGATTCCGATCGTCGATGATCTCCATGTCCTACCTCGTCCTATGCTGTTGCCCGGGTGCCCTCGGGAGCCCAACAAAAAAAGAAAAAAAAAGCCCCGAGGCTTGCCTCGGGGCTTGGAAACTCTGTCGCTTGGTCTAGTGGTCGGCGCAGCGTTCCTAAGCCCCGGCTTCGTACCAGAAGCCGAAGAAAAAGAAGAAGCGCGTCGCCGATACGACCATGATTCGTCTTTCTACCCTAGCTGGGACTGCGCGTCAATCGCGCCGTGCCCCCGGCGGGCATGCACACGCTCCGGTAGTGGTCCCAGGCGGCGAAGAGCCAGTCCTCGGCCTGGCGGTGTGCTGCCTCGGCCAACGGCCCTGGCGCGGAGCCTCCGACGGCGAACACCGTCAGCGGCCGGGCTCCTCCCACGAGGCGGCGCAGGGCGGATCCCAACAGCGCGCGGTACGGACCTTCTACGGGACTGTTCTCGTAGACGTAGAAGTGCGCGGCGAAGGTGGGCCGGCCGCGCGTCCGCTCCTCGAGCCAGTGGACCGGGAGCCGCACGTCGCCGCGCTCCAGCTGGCGCACCTCCTGGCTCTGGGCCTCGAGGCGGCTCACCACCATCCGGCTGGGCTGCGACGTCACGCTGGCGGGCGCGAAACCGCGCCGAACGGCGAAGCGCAGCGGCGCGACTGAGTCGCTGAGCCGGGGTTCGACCCTTCCTTCGCTGCGCATCAGCACGCCTGGCTTCAGCTCCCTGTCGCTGGATTCCGGACGCGAGCCGGTGATGAGCAGGGTCGCACGCAGGGCGCCGGAATCGGCACAGTCGTCCACGTCGCGGCGCCCGCGCGAGTGGACGGCGACGGGCACCGCGGCGACGATGGCGAGCGCTGCGATAGCAGCGGCGTAGCGCGAGGACAGAGCGATCACGCCGTCGCTCGCAGCGCGTCGCGGTCGGACAGCATGATGAGCAGGGCCAGCACCGCCCAGAACATCGCGATACCGGAGGCGGCGTGGAAGGGCGTATCGAGGAGACCCAGCCCATAGTAGTTGGCCACGACCACCAGGATGGTGACGCGCACGATGTTGCAGGCAACCGCCAAGGGCCACGCGGCCGCCAGCAGCAGGATGCGCCGCGGCCACGAGCGCGAGTAGGCCGCCAACACCACGGAAACGCCGACTGCCGCGTACAGGGTGGAGAAGCCGCTACACGCGTCGGCCACCAGGAAGCTCGCGTTGGACAGCGTCAGCAGCGTCTCCTCGCGGATTACCGGGATGCCCATGAAGCTGATCAGCGGCTCCACCGAGACGGCCGTGGTCTTCTTCAGCAGAAGGTGCGAGGCCACGCTGTTGCGGATCGGGATCATGAAGATGCCGAGCAACAGCGGCACGGTGAGAAGTCGCGTACGCCGCGCACCCAGCAGGAGGAGCGCCAGGCCCGCCAGCGCGAGCACCAACCCCACTGCGGCGAGCTGCTGGGTACGCAGCGCCGCGTCGATCGCCACGAGCGAAAGGCCAGGCACCAGGAAGGCAAAGCCCCAGGCCGAGGCGTCCGGGGAGCGGTCCTCTTCCCGCCGCAGAGCCGACCACGTCATCCACGCCATGAGGGGCGGGATGAGGATCCCGTGCGCGTTGTTCCACACGCTCCCGGTCCAGCTCTGGTAGAGGTAGGGCGCCGTCGGCGCGAAGACCGCGGCGACGAGCAACAGCGCGCCCCATACGGAGAGCGGTGTACGAGGTGCCGTCGCCTCGCGGGACTCGGTCTCCTCCGCGACGTCGCCGCGACGCACACGCAGGCGCCACGCGAGGACGCCACCCCCCGCTGCAGCGCCGAACACCGCCGCCAGCGGTCCGTGGGGCGTGAGCGGGCTGGCGGCTGCCACGAGGGCCACAGCCAGGCCGAGGCCCGCCTCGCGCATCAGTGCAGCGTGGCTCACGGCAGCGCGCCCTCCAGGAGTAGCTGGTAGGACTCCCAGGTGTGGATGATCTCGTCCGTCACGGCCTCGCTTCTTGTGGCTTCCCCGGGCACGGACCCTTCGAGGTTCAGCCGGCGGGAGGCCAGAACGTACTCCACGGCGCCGTCGTAGGCGCGCAGGCCGATCCTGCGCGGCCGCTCCAGGTTCGGCGCGAACTGGAAGATGCGGCGGCCCGGTTCGCGGATGAAGACGGCCCGCTCGCTCCCGCCCACGCGGCCCAGGTTGCGGCGCAGGAGGCCGCGCACGTCGCCTAGACCGAGCGGCTCGGGCCACTCGCCGCCGATGCCCCACACTACGAACGGGACGCGCGTCTGCGAGTCGTCGAGGAACCGGCCGTGGCCGAGCACGCCGTTCTCGTAGAAGGACTGTCCATGATCGGCCGTCACGAGGATCACCGTGTCCTTGCCGAGCCGGTTCCACCACGCCTCGACGATTCGCTCGATGCCGCGGTCCACGTTGGCAGCCGCGTTGGCGTAGGTGGCGATGACCTCGTCGGCGCGGTCTGCGCGGATCGAGTGACGAGCGATCGGGTCGCCGCCCAGAATGCGATCCATCTCTTCGTGGTCGTAGGGGAAGTGGGTGTCCACCAGGTTCACGTAGAGAAAGAGCGGCTGCTCCGGGTCGTGATCGTTCAGGTAGCTTCCGACGCGGCGCGCGAGAGTCTTCCAGGAGACCTGGAGTGCCGTCTCGTTGCGAGTGCGCGACGTGCGTGCGGCCTCGTCGTCGCGGGCGTTGTAGTAGACATCTGCTCGGTCAGCGCCGATGAATCTCGCGCTTCCGGCGAGCGAATCGTCCTGGCCCGAGAAGTGGACGACGGTGTAGCCACGCTTCTTGAAGTCGTCCACCAGGGTGTCCTGGCCTGGCTTCCAGTAGACGCGACCGCCGAAGAACTGCGCACGCGAGCCCACCGTGTTCGGGGTGTGTACGTACGCGCGGCGACTGGCGGCTCCCTCGTCTGCGAGTCGATTCAGGAAGGGTGTGATCTCCGCGCCGTCGAGGCTGCGCTCCATCAGGTCTGCACGGAAGCTCTCGAGGAAGACGATGAGCACGTGGGGCCGCGACCCTGCGGCAGTGGGTTCCGGACCCTGCACCACCCGGACGGGATTGAAGTCGCGCGGGTGGTCACCGCCGGCGCCGTTCTCGTCGATGCCGTTGCCGGGGAGGTCGAGCGCGAAGGGGTGGATCGTGCCGTCGAAGGGTGCCGGGTCAGCGGGCTGCGAGAGCAGGCCGAAGCCGTCGAAGTCCACATCGGTCAGCGTGCGCACCAGCTCCAGCAGCGTGCGCCCGCCAGGCTTCGCTTGGAGGCCGCGCTGCACGCGCGCCGCTCCGGGGGAGGGCAGGGCGAAGACGATCGCGCCGACCAGCGCGCACGCGCCGAACATGGCCAGCAGCGCGCGCCAGGCCGGCGGCGCTGCCGCCGCTGCCCACGCGGGACGTCGGCGCTCCGCGCCGCGCGCCAGCCACAGAAGGGCCGCGAGGCCGAGTGCGCAGAGCACGACCAGCGGCAGAACGTTCTCCAGCTGCATGGCCATCTCG
>CAXMOD010000212.1:0-9407 GCA_964194905.1 uncultured Desulfobacterales bacterium | reverse complement strand
GTGTCCAGGTCCACCCCGGCCCGGCTGTGGGCCAGCCGCTGAAGCAACTGCCACTGGCGCGCTAGCTGGTCCCCCCGCATCCGGCGAGTCTACCAGGAGCGCCGGGCGCAGGGCCGCAGTCAGGACCTCGCCTTCTAGCCCGAGCCGCCGGACCACCCGACGAAGATCGGGGAAGACCAGGCGCGTTCCTCGGTCGTGGCGAGGCAGTCCTCGTCGGCCGGAACCGAGGCGCAGGGCGTCACCGCCAGGCAGCGGCCCAGCTCGTCGCGCTCGCAGGACAGCGGGTCGGCAGCCACGGCCGGGCTCGGCTCTTCGACGGCGCGCACGTAGTAGAGGGCGTCGCGACCGCCGGCGCCGAACTCCGGATCGCTGAACGTCACCACACAGCCGGACGGGTCCGGATCACAGGGCACGACCCTCCACGGGTCCTCCACCAGACCGGCCACCGACTCGTCGGGCTGCAGCTGGGGTCGGATGCGCACCACCTCCACGCGCGCGATCGTGCGCCGCCGGTCCGAGGGGTGATGGCACTCGTCCTTGCAGAGCCGCTCGAGCCGCTCCGGCGAGAGGCCGCGGACGGCGACCTTCGGGCAGCCGGGCTGCTGCTCGAAGGAGCCCACGGCGCGCACCTGGAAGACAGGGCTCTCCTGCAGCCGTGCACTCCCGCCCATCGGGATCGTCTCGCCGCGCGAGCCCGGCGGGTTCACGAGATCGAACCAGAGCAGGATGCGCGGCCCGCTGGTGCCGTAGACCTCGCGGCGCCGGAGCCCCGCCCACACCGCGTCCCGGTCGCGCCCCTCGGCGTGCACGGCGGCGAGCCCACCGGTGAGGAAGAAGGAGGCCGCCCGTTCGGCTTCACGGAGGTTGAAGAAGCTGCCGCTGAATCCTGCCGGATCGAAGTCCACCGATCGCGCCGCCGTATCCCGCGGCGGCGCGGGCAGGACGCGCGAGGCCGCGAGGGTGAGCCGGGCCTCGGTCATCTCGCTGCGGGCATACTCCTTGTATCCGGTCCCGGGCCGCGCGCTGTGCACGTCACTGGCTGCGATGAAGCCGAAGTCGAAGCGCCGATGGCCCTCGGGCGCGTCGGGCCGTCCCAGGGACATCAGATACTGCACGGAGCTCCGCGGCCGGTAGTTGAAGGAAGGTTGGAAGCAGTCACGGCACTGCCCGGAGTCGAGCCATTCGTCGGCCTCCGCCCCGGGTACGGTCCAGTGCCCGGCGACGTCGGCGTCCACGTAGTGCTGCCGGGCCGCGCGGGCCCGTTCCGCGCACTCGTCCTCGGATTCTCCTTCGGCAAGGCAACGAGCCGCGATGATCTGGCCGGCCCGCTGGCAGGACGGCAGGAAGTCGTCCTGGGCGGCGGGGCAGCTGCGGGATCCGTCGTCGTGCAGGAGGACTTCGTGCCAGGTACGGAACTCCTCGGAGTTGCCGTGTCCCGAGAAGACCTCGATCAGAGTCTGCCGCTGCGGGTCGTGCTGCTCCGGGGTGAGCTGCTTGTCCCAGGCCGAACCCTGGGGCGTGTAGTAGCCCCACGTGGTGCCGTGCGGGATCACCAGGCTGTCGAAGCCCCAGTCGTCGAGCTTGGCGAACAACTCCCGCGGCGTCGCTGCGGACTCGCGGCAGTCCGTGGGCAGCTCGCGCACGGGCAGACCGTCGGGGCAATGGGGAGCTGCCGCCATGTCCCGGAAGTATCGGATCAGGTCCAGCGAGTCGCGGCCCGGGCTCACGACGCCGAGCAGACCGAGGGTGAAGGGGCCGGGGATCGCGTCGTCCTGGCGGTCGACGGCGTCGGGCGGCGCACGGGCCGCGATGGGACGCGTCGGCACCTGGTCCTCGCCGAGGCTGCGAAGGATCACGTTCTTGTGCCCGTAGTGGTTCTCCGGCCGCGTTCCCATCTGCGTCCACTCCCAGCCGAGGAAGGTGACCAGGTCCGGGTTCGTCGGATCCACCGGGGCGTCGCACTGGCGCACGGATGCGATCGTCTCCTCCCAGGTACGGGGAGTGAGCCCCACGGCGTGGTCGTTGATGGACCAGAAGTCGAGGGCCGAGCAGTAGCGCGCGAAGTCGCAGGCGTCGGCCACGGGGTGTGCGCCTTCACCGCCGGCCGTCGGAAGCGCCATCATGAAAGCGTCGAGGGAGAACGTGCTGTGTACGTGCAGATCTCCGAACAGGATCTGCTTCGGCTCGCGCAGCCCCACGCCGTCAGCCGCGCTGCGCTGGAGCTTCGCCCGCTTCTCCAGCGAGGCAGGCGGCAGCGCCGCCCCCTCGACCTCGCCGGCGCCCCAGCGGCGCCCGAAGGTTCCGCTGCCCATGATGTAGATGACGGCCAGCGCAAAGATCACCAGGAGCGACAGAGCGACGAGGAGCCGTCGGATCATGGCAGGTGTCTACCTTGAGCGAGCCGTGGAAGGGCGCACGCAGGAGACTAGCTCCCCCCCCGCGCGCCGTGCAGCACCATCTGGGTGCAGCGGAAGACCGCGATGGTGCGGTCGTTGCTCTCGTCACAGACACGCACGTCCCAGACCTGGGTGGTCCGGCCGCGATGGACCGGCGTGGCCTCGCCGAAGATCGCGCCGCCCTCGCGCACCGTGCCGACGAAGTTGGTCTTGAGCTCGACGGTGGTGAAGCCGGCGTCCTCCGGCAGGTTCTGCCGCATCGCTGCGGCGCAGAGCCAGTCGGCGAGCGTGATGACGACCGGCGCCCACAGAAAGCCGGTGCCGGCCACCAGCTCGCGTGTCACGTCGAGCCGGCCCGTCACGCGATCCTTCTCGAGGCTGAGCACGGTGACGCCGACGATACCCGGGTGCCGGTCGCGCGCGAACTCGTTGATCTGTCGGACGTCCTCGTCGGACACGGGCCAGGTCAGCCTCCTAGTTCACGCGCTCCACGTACTGCCCGCTGCGCGTGTCGACGCGGACCTTCTCGCCTTCCTTGATGAAGAGCGGAACCTGGATCACGGCCCCGGTTTCGATGGTGGCGGGCTTGGTGGCGCCGGAGGCGGTGTCGCCCTTCATGCCCGGATCGGTCTGGGTGATGGCCGCCTCGATGAAGGACGGCAGCTCCATGTTGACGGGGCGGCCTCTCCAGAAGAGGACGTCCACCTCGATGTTCTCCTGGAGGTACTTTACGGATTCGCCCACGGTCTCGGACGGCATGGGGATCTGGTCGTAGGTCTCGTTGTCCATGAAGATCAGGCCGTCGCCGTCGCGGTAGAGGAACTGCATGCGCTTGTCCTCCACGTCGGCCAGCTCCACCTTCTCGCCGGCGCGGAAGGTCTTGTCCTGGGAGCGCCCGGTGAGCAGGTTCTTCACCTTGGTGCGCACGAAGGCGCCGCCCTTGCCCGGTTTCACATGCTGGAAGTAGGTGATCTGAAACGGATCGCCATCGAGCTCGATGCGCAGGCCGTTCTTGAACTGGGAGGTGTCGACCGCCATGGTTCGCTTCCGTCGTCAGAGGGGTTCGGGAACGGCGCAAGTTAGCCCTATAGAGGCGTGGCCTCCAGCCGCGGCCGTCCGTCTCCGCCGCGTGCCAGCGCGATGTGGTAGCCGGGCTGGAAGCCGAGCTCGCGTCGCGCACGGGTGGTGTCGAGAGTGATCCCGAAGCGGCGCGGCGCGGCGTCGCCCAGGACGCCGAGGCCCTGGAGCGCGCGCACGGCCCAGCCGGGAACCGGAATGCTGGAGCGGCCCGTCCAGCTCGCGAGGCGAGAGAGCGGAAGCGTCTCCTCGGCGGCCAGGTTGAAGACGCCTTCCGCGTCCTGCACGTGAATCGCGTGTTGCACGCCGCGCGCCACGTCCTTGTCCGAGATGAGCGACAGCAGCGGGTCGAAGCCGAGGGGGCGCAGGTGCGGGCGCGGTGGTCCTTCGAGGAGCGCGTTCAGGTAGACCTCGCCACCGTCGCCCACCACGCTGGGGAGACGGAGCAGCACCACGCGCAGGCGATCGCTCCCCACCTCGGCGTGGAAGAGCATGTCGGCATCGATCCAGGCCCGCCGCTCGGCCGAGATGCTCGGCTCGAGGTCGAGCTCGCTTTCCTCGCGCACGCAGGCCGCGTTGCCGGAAGCGAGCTTGTAGACGCAGGCGCTGCCGAGCGCGACCAGGTGGCGGATCGACGGCACTTCGAGGCAGTGCTGGAGCACCAGGCGCGACTCCGCGGTTCGGACCGGCAGCCCGGAGACCACGGGTCGCTCGGGCTCCGGGGCGGCCCCGTGGCGCGGCACGTGCACCACGGTGTCGATCCCCGACTCGCGCACCCGCCCAGAGTGAAAGAGATCGGAGGCGGCCCGGTGGCGCGCCAGGTCCGCTCGAACGTAGTCGAAGCGCGGCGGCTCCCCCGCGAGGAACCGCGCAAAGCTGCGCGGTGCACGTCCTTCGCCCACAGCCAGCAAGGATTCGATGGCCGGGTCGTGGAAGAGGCGCTTCACGATGCGGAGTCCCAGCGGCTGGTCCGCGTGGGTGACCAGCACCCTGCTCATGGCCGCTCCCGATCGACCAGGCGCTGCACGGTGCGCCGCACCTGCTGGGTCAGGTAGCGGACCAGTCGCGCGTCGTCGGCGGCCTCGGGACCGAAGCGTTCGTGGAAGGCCAGGGGCTCGCCGTAGACGATGCGGTACGAGACCGGATAGGGGAGCAACCCCAACGGACCCAGCCAGGGGAAGGTCGGCGTGATGGGCGCCGTCGGCAGCCGCAGCAGGCGCGCCAGCGGCTTCACGTCGAACAGGATGGGCGCCTGGTTCTCGCTTCCGATGATCGCAGTCGGAACGATGGGCACGGCCGCACGCAGGGCCTCCTCCACGAAGCCCACGTGGAAGTGCTGGAGCCGGTAGCGCTGGGTGACCGGCTTGCGGATGCCCTCCATGCCTTCGGGGAAGACGAGCATGAGTTGCTGGTCGCGAAGCAGGCCCGCGACGTTCTCGCGTGTCCCCACGACCTGACCCATGCGCGCCAGGAAGACGCCGACGAACGGGAGCCCGCCCGCCCAGCGGTCCACCACGGCGCGGGCCAGGCGGGGAGGGTCGGTGTGCAGGAAGAGGTCCACCGCGGTCATGGCGCCGTCGAAGGGGAGCAGCCCGGCGTGGTTGGCGGCGAGCACCGCAGCGCCCTCGGTGGGGACGTGCTCGTGTCCCTCGCTCTTGACCCGGAACCAGCCGCGGTACAGCGCCAGAAAGAACGGGAGAGCGCTCTTCACCGCTTCGGGCTCGAGCCCCCACGCGTCGTAGCCGGTTTCGCTCACCAGGCGGTCCAGCGTCGCGAGGCGGCGGAGCACGTTCTCGCCGAGCAGGCGGCGCACGCCCCGGGTGCGCTCGTGCCCAGCAGGCTCCGGGTCGTCGAGCGCACGAGGCTGACGGCGGCGCCGGTCGGGCGCCTGCCGCGTCTCGGGCTGCTCGCTCGGCGGCGGGCGAGCTGTGTCGCGGAGGACCTCGTCGAGGCGCGCCAGGAAGGGGTCCGGCCCGGGGGGGTGGCTGAACGGATCGTGGCCGAGCAGGGTCGGGCCGTGTGCCGGGGGCTCCACCGGGTCGCCCACGGCATCGAGCACAAAGCGCGGTCCCTCGCTCATGGCCCGCCCTCCGGCGATTCAGGCTTCCTCAGCTCGAGTTCTTCGGCGAGCGCGGCCATCGCCACCGCGGCGCGGTCGCGCGGCGCGTACTCGAAGATCGAGAGGCCGCGGCTCTGGGCCTCGTCGATCTTCACGTGCTGCCCCACCACCGTGTGAGCCAGCTCCTTGGGGAAGCGATGCGCCAGGCGGTCGAGCACCTCGTGGGCGAGGCGCGTGCGCCGGTAGAAAGTGGGGATCACCATGGTGAGCGCCAATCCCCGGTGGCCGTAGCGCGTGCGCACCGTCGCGAGGGTGCGGCAGAGCTCCGCGCAGCCGTCCAGCGCGAGGAACGTGAGCGGGACGGGGACCACTACTTCATCCACAGCACGCAGCGCCGAGAGCGTCAGCGCGCCGAACGAAGCCGGCGCGTCCACCAGCACCAGGTCGTACTCGTCGAGTTCGGGCGCTTCGCCCAGGGTGCGTCGCAGGCGACCCGTGACGTCGGCGTCGCTGCTGCCGAGACCGGGGGCGAGCGCCAGCGACTTGTTGCCGGGAATCAAGTCGAGGCCGGGAATGCGCGTCGAGATGCGGGGCAGAGAAGGGTCGCCGGCACCGTCGAGCGCAGCGTCGTCGGCGGGACGCGGCAGCAGCAGGTCGATCGCGGAGCGGCGCACTGCGTGCACGTCGACCCCCAGTACCTTGCCCAGGTGGCCCTGCGGGTCGAGATCGACCGCGAGGACGCGGCGGCCCCGACGCAGCGCGAGATACGCCGCGAGGCTGGTGACGAAGGTGGTCTTGCCACTTCCGCCCTTCTCGTTGATGAACGCGATCGTACGAGGGATGGGCGGACCCCCCGGTTCGTGCCCGTTCCAAGGTCGCTCCGGGCGTCGGGGGAGTCAACGAAGAAAGCCCGCCAAAGCGGGCTTTCTCACCATCATGGGGTGTTTCCCGGGGTCGGGGCCTAGCCCTTGGCAGCCTTCACCGCTTCGGTCAGCTTCGGGACGATCTCGAAGAGATCGCCCACCGCGCCGACGTCGGCGACCTCGAAGATCGGCGCATCCGGATCCTTGTTGACCGCGATGATGAAGTTCGAGGTCTTCATCCCGACCAGGTGCTGGATGGCCCCGGAAATGCCGACCGCGATGTAGAGCTTGGGCGAGACCACCTGGCCGGACGAGCCGACCTGGTACGCGTGGGGGAGCCAGCCGGCGTCCACCACCGGGCGCGACGCGCCCATGGCTCCGCCCAGGGCGTCCGCGAGAGGCTGGATCACCTCCGTGAACTTCTCCGGGGCGCCTACGCCGCGGCCGCCGGAGACGATGATGGAGGCCTTCGTGAGGTCCACGCCGCCGGCGGCAGCCTCCTTGATCTCCACGAACTTGGCGCGCACGCCGGACAGGTCCACGGAGAGCTCCGTCACCTTGCCGTCGACCGAGCCTTCGTAGGGCTTCGTCGCGCCGGGCTGGACAGTGGCCACCAGGCAGTCGGCAGCGAGACCGAGCTGGGCGTCGAGCTTGCCGTTGAACAGGCGACGGACCAGCTTCAGGTCACCGCTCTCGGCCTTGATGGTGATGCAGTCGCCCACGAAGCCGGCGTCGAGCCCCGCGGCGATGCGGGGCGCAATGTCCCAGCCGCTCGGCGTGTTGGAGAAGAGCACGATGTCCGCGTCCGCCGCTTCCACGGCTGCGCGCACGGCTTTGTTCCACACGTCCACGCTGTAGTCAGCGGCGGCGGCGTCGTCCAGCACGAAGGTCTCGCCCCCGCCCTTGCCCGCGAAGTCGGAAGCGATGTCGCCGACACCGCTGCCGATGACCAGACTCTTCACGTCGCGGCCCGTCTGACCGGCGACGTCGTGCGCGAGGGTCAGCAGCTCGAAGCTCGCCTCGCGGATCTTGCCATTCTGGATCTCACCAACGACCAGGATGTTGCCCATCGGAATTCTCCCGGCCCCCTAGAGGAGGCCCTGTTCCTTGATCTTGCCCAGCAGGCCGGCCACGACCTCGTCGGTCGAGCCCTGGAGGATCTCCGCCGTATCGCTCTTGGGCGGCACGTAGAGTTTTTCCATCCTTACCTTCGCGTTGGCCGCACCGGACTGGCCGGCCACGCCGAGATCAGCGGCCGACTTCGCGTCGATCGGCTTCTTCTTGGCGGCCATGATGCCCTTCAGCGAGGCGTAGCGGACCTGGTTGGCTCCGGTCTGGAGGGCTAGAACGCACGGCTTGGGCAGCTCGACCACTTCCATGGCGCCACCTTCGAGCTCACGCTCCACCGTCACCGAGCCGTTGGCGGCCTCGACCTTGAGCACCGATGTGGCCGACGGCATGTCGCAGAGCTCGGCAATCATCTGCAGCACGGCCGAGGAGTTGCGGTCGTCGGCCATCAGGCCCCCGAAGACGATGTCCGGATTCTCCTCCTTCACCACGGCGGCGAGAATGTGGGCGCAGCCCAGTGCGTCCGACGCGTCGGCGTCCGCGTCGTTGATGTGGACGGCGCGGTCGGCGCCCATTCCGAGCGCGGTGCGCAGGGCCTGGGTCACGCGGTCGGGGCCGATCGAGACCACCACCACCTCGGCCTCGCCGGCATCCTTGATGCGCAGGGCCTCCTCGAGGGCGTAGGTGTCGTAGCTGTTGATCTCGAACTTGATGCTGTCTTCTTGAATCCAGGTCCCGTCGCCGGCGATGTCCAGGCGAGCGTCGGAGTGGGGGACCTGCTTCAGGCACACCACGATCTTCATGGGGAGCGTCTCCAAGCAGTTGGAAAGCCGTTCGAATTCCCCCGCCCGGAGGGGCAGGGAGTGAAAAGCGCCCGAACCCTAACGGACGCCAGGGGCGATTTCAAGCGCGCGCAGGGGAGAAAACCGAATCGGATTCGCGGATTTAGCCGCTTTGGACGGTGTCCGTGTGATGCGTGGAAGTGTGACGGCGTGACCGGTCAAAGACGTGCTAACCCGCTGTCGGGTCTGGTATAACTGCCCACGAACAACCGGACCTGGGAGGGTTGATGGTGCCTAACGCAATCGGTCGGGCAATCGGTCGGCGTCCGTGGGGGCTCGTGTCCGCCGGGCTCTTGGGTTTCGCCCTGGTCGTGGCGGCGCCCGTCGCCACGTGGGCCGTCGACGAGCGGCCGTCGGAGATCCCCTACGAGACCTCGTCCGAGGTCCCGCTCCTGGACCCGTCCTACAGGATGAGCAGCCACAAGGTGGTGCTGATCACGGACCAGGCCTTGAATCCGCGGCTGGTGAATCTGGACTCCGGACAGCTGGTCGCCTGGATCAGCTACTCGGGCTGGCCCTCGACGGTCGTGTTCGAGCGCGAAACCGCGAAGAACATGATCTGCCACAGCCTGGTGAACTTCCAGATCAAGGACGACGAGATCCGCTCGCAGCCGATCCACGCGGGCGAGTTCGCCAGCTTCTGCCAGCTCAAGCCCGGACGCTACAAGTACAAGATCGTGCGAACGGACAACCCGGCCACCGGCAACGCGCCGCGCAAGTTGCTCGAGGGCGAGATCATCGTGGCTGCTGCCGAAGGCGCCAAGAAGTAGCGCCGGCGGCGCCCACCCTCTTCAACAGCGCCGGAACGATCTCGCGGAGCCGTTCTGCCGCGCCGGGCTAGTACCCGAGGAAGCCCAGGAACTGCTCGAGGCTCGCCACTCTCAGGTACGGGTTGGCGCGCTTCTGGTCCCCGACCGTGCCGCTCGGGTCCGTCGAGTAGAGGTGGCCTGGAAAGAGCAGCGTCTCGTCGGGCAGTTGCTTCAGCACGTCGTTCAGGCTGCGGTACATCGCTTCGGGGTCGCCGCCCGGTAGGTCGACGCGGCCGCAGCTTCCCAGGAAGAGCGTGTCGCCGGAGACCAGGTGGCCCGGCCGGCCCGCCTCC
>CAXMOD010000211.1:0-16201 GCA_964194905.1 uncultured Desulfobacterales bacterium | reverse complement strand
AGCCGGTAGGCCTTGGCGCCGCCCTTGTCGGGGCCGAGCAGGCTGGAGGTGTCGAAGTAGAGCGGATCGACCTTCTCGATCGGGACGAACTCCTCGATCTCGATGGTGCGGTCGCTCTTCTGCTCCAGGGCCTTCAGCTCGTCTTCCGTGAAGACCACGAACTGGCCGCGGGCGTACTCGTAGCCCTTCACCAGCTCGCTGCGTTCGACGGGCTCGCCGGTGCTCGCCGAGATGTACTGCTGCTTCACGCGGCCCTTGTCCTTGGGCTCCAGCCAGTTGAAGCGCACGCTCTT
This sequence comes from uncultured Desulfobacterales bacterium, assembly GCA_964194905.1. Taxonomy (GTDB): domain Bacteria; phylum Myxococcota_A; class UBA9160; order UBA9160; family JAFDET01; genus JAFDET01. The sequence goes on along the minus strand of CAXMOD010000211.1, from coordinate 15,908 downwards.
CGATCCGCTGGCGGAGTACAGCTTGACCGGAATGGAGACGAGCCCGAAGGAGATGGTTCCGGAGGAGATGGCGCGAGCGGGCATGGAGAACCCCGTGTGACGGACGTCTGGGGGAAGGGACGGCGAAATGTACCATGACCCATCGGCATGGGCGATCTGCGGCATTACCGGGCCAAGCGCGATCCGGCGGCCACGCCGGAGCCCTTCGGCGCGGACGCTGGGGAGAAATCCCCGCGGCTCCTCACGCCCGGAGGGCCGCGGCGTTTCGTCGTGCAGCAGCACGCGGCGCGCCGACTGCACTGGGATCTGCGTCTCGAGATCGGCGAGGTGCTCGTGAGCTGGGCGGTGCCGCGCGGTCCCAGCCTGGATCCCCAGGAGAAGCGACTGGCGGTTCGCACCGAGGACCACCCGCTCGAGTACGCGGACTTCGAAGGCGTGATCCCGGCGGGCAACTACGGCGCTGGGGCCATGATCGTGTGGGACTGCGGTACCTGGCAGGCGGTGGACGGCAAGACCGCCGAGGGTCTCGAAGCCGGCAAGCTCGACCTTCTGCTGCGCGGCCACAAGCTGCGCGGTCGCTTCGCGCTGGTGCGCACCAGGGGCGGCGACGGCAAGGAATGGCTGCTGATCCGCAAGGGCGCGCCCCTCGAGGGTCAGGACGTCGTGGACGCTGCGCCGGCGTCGGTGCTCTCGGGACTCAGCGTAGAGGAGCTGGCGGCGGGCGTGCGCCGCGACGACGAGGTCCGCCGCCGCCTGCGCGGTGTGCCCGAGTCGGAGGGTCCGGCGAGCGAGCTGCGGCCGATGCTGGCGACGGCCGAGGAGCGCCCGTTCTCTCGCGAGGGTTGGCTCTTCGAGTTGAAGTACGACGGTGTGCGCGTGCTCGTCGAGAAGGACGGCGACGTCGTGCACGTGTTCGCCCGCAGCGGCGCGGAACGCAGCGCGGTCTATCCCGAGATCGCCCGCGCGGCGGCGCACCTGCCGTTGCAGGGCTTCGTGCTCGACGGCGAGATCGTGGCGCTGGACGAGCGAGGGCGCAGCTCCTTCGAGCGCCTCCAGCGGCGTTTCACCCAGACGGACCCGGCCGTGGTGCGCCGGCTCCTGACCGAGATCCCGGTGCAGCTCTACGCGTTCGACCTGCTGCGCGCGTGCGGGCGCGACCTCAGCGGCCTCCCCCTCGCCAGGCGCAAGGCGCTGCTGGCGCGCTTCGTCCCGACGCTGGGAGTGCTGGGCTTCGCCGACCACGTGGAGGGAGACGGGGCTGCGCTCTTCGAGGCGGCCCACGAGCACTCTCTCGAGGGCATCGTGGCCAAGCGCGCCGACGCGCCCTACGAGGTCGGCCGTCGCTCGAAGCGCTGGCTCAAGATCAAGGTGCCGCGCATGGCCACGTTGGCCGTGGTGGGAATCACAGCGGGGAAGGGGAGCCGCAAGGCACTGGGCTCGCTGATGTTGGCCTGGCGAGGCGAAGAGGGGCTGGTCTACGCGGGCAACGCGGGTTCGGGGCTCGACGAGCCCAGCATCGAAGCGGTCCTGGGCCGGGTGGACGAGCTGCGCAGCGAGGCGCCCGCGTTCGCGGGCGATGCACTGGCCGGCTCCAAGGACGTCACCTTCCTGCGTCCCGAGCTCTCGTGCGAGGTGCGCTTCACCGAGGTCACCTCGGCCGGGCTGCTGCGCCACCCGGTGGTGTTGCGGGTGCGCGCCGACCTGGAGGGCGATGCCTGGGACCCGGCGCCTTCGGCGCACGTCGAGCCCGCGTCCCCGACTCCGATCGCCGGTGCGGGTCCCGAGCCGGATCTCAGCCTGACGCGTCTGGAGAAGATCTTCTGGCCCGTCGAGGGCTACACCAAGGGCGACCTGTTGGGCTGGTACGAGCTGGCCTGGCCTTGGCTCGCGCCGTACCTGAAAGACCGTCCGGTGGTTCTGACCCGCTACCCCGACGGCATCGAGGGCAAGCACTTCTACCAGCAGAACGCACCGGACTTCACACCCGACTGGGCGACCCGCGAGCTGATCGACGGGACGGACTACTTCGTCTGCAACGACCTGCGCACGCTGCTCTACGTGATCAACTCGGGCGCGATACCGCTGCACGTCTGGAGTGCGCGGGTGGGCGACCTGGATCACCCAGACTGGCTGATCCTCGACCTTGATCCCAAGGAGGCCCCGTTCGCCGACGTGGTGCGCATTGCGAGGCACCTGCACACGCTCCTCGACGGGATCGGCGCTCCGCATTTTGCGAAGACCTCCGGGCAGGACGGGCTGCACGTCCTGCTTCCCCTCGGAAGGCAGCTCACCCACGACGAGGCGCGTTCGCTGGCGGAAGTGCTGGCGCGGGTGGTCGTCGCGGATCTGCCCGACATCGCCACGGTGACCCGTCCCGTGGCCGCGCGCGGTGACAAGGTGTACGTCGACTACCTGCAGAACGGCCGCGGCAAGCTGATCGCCGCGCCCTTCTCGGTGCGGCCGCGGTCCGGGGCGCCGGTTTCCATGCCGCTCACGTGGCGACAGGTGAACGCGCGGCTCGATCCGACGCGCTTCACCATCAAGACGGCGCCGGCGCGCCTGCGCAAGGCGGGGGATCCCTTCGTCGGCGTGCTGGCCGATCCGGTGAACGTGGATGTGCTGCTCTCGGCGCTCGGCGAGCGCCTTGCGGAGGAGTGAGGCACCCTCGCCGGCCCCGGTCCCCGGGAGCGAGATCGGCATGGAACTGCACGCGGGAACCAGCGGCTTCAGCTACGACGCCTGGAAGGGCGCGTTCTACCCGGACGGTCTGCCCGCCAAGGAGCGCCTGGCCTACTACGCGACGCAGCTTCCAGCGGTGGAGATCAACAACACCTTCTACCGGCTGCCCAAGGCGAGCGTACTGGAGGGTTGGGCCGCGCAGGTACCGGAGGGTTTCCGCATCGTCATCAAGGCGTCGCGTCGCATCACTCACTTCAAGCGCCTGAAGGACCCGGGCGACGAGACCGACTACCTGATGGACACCGTGCGCAGCCTGGGCTCGCGCCTCGGCTGCGTGCTCTTCCAGCTTCCGCCCACGCTGAAGGCGGACGCAGGACGTCTCGAGAACTTCCTCGCGCGTGTGCCCGAGGACGTGCGGGCCGCCTTCGAGTTCCGCCACGAGTCCTGGCGTGACCCCGCGGTGCTCGACCTGCTCCGTTCGCGCGACTGTGCCTGGGTGGACGCGGACACCGACGACGAGCCGCTGGAGCGCCTGCAGCGCACGGCGAGCTGGGGCTACCTGCGGCTGCGCGGCAGCGCCTACACCCCGCAGGCGATTCGCGCCTGGGCGGCGCGCATCGCCGAGCAGGACTGGAGCGAGGCCTTCGCCTTCTTCAAGCACGAAGACGCTGCGGCGGGTCCACGCTGGGCCGCCGAGCTGCGCGCGCTCGCCGACGGGAAGCCCGCAAAGGCAGCACCGCGTCCGGCACGACGCCGGGCGAAACGCAAGCGCGCCTGACGGCGCGCGCCAGAGGAGGGTGGCGATGGGAATTCTCTCATGGATCGGGCTGGGGCTGATCGTGGGCGTGCTCGCCAAGTGGATCATGCCGGGACCCGATCCGGGCGGCCTCGTCATGACGATCTTGCTGGGCATCGCAGGCGCCTTCGTCGGGGGTTTCATCGGCTCGCAGCTCGGCCTGGGCACCTTCTCGGGCTTCAGCGTCGGCAACCTGGCCGTGGCTACGGGCGGTGCGATGCTGCTCCTGTGGGGCAACCGCAGGCTGCGGACCTGACCCGTGCGCTGCACCGGATGAGCGGCCGAAGCTCCTAGCCGCCCGACAGCGCCTGGAGGATCTGCACCTCGTCGTCGGGTGCGAGGTGTTCGTCGAGGCCGACGATGCGCTCGCGGTTGATGAAGATCTTCACGTGGGGGCGGATGTCGTCCTGCTCGTCGATCATGCGGAAGCGGATGCCGGGGTAGCGCCGGTCCAGATCCACGAGCAGCTCCGCAACGGTCCCACCCTGGGCGTCCACCAGGGGCGCCTGGGTGTAGGACAGCAGCGGCGTCGGGATCGAGACCCTCACGGCTCGAGCTCCGCGACTTCCACGGAGAAGACGTGGGGAAGGTTGTCTGCGATGCACGTCCAGGTGTCGCCCTCGTCGCGGCTGGCCCAGACCTGGCCCGTGGTGGTGCCGAAGTAGACGCCGACCGGGTCGTGGGCGTCCACCGCCATCGACTGACGCAGCACGGTGAGCCAGGCGTGCTCGCGGGGCAGCCCCGCATCCTTGCGCTGCCAGCTGCGGCCGGCATCGCGCGTCACGTAGGCTGCGGGTTTCCCGTCGGGACTGGTGCGTGGCCAGACGTCGCTGCCGTCCATTGGGAAGACCCACGCGGTGTCGGCATCGCGTGGATGCAGCTCGATCGGGAAGCCGATGTCGCCGACGTCGCGCGGCATGTTGTCGCCCACCCGTTCCCAACGTTCGGCCGGCCGCTCCAGGCGGTAGATGCCACAGTGGTTCTGCTGCCAGAGCACGTCGGGCGCGAGCGGGTGGAGCCGCAGGCAGTGGGGATCGTGTCCGAACTCGGGTTCCGGAACGGGATTGAAGTTGGCCTCGCAGCCCGCGTTGAGGGGGCGCCAGTCGCCGCCGCCGTCGGTGCTCTCGAAGACGCCGCCTCCGGAGAGGCCGATGTAGAGGTGCTGTGGATCGCGCGGGTCGATGTTGATGGAGTGGAGCAGCGAGCCGCCCGGCGTGCCGTCGGCGCCGTCCTCGGTCCACAGGCCCCAGTTCGGGTGATCGTTCCAGCCCGAGATCGGCGCCCACGTGTTCCCGGCGTCCTCCGAGCGGAAGAGGGCGGGGGGAGAGGTGCCCGCGTACCAGACGTCCGGCTCTTCCGGGAGGCCCGGCGTCAGCCAGAAGACATGCTCCACCACGCGTCCGCTCTCGCCCTCGGGCGCCTTGGGAAAGGCGGGCGGGCCCGTCGCTTCCTGCCAGCTCTTGCCGAGATCGGTCGAACGGAAGACGGTCGGTCCCAGATGCCCGGTCTTGGCGGCCACCAGCAGCGCGCGGGTGTCGCGCGGGTCGAGCACCACGTGGTAGGCCAGGTGGCCCAGGCAGTGCGGACCCTCGAGGGTCCAGCCGTTGCGTGCCGCGTCGGCATGCAGAAGGAACACGCCCTTGCGCGTTCCGACGAGAAGTACGACCTGCCCCGAGCGCACCGCATCCGACATCGAGCGACCCTTCGAGCCTCCCCCCAGCGCCTGATCATACAGGGTCGCCGGGCCCGCGGGCCTCGCTCGCCCGCTCAGCCTCTAGAACGACTCCTTGAAGGGCCGCACGTCGAGCTCCAGCGTCCAGGCGCTCCGGTGCTGGACGTGAAGCGCCCAGTAGGCATCGGCGATGGCGTTGACGTCGAGCATGCCGTCCTCGCCGAGGCGCTCGCGAATGCCCGGGATGTTCTGCGCGACCATGTCGCCGTCGATGACGCCGTCGACCACCACGTGTCCCACGTGAATGCCCTGGGGCCCCAGCTCCCGCGCCAGGCCGAAGGCCATCGCGCGCAACGCGGCCTTGGCGGACGCGAACGCGGCGAAGGGCGGGCGGGCGCGCAGCGATGCGGTAGCGCCGGTGAAGACGATGGTGCCGTTCTCCTGGGGCAGCATGCGCCGCGCCGCTTCTCGGCCCACGAGGAAGCCGCCGAAGGTGGTCGTGCGCCAGGTCTCCTCGAAGTACAGGGGGTCCATCTCGACCAGGTTGCCCACGCGCATGTTCCCGGCGTTGTAGACCGCGATGGTCGGCGGGCCAGCGGCGCAGGCCGCGTCGAAGAGGTGTGTGACCGAAGTCTCGTCGGTTGCGTCGGTGACGACGGGAACGGCCCGTCCGCCGTTGTCCTTGATCTCCGCGGCCAACGCCTCGAGCTTGGCGCCGGTGCGTCCGGCCAGGAAGACCTCCAGCCCCTCAATCGCGAAGCGGCGCGCCAGCGCACCGCCCAGGCCGCGGCTCGCGCCCACGCCCACCACCACCGCCGTCTCGGTCGCCATGCCCGTGCCTCCGTGGGGGGCAAGCGTACCCTCCCGGCGGTTCGGCTCCTAGCGCCCGAAGCCGAAGGCGTACTGGAAGCGCAGGAAGACGCGGCTCGTGCGGCCGGGCGGCGGGTCGAACAGGCAGCCGCCAGCCGTCGAAGGGACCGCCAATCCCTTCGGCACCGGCACGCACTGTCGACGTGCCGCGAACTGGCCCAGGAAGCCCTCGCGCGGGCCCGTAAAGAAGTCGGCGCCGAAAGTCACGGCCAGGCGGTCGGTGGCGCGCCACTCGATGGATGGACGCAGCATCGATTCCGTTTCCTGCAGGCCGTACAACACGAAGAGCTGCGGGAAGAGCGTCTCCCCCAGCAGGTCGAAGCGCAGGAACACGGACAGGAACTCGCGGTGAGCGTCCAGGTCGATGGCGCGGTCGTGGTCGAAGATCACGAACTGGATGAATTGGAAGTTGGCGAAGAGCGGCTCCCAGCCGGTCCAATCGAGGCCGATGGCGTACTCCAGGTCGGTCCGGCGCACGAACCCGTCGCGGTCGAGGGGGTCGTTGGTCACGAAGCCGCGCCCGAAGCCGGCGCCTCCCTCGCCCCATAGGCCGAAGTCTCCGAAGGTTGTGGCGAACGAGAAGCCGACGGTGCGCACGCGCAGGAACTGGCGCTGGAGGACGTTCAGCGCCACCGGCCGACCGCTCGTATCGCGCAGCGACCGTACGCTTCGGCCGAAGACTCCGCGGGTGTCGAGGCGGTCCCAGTAGTAGAGGGCCAGGTCCACGTCGCTCACGCTGCGGCCCACACGGAAGCCGTAGCCCCAGTTGGACGGGTCGGCGTCACTCGGGTCGTCGTCGTCGAGGAGGGCCGCGGCGGCAACTCCGCCGCCCACCAGCCCGGGCAGGAGGCCCTCCAGCTCGGGGTCGAACGCGAACTCGCTTTCCTGGTCCGCCAGCACGTCGGGCTCGAAGTCCGGGAAGAGCAGAGCCTGCACCGCGGTGTCGCCGACCAGTGCGTCCGCTCGCACCCCCCAGGTGGCGGTGCGCGCATCGGAGAAGTCGTCGAGGATGAACTCGCGGAAGTCCTGCGCGTTCACCATGTCGAGCACCCGCAGGCCGAAGGACTGGCCCCATACCACCTGCTGCTTGCCCAGTCGCAGGTCGAGGCGGGCGGGACCGACGTGCCCGCGCCAGTCGAGGTAGAGCTCCTGCAGCTCCGCTTCCAGATCGTCCGAGCCCGCCACCTGCCAGCGGTCCACGGGCGATTGGCCGAAGTCCGGATCGTCCCCCACCAGGCGGCCGACCGGATCCCAGAGCACGCGGCCGCGGCCCGACACCCGCCAGGCGTCGCCGAAGCCGAGCTCCAGGTCGAGTTCGATGCGGTTCTGGGATTTCTGCGCCACGCGCGGCGAGTACACGCGCCACGCGGTGTCGCTCTCCAGCCGGACCTGCCCCTCGATGTCCACTCCGGCGCTCGCCGCCGACGCGGTCCCGAGTAGAGCTGCGGCCCCGATGGCGAAGACCCCGCGCAGCCGGCCCACCTAGGGTGCTCCGCGGGACAGCGTGCTCTCGTGGAACACGTCGTCGGCCAGGCCTGCGTCGTGGCGCACCTCGTTCACCTCGACGACGGTCTGGTGTCGTCGCCGCAGGTTGTCCATCACCAGGTGGTCCCAGAACCAGAATCCGTCCTGCTCGCGCCAACGCGCCTCGAGCACCTTGTCGAGGCGGTCGCCCGGGCCGTAGAACTCGACCCGTGAGATGGTGTGGCTCCGGGGATCGACCCACTGCACGCGCTTGCGGTAGGGCGAATCGCCGAGCGGTCGGGACTCTACCACCTGGTGGAGCACCTCCTCGCGCATCTCTTCGCGCAGGAAGGCGTGCGCGTCCTCGTCGAGGTCTCGCTCGGCCAGGTCGTCGTATGTGAAGTCGCTCCCCGCGAAGAGCTTGTCCCGGTCGTTCCCGGCGATGCGGCGCACCTTGCGCAGCGCCGGCAGGTAGACCCAACGCACGTCGTCCTCGCCGGGGTTGCTGCGACTGTGCACCAGAAACGCAGTGTTCTTGATGTTGGGGGGCGCGTCGAAGACGATCAGCCGCTTGCTGACTAGGCCGTCGTCGGCCGCGCGCCGGTCGGTCCAATAGACGCGGGTCTCGCGCACGCGCTCCTTGCCGCGCTTGTCCACGAGCCGCCATGTGGAGCGCAGGATCTCGTCGGCAGCCCGGGGCCGCTCGTCGACCGCCTGCATGATGGCGCGGCCGTCGTGCACCGCCTGGGCGGACGCGACTGCGGCCGCCAGCAGGACGAGTCCCGCCGCGAATCCCCCCCTTGCCGCGCGCATCCGAGCAGGATACGGGTGCAGGCGCAGTCGGGCTACGTGGCGATCGACGAAGCGGGGGCTACGCCCGCCAGGGTCGCGCTGCGAGGCGTTCCATCAGGCTGGCGAGTGGATTCGGACGCTGGGCGGCCGCAGGCGGTCGTCCAGGCTCGGCGCCTCGTCCCGCGAGCGGTTCATGCGCCGTACCAGCGCGGCCAGCAGTGCCCGCATGGGCGCCACTGCCGGATCGGCGAGGTAGTCGTCCCCCAGCGACCAGCGGTGCGGGGCGGGGATCGGGTTCGCGCGGTTCGTGATCATCGCTCTTCCCTCCATGGCTCTCTGCCCTCGGCTGGGTACCAGGATCGGTCCCCGCGCCCGGGTTCCCTGTGAACCAGTTCACACATGCGTGTTTTCTTTACGAAATTGCGTCCCCGTGGAGTCTTGGGGCCGGGCGGGCGATACTGCGCCGCCGGGATGGGTGAGTGGCTGAAGCGCGCGTTTCTGGCGGTAGGAGCCCTTGTGGTGGCGCTGGCGGCCGCGGAGTGGGTCCTGCGGGCGATCGCTCCGCTTCCGTACTCGATGGCGGTCGCCTACGAGCCGGACGCCCACATCGGGCAGCGCCTCGCCCCCGACCGCGTGTACCGGCTGGCGAACGGCGGCACGGTCACGATCGACCGCCTGGGCTTTCGCGGTACCGGGGGCCTGCGTTGGGATAAGCCCGAGGGCACCCTGCGACTGGTCGCCATGGGCGGCTCCTCGACCTTCTCCTACAACACGGACGACGCAGACATCTGGACGACGCTTCTGGCCGAACGCCTGCGTGCGCACTACGGAGTCCCGGTGGAGGTGGTGAACGCCGGCCTGCCGGGCATGAGCGCATTCGGGTCGCGCCTCCACTTCCTGTACCGAGTGCGCGAGCTCGAGCCGGATGTGGTGCTGGTCTACCACGGCTGGAACGACATGAAGTTCTTCCGCGCGCTCGAGGCGGGGAAGCGCCCGGTGCGCCGCAACCCGTACCGCCCCGATCGCGTGCGCCAGGCGCTGCGAGACCTTCAGCTCGCCTGGCGGGTGCGCGCGCTGTTCTCGGACGCAGCGCCGGGTGCACCGCCGCCGCGTTCGGAGGGAGCTGTCGCAGGCGGCTGGTTCGCGGGCGAGGCCATCGCCGATGGCGGCCTCGCCCAGAGCTGGGAGCGGCGCAACTACGACGACCTGGCACGCATGATCGCCGCCGCCGGAGCGCTGCCCGTCTTCGTGGCCCAGGCCAGCCTGGTGTCGGCGGAGGCGCTGGCCGACCCCGCCCGGCGCGAACGCATCTACGCCGAGTACCCGCAGCTTCCCTACGAAGAGGTGCTGCGCCAGACCCTCGCGATCCACGGCATCGTGCGCGCGGCGGCTGAGGCGGGCGGCGCCGTGTTCATCGACGCGTACACGCCCGTGCCCCACACGCTCGGCTCGTTCCTCGACCACGTGCACCTGACGCCGGAGGGGAACCGCGCCGTGGCGAACGTGCTCTTCGCCGGGCTCGTCGGCGACCCGCAGTTCGAGGCGCACGTTCCGCGGTGACCGCTCCCCACCGTGCGCGCCGCGTGGCTGCGGCCTTCGTTCTGGCCGCAGGCGTGGGCCTGGGCGTGTGGTTCTGGTCGCAGGGCGACGTTGACCTCGACCCGTCGGCGTTGCGTGAGCGCATCCAGGCCCTGGGCTGGCTGGCGCCGCTCGCGTTCGTGGCGGCGGCTGCGTTGCGCCCGTTCCTGGCGGCGCCGTCCTGGGTGGTGATGGCGGCGGGCGGCCTGCTCTTCGGCGTGGCCGGCGGGATCGCATACGGCATCGTGGGCTTCACGCTGGGCGCCTGGCTGACCTTCGGCATCGCCCGGGGCCTCGGACGCGACGCGGTCGAGGAACGCCTCGACGGGCGCCTGGGTCGCGCCGACTCCTGGCTCGCCGAGCGCGGGGCGGCCTGGCTGGCGCTGTACACGGCGCTGCCCGTGCTGCCGCTGACACCCGGCCACGCTGCGGCCGGGCTCTCCGGCCTGCGCCTGACCGCCTTCACGGGTGCCGTCGTGATCGGCCTCGTGCCCCGCACGGCCATGCTCTCGTTCTTCGGCGACGCCTTCGCCCGAGGCGACTGGACGGAGATCGTCGCGGTCTCGGGGCTGCTCGCCGTGGTCTCGGTTGCGGGCATCGCGCTCACCCGCTGGCTCGGCGGGAGTCAGTCCGCCAGCAGCGAGGGCTCGTAGTCTTCCGGAGCCGAGAAGCCCATGAGCTGGAGGAGCGTGGCGGCCACGTTGGCGAGGCCGGGATTCTCGATCTCCCTCAGCGCGAGGCGCTGCCCGGGCGCGTAGATGGAGCAGGGCACGCGGTTCAGCGTGTGACTGGTGCGCACCACCAGGCGGCCCTCGGCGTTGCGTCTGGGTTCTCCGTCCGCATCCACCTCGAACATGTCGTCGGCGTTGCCGTGGTCCGCGGTCAGCAGCAGTGCTCCGCCCAGCTCGCGAATCACCGGGAGCAGGCGCCCGACCTGGCAGTCGACCGCCTCCACGGCCACCACGGCCGCCTCGAAGTCGCCGGTGTGGCCGACCATGTCGCCGTTGGCGTAGTTGACGCGCGCGTGACGGTGGCGGCCGCTGCGCAGCTCCTTCAGCAGACGGTCGGTGATCTCCGCTGCCTTCATCGACGGTCGCTCCTCGAAGGGGAGCGTATCGCTGCGAATCTCCACGTACGTCTCGAGCTTCGCGTCGAAGCTGCCGCTGCGGTTGCCGTTCCAGAAGTAGGTCACGTGCCCGAACTTCTGGGTCTCGCTGATCGCGAGCTGGCTGACCTGGTTGCGCGCGAGGTACTCGCCGAGGGTGCGGTCGATGGCCGGCGGGTCCATCAGGAACGTCCCTGGAATTCCCAGGTCCCCGTCGTACTGCATCATGCCGGCGAAGAATACGTCCGGGCGCGGGCCGCGCTCGAAGGCGTCGAGCGTCTCGTCCTCGAAGGCCCGGCAGATTTCCATGGCGCGGTCGCCGCGGAAGTTGAAGAACACCACGGCCGCGCCGTCGCGGATGGGGCCCAGTGGTGCGCCCTCGGCATCCACCACCACGAAGGGCGGCAGGAACTGGTCGCCGACGCCCGGGTCCTCCTTGCGCAGGGTCTCGATGGCCTCGCGTGCGCTGGTGAAGCCGCGCCCCTCGCCGCGCACGTGGGTCTTCCAGCCCCGCTCGACGATGCGCCAGTCCGCTTCATAGCGGTCCATGGTGACGAGCATGCGCCCGCCGCCCGATGCGATCCGGTAGTCGCGTCCCGCCTCCCGCAGCTCGGCGAGCAGGGCCTCCAGCGGCTCGACGTACTCGAGGGCGCTGGTCTCGCCCACGTCGCGACCGTCCAACAGAACGTGCACCCGTGCCCGCTCCACGCCGTCCGTGTGGGCCCGGCGCAGCAGCGCGAAGACGTGGTCGATGTGGCTGTGCACGTTGCCGTCCGACAGCAGACCGATCAGGTGGAGCGGCTCGCCCTTCTCGCGCACGTGTCGTACCACGCGCTTCCATGTCTCGCCCTCGAAGAGACTTCCGGAAGCGATGGCCTCGGCCACCAGCGTGGCGCCCTGGGCGAACACGCGGCCCGCGCCCAGGTGGTTGTGCCCCACTTCGCTGTTGCCCATGTCGGCGTCGGAGGGCATGCCGGCAGCCGTGCCGTGGGCGGCTAGCGAGGTGAACGGTGCGTGCTCGCGCAACCAGTCCAGATTCGGGGTGCGCGCCCGCCACACGGCGTCTGCGCCGTCGTGGCGCCCGATGCCCACGCCGTCGAGCACGCAGCACAGCACGGGGCCGGAAACGCCGCTGAAGGTGGCATGCGGTGCGAGGGTCCAGTCCGTCATCGCGCTCACACCCTAGCGGTCGGCCAGCGGCTCCACGACCTCCCGGGCGAAGCGTTCGAGGAGCTCCGGGTCGCGTCCCTGGATCACCACGTAGCTGATGCCGGTCTCTTCGCGCTGCTTCTCCAGCCGGTCGCGGATCTCGCCGCCGGAGCCGGTGAGGAACATCGGGCAAGCGGCCACCTGATCGACGCTCATGCCGGTGTTGCCGGCGAGCGCCTCGCGCACGCCGCTCGGGTCGTCGCTGAACGCTACCAGGAAGACCAGGGAGTTCAGCTCGAGCGCATCGGGATCGCGGCCGGCCGCCTCGGCACCCGCGCGCACCCAGCCGACCTTCTCGCGCACGCGCTCGGGCGCCAGGTCGGCGGCGGTTTCCGGGGTGACGCGACCCTGGTCCACCTTCGGATTCAAACCCACGATGTCTGCGTAGCGGCCTGCGAGCGTCAGCATTCGGCGCCCGCCGCCGCCCACCAGCACCCTGGGCCGCGAGCCTTCGGGGAGCTCCGCGGCCTGGGCGATCTCCCGGATCGTGTAGTGCTTGCCCTCGAAGGATGTGCGCTCCCCGGTCCACATGGCCTGGATGATCTGGAGCGCCTCTTCGAGCCGCTCGATGCGCAGGCCGGCACGCTCGAAGGGCATGCCGGCCTCGAGGTAATCGCTCTCCATCCATCCCGCGCCGATACCGAACTCGTGCCGTCCCTCCGAGAGGAGCTGGATCGTGGCGGCCGCCTTGGCCAGCACGACCGGGTGGCGGTAGTCCACGTCGTAGACCAAGGAGCCGATGCACAGGCGCTCGGTGACCGCGGCCGCGGCGGCGAGGGCGGCGGTGGGCTCCCACTGGGTGCCGAAGTGATCGGGCCAGAAGACGCTCGAGTAGCCGAGCGCTTCGATGCGGCGCACGCGGTCCTTCCAGTCCGCGGCCGGCAGGGCCGAGAGCTGGACGCCGAAGCGGAAGGGGTGGGTCATCGGGGACTCCCGGCGCTCAGATGCCGAGGTTCGCGAGCGCGTTGACAACCCGCCGCACGGCCTCCGCGACGGCGGGGTTCGATTCGTGAAGCTGCCCGGCCAGCTCGGTGAGGCGGGCCTCGAGGGGGCCTTCGTGGGGTTGCTCTGCCTCCAGGGCCGCCTCGATCTCGTGGGCCGACTCGCGCAGCATCGCGAGAGTCTCGTGGTCGAGGTCGTGGGCGCCGGCCAGCTGCTCGTGCAGCCGCGCGAGCGTCGCGACGAGATCTGCGGTCTGGGGGCTTCGCGAGGCCAGGGCTCAGTCTCCGTCGGGATCGTGGATCGTCAGCACGGGGCAGGGCGCGTGGCGGATGGTCCGCTCGGTCACGCTGCCCAGCACCGCGTGCTTCAGTCCGGTGAGTCCCCGGGTGCCCATGACGATGAGGTCGGCGTCGATCTGCTCGGCCGCATCGGTGATGACCTGGGTGGGGACTCCTTCGGCGATGAGCGCGCTCACCTTCACGCCGGCATCGGACAGCTTCTTGGCCTCCTGGTCCACGCGGCGCGCAGCGGAGTCGCGCAAGTCTCCCAGGATGTTGGCCGGGATCTGGTAGTCGTAGGGGCCGACCATGGCCACGGGCATCGAGTAGGCGTGGATCAGGTGCAACTCGGCACCGAACGCGCGCGCGAACTCGACGGCGGCGTCGACGGCCTTGTCGGAGTGGGCGGAGAAGTCGATGGGGACGAGAATCTTCTCGATCTTCAACGGTCACCTCTCTCTTCGCGATCCGCTCGGCGTTCGGCGCGCCGATACAGGGTCCTGCGGTTGATACCGAGGATCCGGGCGGCCTGCACCTTGTTGCCGCCGGTGCCTGCGAGGACGGCGTCGATGTACAAGTCCTCGAGTTCGCGTAGAGAGAGTCGATCGTCGAAGGCGCGGCGTGTCAGGAGCGCCTCGGCAGAGGCGCCCGTCTCGTTGGAGCCGTCGGTCCCCAGCTCCGCCACGATGGCCGCGTCCCCTCCGGATCCCAGACCGTCCAGCACCTTCGCGCGGTCCCGGGTGGTCTCGAGCGGGATGCCTTCGTTCCGCAGAACGGAGGCGATCCGGTCGCACAGATCCGAGTCGCACTTGAGCAGCAGAAGGTTCTTGGGTTGGGCCATGGTCCTGCTCCGAAGCACCTTCCGTGCCAGCTCGAGGAGTACTCTGGAGCCGTCTTGTCGGCTTCGTTGAGGCAGTCTGGCACAGCACCCACCGCGGTGTGTCGAACTGCTACATGACCTCCGCAGGAGCCGTACGGCGCGGAGGGAGGCACGCCCTTGGAATCGATCGGGCTGGAGCAGCTGGCCGCCTGGTGGCGCGAGGCGAGCCGGGTCGTCGTGCTGACCGGGGCGGGTCTTTCGACGGCTTCGGGCATTCCCGATTTCCGCTCGCCGGGAGGGCGCTGGGAGCGCTTCCAGCCCGTTCCGCTTCCGGACTTCCTGGCCAGCGAGAGCGCCCGAGCAGAGTACTGGCGCTACAAGGGCGAGACCTGGCAGCTGATCCGCGCCGCACAGCCGAACCCGGCCCACCTCGCGCTGGCCGAGCTGGCCCGCGCCGGGCGTCTCGATCTCCTCGTCACGCAGAACGTCGATGGTCTCCACCCGCGCGCGGGCCATCCCGCCGACCGTCTCGTGTCGATTCACGGCAGCGACGCGCGGGTGCGCTGCATGGACTGTGGCCGGGAGGAGGACCGCGACGCCGTGCAGGCCCGCTGGGAGGCGGGCGAAGCCGCGCCCCGCTGCGCCTGCGGCGGCCCGCTGAAGCCGGCCACCATCTCCTTCGGACAGGGGCTGGTCGAGGCCGACCTCGATCGTGCGCTGCGAGCGGCGGCCCGCTGCGATCTCTTCCTGGCGGTTGGAACGTCTCTCGTGGTGGGGCCCATCAACCAGATGTTCCCGTTGGCCCGCCAGGGGGAGGCCCGAACCGCCATTCTGACGGCATCGGAAACGCCCTACGACGACCAGGCCGACGTGCGCCTGCGCGATCCTGTAGAGCACCTCCTTCCGCGCCTGCGCGACGCGGTTCTCGGCGCGGTCGGGGGCGAAAGGACGGCGGCCGGTTCACCGAAAAAATAGTTTCGTCCAGGGGCACTTACTGCTAAATGAGGGGTCGGCAACCCACAGGGGGTTTCAGCCATGGTCGCCACATTTCGCAACAGTGCAGACATCCATCACGCACCCGCAGGCCGTGCCGGCAAGGCTGCGGCGGCGCTGGCCGTAGTCGCCCTCTTGCTCCTGGCGGCGCCCGTCGCGCGCGCAGACGACCACGACTCGCGCTTGTCCGGACACCCCCTGCGCATCGTTGCCTACGTGCTGCATCCGGTCGGCGTCGTGATCGACACGCTGATCTTCCGCCCGGCCCACTGGGTCGCCCACTTCGAGCCGTTCACTACGCTCTTCGGGCACGATCACGACGACGAATACTGAAACGCGGCCCGCGTTTCGGTTGTCGTTCATCTTCATTCCGGTATGATATTTGCATATGCAGTTTGTCTGCGCTGAACATCGCGCGTTGCGCGGTCGTCGGGCGGGGCGGCGCGTCGCATCGGCACTGGCGCTCCTGTCCTCGATCGCACTCGCGGCACTCGCTCCCGGCGCATCGGCGCAAGAATCGGGGGCTGCTTCTCTTCATCTCGGCACGATGACCTTCGTCGCGACACGCGGCGACGAGAACGAGATGGTGCTGCGGGCCGAGAAGGCGCACATGCCGCCCGGCGCCGAGGTCGCGCAGCTCGAAGGCGTGCATGTCGTGATGCACAACCCGAACGGTGCCGGCACGTCGTTCGAGATGACCTGCCAGCGCG
>CAXMOD010000210.1:0-8695 GCA_964194905.1 uncultured Desulfobacterales bacterium | reverse complement strand
CGGCCTCGGTCTCGGCCGAATCCACGGCCGGCTCCACTTCGCCCCGCACCAGGGCGATCTCGTCGCGGCAGCGCCGGCAGCTCGCCGCGTGCGCCTCGACGGCGCCGCGCTGCGCGTCGCTCAAGCACTCGTCGGGATACGACGGGATCCAGCCCAGCACGTCTTCGGGGCAGCGCATCGCGTCCGCCATCACAGCTCCCGCTCCCGGCCCGTTCGACGACGTAACTGGGCCCGCGCGCGTGAGACGCGGGTTCGCACGTTGTCCGGCCGGATGCCGAGGCGCTCGGCAATCTCCTCGTGGGACAATCCCTCGAGGAGCGCCAGCTCCGCCACGGCTCGATAGGTCTCGGGCAGGCTCTCGATCTCGTCGATCACCCGCTGCAGCTCCTCACGGGAGCGGATGCGCTCGGGTCCCTGGGTCGAGTCCGGCACCGCCTGCAGGTACTCGACGCTGGCGGATGTCACCTTGGAACGCTTGGCCGCGCGGCGCTCGCGCAGCGCCGCGAGGCAGCGGTAGTGGGCGATCCCGAACAGCCAGCTCGAGACCCGAGACTCTCCTCGGAAGCGGTCGACGCTACGCCACACTTCGAACAACACGTCGCCGGCCAGCTCCTCGGCCAGCAGCGGGTCGCCGACCCGGCCCAGGATGAAGCCCTTCAACCTGCCGTAATATCTGCGAAAAAGAAGCTGGAAGGCCGCCTCGTCGCCGCCCCGCACGCCGCTCAGGAGTGCGAGGTCACGCCGGTCCTCATCGCTGCGTCGGGGATCCGTCTGCATCGTCCTCGGTGAGTGTCGCCGACCTGACGAGTCGTCACAAAAACTTTGTACCGACCAGTGGTTGGAGTCCTACGGGAGCCCCGGAGGCGGCGCCGGCTGGCCCGGCGACTCGCGGATCGTGGGAGTTCGGCCCGAGCTCGGGGTGACCCCGCTGGGGCGGGCCGGGCCCGGCATGATCGCGCCCATGCAGCCGCTGCCCGGCCTGTCGCAGGACCCGGTTCCGGGGAAGCCCATCGCCTGCGGGCTGGGGACGAGCTGCCCGCCGGGAGCCGTCCCGACCGCGGCCGCTCCCAGCAACAGGGCCGGGTCGCCCACCACGGGCCCACCCGGTGCGTAGACCACCGGCCGAATGAGCGAGGTGTTCGGGGAGGTTTGGGCACACTCGCCGGGCGCTGCCAGCGGCACGTCCGCTCGCGCAGGCGCGCCAACGACCACGGCCCCCAGGCCTGCGGACACGGAGAGCGCGACTAGAAGAGCGAGGCGCTGCCAAAGGGACATGGAGGACCTCGTCTCAGTCCCCGGCGGCTACGGTGACGTAGACGCCGAGGATGTTGCGATGGTAGTCGAAGACGCGGACGTTCGACTGGTTGCGCCGGTAGGTCCAGCGTGCAGCCAGCGTCACGTAGCGATGCACGTCGCGCTCCAGACCCACCTCCACGCGAAAGTCGTCGTCGACGCGGTGGTCTCGAGAGAGCGCGTACTGGAGATTGAATACCAGACCGTCGGGGTCCGGGAAGGTCGAGGCGTTGCGGAACGGACGGTGGGTGTAGCTCCCGGCCACGCGCAGCCGGAAGCCGCCCGGAAGCGTGCCGCGCAGCGTGGCCAGCACCTCGTGGGCGTTGTGCGCGAACTCCGAGCCCTCGGAGTCGAAATGCCGGTAGCGGTAGCCGGCCTGCAACGACCAATCCGCGAGACCCAGCGGCAGGGTGTGGTCGACGGCGAGGCCCCACTCGTCGCCGTCGCGGCTGCGCTCATCCGACTCGTCGATACCGGGCGGCGCGCACACGATGTCGTCGGGATCGAGGCAGAAGGCGCCGGGCCGGCCGGGCCCGTCGGGCACATCGTCGATGCGGAAGAAGTAGTCGAAGCGCGCGTAGTGGCCGCCGGCCTGGCTCGTGCCCCACCGATCCCAGCTCCGCAGGAGCGAGGCGTCGTAGCGCTGGTAGCCGAGGTACGGGCGACCATCCACCCAGGCGTACGCCAGGTCGGCCCGCGCCCGGGCGACGAAGCCGCCGGCGAGCCGCCGGTCCAGCCAGGTCGAGAGCGACGGGTAGTGATAGTCGAACTCGTCGAGTTCGCGGTGAGCCGTGCCCTCGTAGGCGAGGAGTCCGCCCCAGCGCAGCTCCGGGGTGAGCTCCAGCTCGCCTCCCGCGCCGCCGTTCCACAAGATGCGCGTGTCGCGCGCGCCGCTGATTTCCGCCGGCAATACGACGCCCGAGCCACGCAGGACCACGTTGTCGTCGTACTCCCAGCCTGCCGTCAGCCAGGCCCACGTGCGCAGCCGCGTGCGCGCCAGCGCGTCGAGCTCCTGCTGCGCACGCTCGGCCCAGGGCGTTCCGGGATAATCGTCCACGACACGCCGCAACGCCTCGCGGGCTGCGGAGCTGTCCCGTGCCACGCGCAGAGCGCGCGCTTCGTAGAAGGACGCCACCGGATGGACCGCGTCGGAGTCGCCGCTGCGCGCCCGCGCCAACACCGACGCCGCGGCGGAGGCGTCGCCGCGCTGCAGGTGCAACAGACCGCGGTAGAGCTGGGTCTCCGCGTCGTCGGGGTCGAGCGCCTCGGCGCGCGCCAGGGCAGCGTCGGAGGCGTCCAGGTCACCGCGGTTCAGGTACGCCACGGCCAGGGGCAGGTGCACCTCCGCGAGCGTGGGATCCGCTGCTCGTGCAGCCTCGAGCGCCTCGACGGCCTCGTCGTAGCGCAGCAACAGGAGCAGACAGCGGCCCTGTGCGAGGAAGACGCGGGCTTCGGTCGGGTAGCGTGCTTCGACCTCGTCGAGCAGCGGCAGCGCGGACGGACAGCGGCCATCGCGTACGAGCCGCTCGGCGCGCCACCAGCCCGCGTCGTTCGCGAGCGCGTCGCCAGCGCGCAGATCCGCCAACGGCTCCGCGGCCGCAGCGACTGCGGCGCTCACGCCGAGGGAGGCGCCCCACAGGACGCCCCACAGGAGCGCGCGCGCCATGCGCGCAGCGCCACCCACCCGAGCACGCCCGCCCACAGCCACGCAACGCCCGGCTCGGGGATGGGAACGTAGCTCCCCAGCACCATCAGCCCGAGCGGCGGCATCACGAGGTCGCCCCCGTCGGTCTCGAGCGGTCCCCCCACCACGTAGCGAACCGGTATGCCCAAAGCTGCGCTGAGATCGACGGATTCGCCGTCCTCCAGATCGGGGAGCCCGACCACCCCGAACACATAGTCCGTCCCCGACGCAGAATACTCAAGGAACTGGAGAAGATTGCCGTCGAGCGCCGTCGGCGTCTCGGGGTACGGGTCGAACACCACGGTCGTGAAGACGAGGAGCGGCGCGACCAGCATGCTGCCCGTCTCGTTGTGCAGGGTCCAGTGCGAGTCCGCGATGAAGGGATCCGCCGGCGTCGGTGTTCCCGGATTCTGGTGCGGCGGAAGCTGGAGGTCCTGCTCGATCTGGATGTCGAGTCCCAGGCTGATGTGGCCCGCCTCGATCCACAGGTCCAGCGGCGACCCCACGTAGCTGGTGCTGAAACCGCCGGCCGCGACAGCGGCTGGGTCGAAGCCGAAGCCGCCCGGTCCGTCGAAGTAGAGCTCGGCGACGTCGGAGATCCCCAGGGCGCGGGCAGGCCCCGCTGCGAGCGACACCAGCAGCATCGCAAAGCCAGCGATCGCCGGGCCTCGCATCGACATTCCCGCGCTCTCCTTCGTCTCGGGCACGGGCGGCGGCCAGCGCCGGGCGCAACCACCCCGCACCGTCCAGCCGACCCCGACCCGACCAGCCTTCGCAAAGGAAGTAGCCCCGAGGCGGCACTTCGTGTCTCGATTCACGAGCGCTTTTCCCGCGATCCTGCAGAGCTCTTGCTCCCCCCGGGCCGTGAACGGGGCCTCCCGCGAGGCAAGGGCCGCTCCAGCGGGCCGAGGCCATCGATGGGCAGACCCTCGTCGCCCCAGGCCTGACCCGCAGGCGGCGCCGTATCGTGGACCGCCGGGCGCATCCGCCGTGCACCGCGCAGCCAGGCCTCCACCGTGCGGAGATCGAAGCAGCTGGCCGGGTCCAGGCGACTCAGCACCCGGCTGAGCGAGCGCGCGTCACTCGCCACCAGGTCGCGCAGGCCGCGCACACCGGCCTTTTGCAGAAGGGATGCGCGCCCCGGATCCAGCCCCTCGATCCGGCAGAGATCCACCAGATGCGCCCACTCGAGGAACTCGGCGACGGGAATCCCGGTGTCGCCGGCGAGCTGATCGCGTCCCTCGGGCGTGCGCCCGATGCGCAGCAGCCAGGCGAGGTCGCCCACGCCGGCGTCTTGCAGACGCCGGGCGTTCTCGCGACCGACGACCGTGGCGAGTTCCGGACCGCTGATGGAATGAGGCATGCGCCCGTGAGTCGCTCTGACGCGACGAAATGTTGCAAGTATCCGAATTTCGAGGGATATCCCCCTCTTCACGAGGGCAGTATCCGTCTCGCTTGACTCGAAGGCGAAAATAAGACGAATATAGACATCACCATGCCCCCCATCGGTCCCGGGACCGCCAGGCACGCCTCGGTGGAGGCCCTGCTGTGCGATCTAGGCCCCCGCGCGCAGGTCGTCCGGGGGCGCGCACCCCAGGAGGATCTGCGCCGTTGGGCCACGGGCCTCGCGCCCCTCGATCATCTCTTGGGAGGCGGCTTCGCCGAGGGCCGCGTCGGGGAGATCGCCGGGCCCGCCTCCTCGGGCCGCACCGCTCTTGCCCTCGGACTGCTCGCCACCGCCACCGCCCGCGAACAGAGCGTGGCGCTGGTGGATGCGACGGACTCCTTCGACCCAGCCTCTGCCGCCGAGGTCGGCGTGGACCTCGAGCGCACCCTCTGGGTGCGCGCCCCGGCGCTCTCCGAGGGCCTGCGTGCCACCGAAATCCTGCTGCGCGCAGGAGGCTTCGCGCTGGTGGCCCTCGATCTGGCCCGCCGCCTCGACCGTGCACCGGCGTCCCACCACTGGCTGCGTCTCGTGCGCGCGGCCGCAGCCACGCGCACCGCCCTGGTGGTGCTCTCGGCGGACGCGCGTCAGGTCGGCTCCCACGCCGACCTGGCTCTCGAGATGCGCCCGCTCCGGCCCCGCTTCGAGGGAACACCGGCCCTGCTGGTGGGCCTGGAGGCGGAGGTCGCCGTGGTCCGTCACCGGCGCGGCCCCGAGGGCTCGGTGCGCCTGCGCTTCCGCAGCGCTCCGTGAGCCGCAGCCGAGGGAGCGCCATGCGCGTGGCGTGCCTTCTCGTGCCCGACCTTCCCCTGGCCGCGGAGGTACGTGCGCACCCCGAGTTGGACGGGCGACCCCTCGCCATCGCCGCCGGTCCGGAGCCGCGCGCGGAGCTGATGGCGGTGTCGCCGGAGGCGGTGCACATGGGCATCCGCGCGGGGCAGAGCGCGGCGCAAGCGCGCGCGACGTGTGCCCACCTGGCCGTGCACGTTGCCTCTCCCGCCCTCGAGTGCGCGGCGCGCGCCGCGCTACTCGACGCAGCGCTCTCCCTGACGCCGCGCGCACAGGAGGTACCGCGTAGCGGCGGCGTGTTCGCAGCGGAGGCAGCCGTGTGGGCGGACGCATCGGGGGTGTACGCGCTCCACGCTTCGGAAGCCGGCTTCGCGGGCGCCCTCGCCGAGCGCGCCCGACGCCTGGGGCTGCCGGGCGTGGTGGGACTCGCCGGCTCACGGGAGGTGTCGCACCTCGTGGCGCGCGCCCTGGTCTGCGAGCGGGCGGGACGCGCCGGCGGGAGCGAGGTGCGCGTCGTGGCGCCGGGCGCCGAAGCCGCCTTCCTCGCTCCCCTGCCCCTCGACCTGCTCGACCCGGACCCCGCTCTGGCGACCCGACTGACCCGATTCGGTGTACATCGCCTGGGCGACCTGGCGCGGCTGCCCCGCGCCTCCCTCGGCACCCGGCTCGGCGCTGCGGCGCTACCGCTGTTCGACCTGGCGCATGACGGCGGTCGCGCCTTCCCGCTACCACCGGCCGCATCGGACCGCATCGAAGAGGCGCTGGACCTGGAGTGCGCCGTCGAGAGCCTGGAGCCCCTTGCTTTCGTGCTGCGCGGCATGCTCTCGCGCATGGCCGCACGCCTCGACGTACGCGGCCTCGGCTGCGGCGACATCGAGCTCGAGCTCGCGCTCGACGACGGGCGGCACGACGTGCGACGGGTCGGCGTGGCGGCAGCCACCAGTGACGCCCGTGTGCTGCTGCGTCTGGTCGCCCTCTCCCTCGAGGCGCAGCCCCCGCCGGCCGCCGTGGAAGCGATTGCCCTCGCCACCGAGGGCCGCCCCCTGCGACGCGACCAGCTCGACCTCTTTCGCCCGGCCGGCCCCTCCCCCGCCGTGCTGGATCGCACGCTGGCCGAGTTGGAGGCGCTGTGCGGAGATGGCCGCGTCGGGGCGCCCGCCCCACACGACAGCCATCGCCCCGATGCGTTCGGCTTGGCTCCCTTCGCGTCCTGCAACCAGGGCGGACGCGGGCGCGACCTCACACTTCACGCGCGTCCCACCCTGGCGCTGCGCATCCTGCGTCCCCCGGTCGCGGCGCGCGTCCGCATGCAGGGCGGCCGTCCCGTCCGGGTGGAAAGCCCCGTGGTCGCTGGAGACGTGGTGTCCTGTGCAGGGCCCTGGCGCACCAGCGGCGGATGGTGGTCGACGGAGGGGCGTTTCGCCCTCGATCACTACGACGTCCAGACTTCCGACGGCATGGTGGCGCGGCTGCGCTTCGACGGCGTACGCGAGCGCTGGTCCGTCGACGCACTGTACGACTAGGACCCACACCGTTGACCCACCCATGGCCGAAGGCTATCCACCGCGTGCACCCGACACTCGAACAGGACGAATGCCCAGCCCTCCCCGAAAGCGTCTCGCCCACGATCCCCGGGTTCAGTTCTTCCGCGGCTTCCTCCAGCACCCCAAGGAAGTGGGCTCGATCATTCCCAGTTCGCGCTTCCTCGAGAAGCGCATCGTGCGCGCGGCGGGCATTCGCGAGGCGCGCACCCTGGTCGAGCTGGGACCCGGCACCGGCGGCACCACCCGCGCCCTGCTGCGTGCGATGCATCCCGCGGCCACGCTCGTAGCGATCGAGATCAACCCGCGTTTCGTGCGACTCCTGCAGAGGACCCTGAACGACGCGCGCCTGCACGTGGTCGAAGGATCGGCCGCAGACGTGAGCCAGGCGCTCGCCGGCCTCGGGCTCCCTGCAGCGGACGTGATCCTCTCGGGGATCCCCTTCTCGACGATGCCCCTCGAACTCGGCGCCTCGATCGTCCAGGCTGCCCACAACGCGCTCTCCCCGGCCGGTCGCTTCGTCGCCTACCAGGTGCGCGATCGCATCGAGGTGCTCGGCAACCGGGTCTTCGGACCCGCCACGGTGCAGATGGAACTGCTCAACGTGCCGCCCATGCGCGTGTATCGTTGGGACAAGCCCGCCGCCCCCCAGCCCGCGTAGCCGGGCGGCCCCGAGCGGGGCGGCTAGCGTTCGAAGCTCGTGGCGTCGTCGGCCAGGTAGCCGAGGGCCCGGAGCTCCTCGATGAGCTCGTCGGAGAGCGGGACGGCCGGCGGGCCCCGCTTCAGGCCGGCGTGGTCCTCCAGCAGGGTGTTCATGGAGCGGCGCAGGTCGGTGTAGGCCGCCACGGCGCCGGCGGCCTCGAGGCCCTCCGCGCCCGCGACGAGCAGGTCGTCCACCTCGTCCGGATCCGCGACCAGGTCGTAGAACTCCTCGTCGCCGCCCTTGTTGTAGATCAGCTTGTGGGTGTCGGAGCGGGCCATGAAGTGCCGCCTTCGCCGCCAGTTGTAGGAGCCTAAGGCGATCCGTCCTTCCTCGGGTCGGGTTCCGCGCAGCAAGTGCGTCGACAGGTCGATCCCGTCCAGGTGCCCGGGAGCCGGCTGGCCGAGGAAGCCCAGGATCGTGGGCGTCAGATCGACGAGCTCGACCTGCTCCTCCCAGACGCCGGCCGCGATCCGGCCCGGGTACCAGAAGATCAACGGAACCCGGATGAGGGTGTCGTAGAGCTGGACCTCGTGCCCGAAGTAGTCGTGCTCCCCCAGGCTCTCGCCGTGGTCCGAGGTGACCACAAGCAGCGTGTTCGAGAGCTTGCCCTGCTCCTGTAACCGGCTCACGAACTCCCCGATGAGGGAGTCCACGTAGCGCAGGCCCCGATCGTAGCGGTTGACGTAGAACCCGACGGTGTCGTGATCGCCCATGCGCATCGTCTTGGAAATTCCCCCGTCGCCGGTGTGTCGGCTGTCGACGAAGGGATAGGTTCTCTCTCCGCCCGGAGGCACGTCGAGGAAGTAGAGGTCGTCGTACTCGGGCGGGTACTCCTGGTAGGGGGCGTGGGGCGAAGTCACGATGACGTGCGCGAAGAAGGGCTCGCCCGGCTCCTCCATCCAGGCCGCCGCGGCTTCCAGGACTCGCCGGTCCCCGAGGCCCTCGACGAACTCCTGGTCGATCCCCGCGGTGATCCCGTGGACGCCCCCGGCCAGACTCTTGTGGGTCGAGAAGAGGCCGGTCCGGTAGCCGAGGTCCTGGAGGTAGACCGCGAGGGGCGGGGCCGTGTCGGCCAGGCGATCCTGCCAGCCGATCACGGCGTGGTTGAAGGGCAGGAGGCCGGTGACGATGGAGCTGTGAGAGGGTGGGCTCCAGGGGCTGGGGGCGATGGCCGCGTCGAAACGGACGCCTTGGCGCATCAGCCGGTCCAGGTTCGGCGTGGTCTCCCGCGCGTATCCGTA
>CAXMOD010000209.1:0-15813 GCA_964194905.1 uncultured Desulfobacterales bacterium | reverse complement strand
CGTTGCGCGACTCCTGCGACTCGAGGTGCCGGCGGATGCGCGGCGCCACCTGGTCGAAATCGGCTCCGCCGAGGCGGTCCTTGCTCTTGTCGTAGAAGGTCTGGACCGCTGCGTCGTCCACCGTCGCGGCTCCACGCGACTCGGCCAGCAGCTCTTCGGGGGTGATGCCGCGTTGCCGCGCTTCGGTTGTGACGACGTGATCGCGGATCAACTGGTCGAGTCGCTCGGCGCGAAACTCGTGGGCTGCGGCCGCGCTCTTGCTGCTCAGCTCCTCCTCCAGGAGCTGGTCCTTGATCCAGACGTCGAGCTCCGAGAGCGTGATCGGGCTCCCGTCCACCAGCGCGACGACGGTGGCATCGCCGTCGCCCGAGCCGCCCGCGCTTCCGGAGGCGCCCGGTCCCGGGGCGTTGCAGGAGGACAGGAGCAGGGTCGTCAAGGTGACGAGAAGCAGGTGGCGCGATGCGGACATCGGGGTCTCTCCGTGGGGGAGGGTCGGGCAGCGCAGTATAGGGCCTCGCTGCTCGGGCGCGCTCGTGCGGGTGTCGCGCCACCGCACGATCGCGGACGTAAGGGGACGATGAGCTGACCCCCCGGAATCCGGGCCAAAGTGTTCTGCTGCACCGCGGTGCGGCCCTAGGCCATCCCCGCCGACGAGGTGCGGCGCCGTTTGGCGCGGGAACCCCCGGCCTGAGATCGCGAGGCGTACCGCGAGCCGCCCGACCCCAGCCACGAGACCTGGGGGCCTCGCACGCGGCGCGAGTTCCTGCGTC
Source organism: uncultured Desulfobacterales bacterium (assembly GCA_964194905.1). GTDB lineage: Bacteria > Myxococcota_A > UBA9160 > UBA9160 > JAFDET01 > JAFDET01. The sequence continues at coordinate 15,043 of CAXMOD010000209.1, read as the reverse complement.
TCCTGGGCTAGCGGTCGGCGGCCGCGCTGCTGGGCTTGTCAACGTCTCCTTCGGGCGGCACACTCGCAGTGTCGATCGTCTGCCGGTCGATCCGCGCGAGGCGTAGTGCCCGCGCGTGAAGCCCCGTTGGGTGTGCGAAGCACCCGACGCGTGGAGAGAAGCGTGTACCCTGGATTCATCTCGTACTGGAAGAGCCATCATTCCGGCGCCGGCCCCTGTGGCGGCGCCCACTACAGCTACGCCTGGTGCGGTCCGTCGCCCGGAGTTGGGCGGCGACGCAGACACGGCCGCGCTGAGGGGGACCCGTTCCGCGGGTTCAGCGGACGCAGCGGGTTCCACGGCGACTTCGTATTCGGCGCCGGGGGTCTCGGCATGCGCCGGCCGCTGCGCTTCCTCGCCTACCGCCTCGACCTGGACGACCGGCAGGTCTCCAGACTTGGCAGGATCCTCGAGGGCGTCAAGGTCGAGCGCGAGCAGGCCGCCGTGGACCTGCGGCGCGCTGCCGGCGAGCTGGCGGACGCGCTCGAGGAGAGTACGATCGACGAGGACCGCCTGCGCGCCGCGGGCGAGCGGCGCATCAATGCGGGGCGCCGTGTTCAGGAGGCCGTGGCGAGGGCGATGGGCGAGCTGCACGAGCTGCTCGACGAAGATCAACGCGAAGACCTCGCCGGCCTGATCCGAACGGGGGCACTGCGGCTGTAGGAGAAATGAGAACCGCAACGAAAACTGCCAGGGCGGCATTCTCCGTTGGAGACTTGGTTCACCATCGGCTCTTCGACTATCGCGGAGTCATCGTGGACGTGGATCCGGATTTCCAATCGACGGAAGAGTGGTATGAGGCAGTCGCAAGATCTCGCCCCCCGAAAGATGAACCCTGGTATCACGTGTTGGTCCATGAGGCCGTGCACTCTACGTACGTAGCCGAACGAAATCTGGAGGCCGATGAAAGCGCGAGCCCCATCAGGCATCCGATGCTCGAGCGCTTCTTCTCTCGGTTCGGGAATGGGCGGTATGTCCGCAACGATCAGGCCAACTAGTACGGCGACGCCTCGCCCACCGAGATTCACCTCACGCGTGGCTCGAGCACGGATCCTTCTCTCGCGTCAGGGGGTCAGAGCATTGGCTGCGTCCTGCAGCCCGTCGAAGGAGGCCTGCAGGCACTCCGCGTAGAAGCCGGGATCGGGCAGCATGTCGCGACAGGCGGTCACCGAGATGCTGATGCGCCCGGAGCAGCTGAAGACGGGATGGATGATGCCCATCCCGTCCATCACGGGGCCCATTCCGTAGAGGCCGACCATCCTGGCGCCCGTAAAGTAGAGCGGGATCTGGGGCCCGGGGACGTTCGTGATGACCGTGTTCAGGAAGGGCTTCACGGCGTTGGCGAGGCCGAGACGTGTGTAGAGCCGGGCCGCCAGGCCCGCCAGCGCGCCTGGCATGAACTGCGTGATGTCGGTCATGGTGCGCGCCCCGATCGCCTCGGCGGTGGCCTTGGAAGCCTTGGTGCCGCGCTGGACCTTGCGCAGACGCTCGAGGGGATCGGGCTCGTCGCTGTAGAGGGTCACGGACATGGCGGAGATCTTGTTCCCAGCCGCCCCCTCCTCGTCCTCGGAGCGAACCGAGATCGGCGCCATGGCCACCAGCGATTCTTCGGGGAGTTCCTTGTGGAACTCGAGGTATTTGCGCAGCGCGCCGGCACACACCGTGAGGATCACATCATTCACGGTGGCTCCCGGAACGCGCTTGCGGATGTCGCGGATGTCCTGGAGCGAGAAGACACGACCTTCGATGACCCGATGAGCAGAGATGGTTCCATTGAAACGGGTGCGCGGCACGGGGCCCGAGTTCTCCACCTCGTCGTCGGGCGACCCGCGGAAGGACTTCACCAGCCCGGGCGCACTCCGGCGGAGTGCTCGAGCGAGCCGAAAGGGGTTGCGCATGTTGTTCAACGTCGTGCGCGCGGTCAACTCGAGGAAGCTCGGTTCGCGCTCCGGAACCCAACGCTCTTCGGGCGGCGGCGGCTCGGCGTCCGGCGCGATGTCGTGGAGCGCACCCGCCAGCTCAGCGCCCGAAACGCCGTCGATCGCCGCGTGGTGGATCTTTGTCAGCACCGCGAACGCACCGGCGGGAACGCCTTCGACGTTGTCGAGCCCCTCGATCACGTACATCTCCCAGAGCGGACGCGCGAGGTCGAGGGGCCGCGAGTGGATGCGTGCAACCTGGATGCAGAGCTGCCGCCAGTCTCCCGGATGCGGAAGCGCGATGTGGCGGACGTGAAACTCGAGGTCGAAATCCGCGTCTTCGAGCCAGTACGGATGGTCGAAGTCCAGAGGGGACTTTACGAGCTTCTGGCGGAAACAGCGCGCCAGATGTAGACGCCGCTCGACGTTGGCCAGGATCCCCTTGAAGGTGACCGCCCCGCCGGGCGCCGTGCTCTGGTCGTAGATCGCGACGGAGCCGATGTGGGTCGGCGCAGCTGTCGTTTCGAAGTAGAGGAAGGACGCATCCATCCCCGAGAGCTGTTGCATGGGCCCTCCGGTCCTCCCCCTGGGCCCATTCTACACCCGACCGTCGTGGAATGACGAACCCCCGCCTACGGTCCCGCGCTGTGGCGCGCGAGCCACTCGGCCTCTTCCCCCGGCTCCGGCAACAACTCACCCCCCTCCATGTTCCACTTCGACGGAACGTCGACTGTGACCACCCCGACTTCCTCAGCCCCGCACCCGAGCGCGGTCGCAACGACGTCGGTCAGCTCCGAGACGATGCGCGCTTTCTGCTCGTCGGTCCGGCCCCAACGGATGGATCCCAGGACGAAGGCAACCTTTCCGTCCGGTAGCTCCGGCGCGGGAGTTTCGGAGAAGAACGCGTGGACGAAGGAAGGCGGGGCCCCGGTCACGTCGCAGTGGATGCGGACGATCTCCTTGGCGATCCGGGCCCGCTGATCTTCGCTGGTCAGGCCTTCGCTCACGGCACAACGATAGAGAGGCATCGGATTCTCCTGGCCCAGGCGACTACAGGGGAATGGGACCGTCCCAGGCCGTCACGACGATCTCATCGATCGAACAGCCCGTCACCCGTCCCCAGAGGTCACAGACCCTGCGCATGAACGCTTCCCGCTGGTCGAGGGCAAGCCCGACCGGAACGGACCGGACGACGATCGACGACGTGCTGGGCTCCCCGGCGGTCCAGGCGAACCCTTTCTTCATCACGATCCAGGAGATCTCGGTGGCGGACGGATCGTCCTCGAACGACTCCTGACCGATCCGCCGCAGGCCTTCCGCCAGCGCCTCCTGCTCACGCTGGGCCGACTGGCCTTCCTGGATGATGCACGCGTACTGGGCCAGGAGTCATCTCTGCTTCACGAAGCCACGTCTTCCTCGATCGGCCCGCGCCGAGCCGCCGCGTTGGCGGCCTGGATCGCTTCGCGCAGCGAGCAGTGCAACGCGTTGCAGACCCCGTCGTCCGCGTCGTCGTTGTCGTTGACCACGAAGTTGGCGGCGCGGGCCGGAGACGCGAGGCCGAGCAACAGGACGAGCAGGAGGCTTGCCCCGGGGAACGGGAACCTCAGCATGGCTTGCCCTCCTTCCGTCCAACCTACCCCTACGTCGATGGGAGAGGGGAGGAAATCCCGGCGAAGATCGGGCGAATGGCGGTCTGCACTGGGCGGGGCGGCCCCGCGCGCCTCGAGGCAACACAGAAGACCCTGGACAGCCTCGGGGGCGAGCTTCGCTCCCTCCACCTAGCCTAAGCGCGCTGCTCCGGCCGGCGCCGCGCGGTATCCTCGAACGGATCGAGCGCTTGCGAGGATCTGCCCATGGCCAACTCGCAGCATGATCGACGCGCCCCTGCGCGCTTCCGGCGCTGCCGAGCGCCCCCGCCACACCCCGACCTTTGCGCACACGGCCGAGGACCTCGCTCCGTCGGGGTCGCCGCAGCCCCGGCCTGGGCGGCCGGAGCGTGACCGCCCACCGGGCTGACGGATCTGGAGGAACCCCATGTCGCTCGCGACACGCGTCCAGTGGTATCTCGATTCCCACCACATCGACTACGAGATCGTCCACCATCAACACTCGAGCTCGAGTCTCGATTCCGGAGCGAAGGCCCACCTGCCGGCCGGGCGGGTCGCCAAATGTGTCCTGCTGGAGGACGAACGGGGCTACGTACTGGCGGTCCTGCCGGCAGCTTGCCGCTTGAGCTTCCGCGCGATCGGCGATCTGCTCGACCGCCGGCTCGAGCTGGCGACCGAAGCGGAGCTCGGCGCGGTCTTCGGCGACTGCGAGGTGGGCGCGGTCCCCGCGGTCGGCGCGGCCTACAACGTGCCCATGCTCATCGACGAGAGCCTGCTGCGCATGCCGGACCTCTACTTCGAAGGGGGCGACCACCAGGACCTGGTCCATGTGGCGGCCCCGGCCTTCCAGGAGATGGTGAGGAACGCGCCGCACGGAAGGATCGGGTACCCGATCTGAGGCGGCCGTTGCCGGCCGTGGCCAACCGACTGCCACTCTCTCAGCTGGTCGATTCGCCCTCGTCCAGCACGCGCCGAACCATGTTCGAGACGTCTACGAGGCGGAAGGGCTTCTTGAGGTAGGTGATGTCTTCTGGTAGCGGTTGGTCGTTCCGCCCCGAGTCGTCCCGGAGTGCGCTTCGGTCACCGGATCAGCGGAGTGCGTCGAACCCCACGAAGGTGAACAGTCGCATGTCCGGCGCCCAGTCGCGCGGCGGACCCGTCAAACGGTGTGCCCCGACGCCGAAGAACCGCTCCCCGGAGCCCACGAACCCGACTTCCTCGTAGCCGGCCTCGCCGAACCAGCGGCGAATGTCGACGGTGAGGTCGGGCGCCCGGCGGTGCCGGGTCCAGATCACCGTCGCGCCCGGGGCGCACAGCGTCGACAACGCGCGCACGCTGCCACGAACGTCGTCGTCGGACACGTTGCCGAACACGCCGCACACGAGTACGAGATCGGCCGGAACGGCGCCTCGGTAGGCGGCCGTCGTCGAGGCATCGCCGGTCACGACTTCGACGCCCGCGGGCGCGGCGGCCCGAGCCCTGGCCGCGAGCTCAGGGTCGAGTTCGACCAACCGCGCGATGACGTCGGATGCCCGCGGGTGATCCGTCAGGACCCCGAGGAGATCGCGGCCCTCGCCGGCGCATGCACTGATCGCGCGGATCGGTCCCGGCGGCATCCGGTCGAACGCATCGCGGATGAACCCCTGCACGACACCGAGACGTCGTGCGAGTCGCGATCCCGGAGCGTCGTATTCGCCGTGCCAGGCCTGCCAATCGCGTGCCATGCGCTGGATCATCGCACAGGCAGCGTCTCGCGCGGACGGTTCAAGCGGTCTTGCCCAACAGCAGCTGGATCGGGGAGGCGCCTGTGACCCGGCTGCAGCCGATGAAGTAGGTCGTGCAGATGACCCCGTCGAAGATCGCGAGGGCGATGAGGTTCGTCTCCGCCATTCCGGCATTGATGGCGTAGAGGATTCCGACTACCGCGACCAGCCGCACCATGCCCTGCCAGACTACGATGGGGGCGCGGACTCGCAGGTCTTGAGCGCTCCACATGAGAGCCGCCGCCGCAAAGAACAGGAACGCGCCGAGGGTCAAGAGAGCGGTAAACGTCTCGGCTTTCGGCTCGATGAACGCGGGCGCCGCGACTCCGGCTCCGACGGGAAAATCCAGCGCTCCCGTGATGAAGACGAATTTCTTGAACATGACGGCTCCCCGTGTGTTCGCGGGCTGAGTGTACGCGACCTGACCGCGAGCCCCCGCGCTCGTCAGGCCAACCCGAGGGGCTCGCGCAGGAACTGCCACATGGCCTTGAGCGCGCGGCCGGGGAGCGCGCTGTGTGTGCAGTCGAACCACTCGATGCGTTTCGGCTCGCCCGCGGCGTCGTAGAGGGCCTCGGTGGCGCTGCGCGGGATCGTCTCGTCGCGGCTCGCGTTCACGAAGAGGATCGGCCGCGGTGCGAAGCGGCCCAGGTGGTGGACGGGGTCCACGGCGCTGGGTCCGAAGCCCCCGCCGCCGAGCGCGAGAGCGGCGGCCTGCGGCCGCGGGTCCAGGCCGAGGAACGTGGCGCCGACGATCGTGCCCAGGCTGAACGACGCGTACGCACAGCGTTGGGTGTCGAGCTCCGGGAGCTCGGCCGCGGCGTCGAGTGCGCGCTGCAGGTCTGCCACCGCCCGGCGCGTGAAGTCGACCCAGAGCGCGTCGCCGGCGTCGTCGGAACGCGCGTCGAAGGCGGCCAGCAGCCTCTCGGTCAGCTTGGCGCTCGCGCGTTCGCCGTGCAGGGGGAAGTCGATGGAAAGCACTGCCGCGCCGCCGCGCGCCCACGGCCCCGCGGCGTAGTCCATGTAGTCGGCGGACTTGGAGCCGCGCCGGCCGTGCTGGAGCAGCACCAGGGGATGGGGAGCGTCGCCTTCGGGCGGCAGGACCAGGCGCGCCGGCACCCGGTCGCCACCGCTGTTGAACTCCAGGCGGCGCACGCGGAGGCCGGCTAACGCATCGGGCGTGTCCAGAGGCCGCGCGGACAGCCCGAGGCTCTCACGCGACGGGGCGGCGAACGACGGCTCCCCCATGGCGGGGGAGTCTATCGTGTCAACAGCAGCTTGCGCGCGCGGTAGAGGTTGGACTTCACGGCGTCCTCGCTCTTGCTCATCTCCCGCGCGATGTCCTGGATGCTCTGGTGCTCCAGGTGGTGGCGCAGCACCAGCTGGCGCTGCTCGTCCGACAGCTTCTCGCGCATGACCACGTCCATGCGGTCCAGCTGCTCGCGGTATTCGTAGGCCGCCAGGGGATCGCCGACAGCGTCCCGATCAGGCAGCTCGCCGGATTTCCCTTCGACGTCCGTCAGCGGGATCATGGGATGGCGCTTGCGCTTGAAGCGCGAGGCCAGGGTGCGGCGCGTGATGCCGAAGACCCAGGCCGCGAAGGGCGCCTCGCCGCGGAAGGAGTCGATGGAGGAGAACACGCTGATGAAGACCTCCTGGACGGTCTCCTCGGTGTCGGCGCGGTTGCGTAAGCGCTTGTCCAGGAAGTGGTAGACCCGCCGGAAATAGCGGTCGTAGAGGATCTTGAACGCAGCCTGATCGCCGCTTCGCAGGCGCTCGACCAGCGCGCTCTCGGTGTCCGGGTCCGCACTCGCCGACACCACCAATTCAACCGGGGCTTCCAACGCAGCCATCAGCATCTCCCCTCTTTCCAGGTCCAACTCTCGAGCCCCACTCCGAAGGCCGGGCAGGGCACCCCTGTGTGGGAGTGCCCCGCGTGGAAGGAGAGGTGTCAAAATTTGTCACCCGGATCCGAAAAAAGTCACCGGGGTCCGGAAAACGTCGCCGCTCAGCCCCCCGCGGGGGACGCGATTCGCGATTTCGGCAGGTCGGCTTCGCCGAGACCGCTGCGGAAGACGGAGAGCCTCGGTCGCTCGCGGGGTACCTCCGCCGGGGGCGGGGCGGCTTCGAGGCTCTCCAGGAGCGGCTCGGGCGCGCCCCCGTCGATCGCCGCGAAGCGCAGGCGTGCCAGCTGGACGCTTCGGCCCGCCTCGGCCGCCGCCGCGCGGGCGGCGGCACCGAAGTCCGGAGCCAGGAGGAGCAGGTCCACACCGCGCTCCGCGCGCAGCCCGAGGTCGGGCGCGACCTTCAGCCAGTCCTCCGCTCGGCGCGGCAGCGAGCTTCGCTCGGCCAGGCCGCGGGCGACCAGACCCAGGGCCTCGCCTGGATCGCGCGCTACGAGCACGGCGACGAGGGTCCCGCCCGGGTCGACCGCGACGAGGTCGATCTCGCCCGAGATCCCGTCGACGCCTTCGGCCAACACCCTCAGTGGCCGCCCCAACTCGGCCAGGGCGGGGCGCAGCGCGCCGCGCAGGCGCTCCGGGGAGGGGAGCGGTGCGGGGCGCAGCCGGCTCACGCGAGGCCGAGATCCGCGGCTACCAGGGCAGCGACGTCCGCCAGGGCCAGGGCGGCCGGAGACTGGGGTCGCGCGAGGCCGACGGGCCGGCGCTCGACCACGCTGCGGTAGAGCGCCAGGTCGTCCACCAGCAGCCCGTAGCTCGGGATGGCTTCGCCGGCGACGTGCTCCAGCGGGCACGCCACAGCCTCGAAAGCTCGTCGCGCCTCATCGAGGGTGTGGGCGCCGTGGATCACGATGCCCGGCGGTGGGGCACCCGAGCGAAGCAGGTGCCGCCCCACCGACTCGGCGCGGCTGCGGCTGGCCGCATCGCAGCCGCACACGAGGAGGGCCAGGTCCACGGACGCGCAGAGCCCGCCGGCGTCCGCCGCCTGCACGCCCACCATGGCCACGCGCCGTTGTTCCGAGCCTGCACGGGGAGCGGCGGCCGCACGCTGCCGCGCCACGTCGGCCAGCGTTTCGCCCGGTTCTGGCGCTGCGGCGATGAGCCCCACGCCGAGCGGCGCGGCGTCTCCGGGTGCCTCGGTCATGGTGCCCACCGGAACCAGAGCCTCGCACGCCGCCCCGGCGCGCGCGGTCTCCACGGCCAGGTTCCACAGCACCGCCGCCCGCAGCAGATCGCCCCGCTCGAGGGCCACCGCCACCACGCGCGGCGGCGGGGCGTCGTCGCTCGCAGCGGGGCGCGGGTCGGTCGGACCCAACTCCGGGGCGAAGTGATGAAGGACGTCGCCGAGCGTGCGGGCCAAGACGGCTAGCGCACCACCAGCACCGAGGTGCGCTCACCCACCGGGCCGGTCTCCACGTCGGGATTCTCGGGATCCTCCCGCCAGCGCCCGTCGACCACGTACCGGTAGTGGTAGGTGCCCGGCGGCAGGGTCAGCACCTTGGTCCAGACGCGCGCACTGCCTTCGCTCTCCACGCGCGAGCGCACGTCCTTGTCGGGAATCCAGCCGTTGAAGTCCCCGGCGATGCGCACGTCCGCAGCCTCGACGTCGCGGAAGTGAACCACCACCTGGCGGGGGGCGGTGTCGAGTCTTTCGGCTGCGACCTCCGTCTCCTCCTCGGCGGGCGGCGTGGCCTCCACCTCCAACGCGAGGGCCGCGTAGTCGAGGGCGCCGTTGGCCGTGGGCGCGAAGGTGGCTAGCGGGCGGCCCCGGCGTGCCGCCTCGCGCAGCTTCACGTTTTGACGGATGACCGTATCGAAGCACAGGTCGCCGAACAGCTCGCGGATATCCGCCAGGGTCTCGCGTGCAAAGCGCGTGCGGCCGTCGTAGAGCGTGGGCAGGAAGCGCACCTGGATGTCGTGCCCCAGCCGCTCGGAGAGCAGGGCCAGGGTTTCGAGCAACTTGTGCGCGCCCTGGATGGCGAAGTGGCTGGTCTCGAGGGGAACGATCACCTCCTGTGAGGCCCGCAGCGCGTTGAAGGTCAGGAGCCCCACGTGGGGCGGGCAGTCGATGAGGGCGTAGTCGTAGGGTCGCGCCAGCGCCTGGAAGGCGTTCCACAGACGCTCGGTACGACCGGCGACCTGCCCCGAAGCCAGCTTCTGCTCGACGGCCGACAGCACGACGCCCGAGGGCGCTACCTCGATGCCCGGTCCCACCTCGATGAGGATCTCGTTGATGAGCGCCGGGCCGTCCTCGTCGGCCAGTACTTCGTAGAGATTGGCCTCCGTCATTTCCGGGTCGATGCCCAGCGCGAGGGTGGCGTGGGCTTGGGGGTCCATGTCCACGACGAGGACCCGAGCGCCGTCGATGGCGAGGCTTCCGGCCAGGTTGACGGCGGTGGTGGTCTTCCCGCAGCCCCCCTTTTGGTTCACGATTGCGATGGCTCGCATTGACTCCCCCCGGCACTGCCCCGGACACGACACCAGGTCGCGGGCGAGGCGAAAAACCGCCCCGATCGATCGGGACCGACCGAGGTCGGCGACGCCAGCGATGCGGCCCGGGAACGGAAAGCCCGGGCGAGAACGGCGCTAGTGGCTAGGCCGTGCGCTCGGTACTCGTGCGGCCGGTGGGATCCGGCTCGACGCGGCGCATGCCCGCGCCGCCACGACGCCACTTCTCGACGTCGCGTTCGAACGCGGCGACCTCGAGCACCCACTCCTGTCCGGAGACGGCTTCGAAGACCGTGCCCTCGCGGAAGACGAGCACGACGTCGCCGGTCGCTACGAGTACCAACTCTGCCAGTGGTCGACGCACGGTCGGCAGGACCCGCTTCAGCTTCGCGATGCTCTTCCGGATCCGTTGAACCGAGACGCCGGCGTCGATGAGGCGCTTCGCGGCCTTCAAGGCCACGAGGTCCTCGAACGTGTAGCGGTGATGACCCCCCTTGGTACGCGCCGAGGGCTGAACGAGGTCGGTCTGCGCCCAGTACTGCAGTTGGCGACGCGACACGCCCACCACCTGCACAACCTCACCAGTGCGGAAGATGTCCTCCTGAACGGGACGCTCGGACCGGCGAACCGGCCCTTTCGACCCTTTCCGCGGACTCTCCTCCGGACGCATTCCCCTGTGCGATGTCGGTGACACCGCGCCTCCCTTGCCCCGAGCGGCAAAAACGACGTTATACGCGGGCCCTCGCCGCAGTCAAGCCAAATTCTTCCCGAAATGTCACATTCACGGGTCGTGCCAACCAGCCCGGGTCGCTTTGGGGTAGTTTGGTCGCCATGGCCGAGAAGAAGGGGGAGCCGAGCCCCGGGGGCGACTCCGGGCGGATCATCGTCGAGGACGCCGGCGGGCCCCGACCCTTCATGCGGGGCATCCTGATCCACTCGCTGCTCTCCCAGGGGGTCTCATTCGACGAGGCCTACGGCGTGGCCAATGGGGTCCGGGAGCGGCTGCGGGGCCGCCACGTGGCCCGGGATGACCTGGCCAAGGTGGTGGACGAGGAGTGCCGCCAGGCCGGGGTCGTGGCCGCGTTTTTTAATGATACGGCGACCACCGAGATCGCCGTGCTCCACGGCCGGGTGGAGACCCCGTTCTCCAAGGGGGTCCTCTCCCAGTCCCTGCTGGCCGCCGCGGTCGACCCGTCCGACGCATGGGACGCGGCCCGGCGCATCGAGGAGCGCCTGCTCCGGGAGCGGCGCACGCGCATCGAGCGGCGCGAGCTGCGTCGCCTGGTCTTCGACGCGCTGCGCGCCGCCGACCGCGAGAGCGCCGCGCGGCGCTATCTCGTGTGGCGCAAGTACCAGGACCCCGAGGTCCCGGTCATCCTCCTGCTCGGCGGCACCACCGGCGTGGGCAAGACCAGCCTCGCTCTCGAAGTGGCCCACCGCCTCGGTATCGGCCGCGTCATCTCGTCCGACTCCATCCGCCAGGTGATGCGCCTGATGCTCTCGCCGGAGCTGATGCCCGCCATCCACCGCTCGTCCTACGAGCCCCCGGGTCCGACGGAACCGCAGCCCACCGGCGATCCGGTGGCGGAGGGGTTCATCTCCCAGGCGTCCGTCGTGTCGGTGGGCGTGCAGGCGATGATCGATCGCTCCATCGAGGAGAACCAGAGCCTGGTGCTCGACGGGGTGTCGCTGGTTCCGGGCATCCTGGACCTGACACCCTACGCCGGCCGCGCCCACGTCATCTTCCTGACGGTGGCCACCTTCGACCGGGAGGGATTCAAGAAACGCTTCACGCGGCGCGCGGAAGACGAGCTCGCCCGCCCGCCCCACCGCTACATCGAGAACCTCGACGCCGTCCTGCGCATCCAAGACGCCATCCTCGAGCTGGCCGAGACCCATGACGTGCCGATCGTCGAGAACGAATCGTTCGATCGATCGGTGCTCTCCATCACCCGGCACGTGACTGAGGCGCTCGCCAAGGAGGAAGGGTCGGATGTGGAGTCGCTGTTGTAGCTGGGTGGCGGCGGCGCTCGTGCTGGCGACCTCGGCCTGTGCGCCACTGAATCTGGACCAGGAGCGTGCGCTGGGCGAGCAGACCAACGTCGAAGTGCGCAGCCAGCTGCCCCTGATCCGCGACCGTGTGGTGTGGGACTACGTGCGGGAGATCGGCCACCGCATCGTGGCCGCGTCCGGCGAGCAGCCCTTCACGTACCACTTCTACGTCGTCGCCGACGAGGACATCAACGCCTTCGCGCTGCCGGCCGGCTACATCTACGTGAACGCGGGCATCCTGCTCCAGGCGCGCGACGTGTCCGAGGTGGCCGGCGTGATCGGACACGAGATCGGGCACGTGGTGAAGCGCCACGTCGCCAATAACTACAGCCGCCAGCAGGGGGTGGGCTCGCTCTACCGGATCGGCGTCTACATCGCCTCGATTCTCGGGGGCGGCCTCGCGGGCAGCGCCGCGAACGTGGCCGGCGGCGTCGCGGGCACGGCCTACCTCAGCACCTTCGGGCGGGACGCAGAGCGCGAGGCTGACGCGTTCGCCGTGGAGGTGATGCCCCGGGCAGGCTACGACCCCCACGGGCTGCTGACCTTCTTCGAGACGATGCGGCGTGCGGGCGGCGCGTCGCCTCCGGGCTGGCTCTCGAGCCATCCCGCGACCGACGAGCGCATCGCCAACACACGGCGCATGATTGACGCCCTGAAGCCGCCGGCCGGGCTTCGCTCTGGCGACGACGGTCGCTTGCAGGCGGTCCAGAGACGCCTGGAGGAGCTACGTCGGCGCTAAGGTCAACCTGCTGGCCCGAACGCACAACCGGAGGATCCATTGACCTCGAGCCAATCGCCCCCCGCAGCGTCGGCCCGCACCCTCGGCGAGCTGCGAGCCGCCGGCTGGCGGCCGCGCACCTTGCGCGAGGAGCTTCGCGCCAACCTGCTCCAGCGCCTCGGCGCGGGAGCGCCGCTCTTCCCAGGCATCGTCGGTTTCGAGGACAGCGTGGTACCCGCCGTGGAGAATGCGCTGCTCTGCGGTCACGACTTGATCTTCCTGGGCGAGCGCGGCCAGGCGAAGTCGCGGATGATCCGGGGCCTCGTGGAGTTGCTCGATCCCTGGCTGCCGGCCGTGGCAGGCAGCGAGATCTGTGACGACCCCTTCGCCCCGGTCTCGGCCTTCGCGCGCCGCCAGGTGGCCGAGCACGGCGACGACACGCCCATCCGCTGGGTGGCCCGCGAGGATCGCTACGGCGAGAAGCTGGCGACGCCGGACACGTCGGTGGCGGACCTCATCGGCGACGTGGACCCGGTGAAGGTGGCCGAAGGCCGCACCCTCGCGGACGAGCTCACCATCCACTTCGGCCTCATACCGCGCAGCCACCGCGGAATCTTCTGCATCAACGAGCTGCCCGACCTGACGGAGAAGGTGCAGGTGGCGCTGTTCAACGTGCTCGAGGAGCGCGATTTCCAGGTGAAGGGCTACCGGGTGCGCCTGCCCCTGGACGTCCTGGTGGTGTCCAGCGCCAACCCCGAGGATTACACGAGCCGCGGCCGCATCATCACGCCGCTGAAGGACCGCTACCGGGCGCAGATTCGCACCCACTACCCGCGCACCCGCGAGCACGAGCTCGAGGTCGTGCTGCAGGAGGCGCGGCCGCCGGCGATCGACGGCATCGCCGTAGACGTGCCGGACTTCATGCGTGATGTGGTGGCGGAGATGACCTTCCAGGCCCGGCGCAGTCCGGACGTAAGCCAGAGCTCCGGTGTGTCTGTGCGCATGACCATGGCCAACTACGAGACGCTCGTGGCCAACGCCCTGCGCCGCGCGCTGGCGGCGGGGGAGGGCGAGGCGGTGCCGCGAGTCTCGGACCTGGCGGCGTTGGAGGCGTCCACCCAGGGCAAGATGGAGCTCGAGTACGCGGGCGCGGACAAGGACGAGACGGAGGTCATCGCGGACCTCACGCGCCGCGCGGTGCGCACGGTCTTCGACGAGCGCGTTCCGCTCGAGGGCGTGGCGTCGGTGGTTCAGGCCTTCGACGAGGGTTGGAACGTGGAGACCTCGGCCGCGATGCGCTCCACCGAGTACCTGGAGGGGCTCGACGCGATTGCGGGCCTGCGCGAGGGAGCGGCTCGCCTCGCGGGCGGCGACTCTCCGGCCCACCTGGCCAGCGCGATCGAGTTCCTGCTGGAAGGGCTTCACCTCTCCAACCGCCTCAACAAGAGCGAGCGCGACGGCGCCGCGGTGTACGGCCGCTCGTGAAGCTCTTCCGCTACAGCCGTTGGGACGGCAGCCAGGACGAGTTCCGGCTGGACCCGGACCAGGCGCTGGACATGCTCTCCGAGCTCCTCATGGAGGGGCTCGATGTGGAGCAGGCGCTCGAGTGGATGCGCAGGACCGGCTTCGAGCTGGGCGGTCTCGATATGCGCGTGATGGGCGTGGAGGAGCTGATCCGCGAGCTGAGCGACGAGATCCAGGACCTCTACGACCGCTACAACCTGGACAACGCCACGAGCGACCTGCAGCAGCGCTTCGATGAGTTGCTCGACAAGGAGCAGGGCGCGCTCGAGCGGGAGCACGGGCACGAGTCGCAACGCATGAACGACTTCCTGGCGCGCCGGCATCCCGAGTCGGGCGATCCGTCCGACGCTGGGCACGAAGGTCTGGCCGACGCCATCGAGCGCTTCGCCGACCACGATTTCGAGGACCCGGAGGCGGAAGCCGCCTACCGCGAGCTTCTCGCGGAGCTCGAGCGGTTGCGCGCGCTGGAGCGCTTCGAGCAAGAGCGGGGGGAGCGCTTCCGCGGCCAGGAGTCCGCCGATTACGACACCGCCCAGGAGATCCGTGAGCGCATCGAGGCGCTGGAACGGATGGCCCGCGACCTGGCCGAGGGCAACTTCCAGCAGATTTCCCCGGACGAGCTTCGCGAGCTGCTGGACGACGGGGCCGCCCAGTCCCTGATCTTCCTGCGGGACTTGAGGTCCACTCTCGAAGGGGCAGGCTATCTGCGCGAAGGTGCAGACGAACTGACGCCTCGAGCGATCCGCAAGCTGGGGGCCTCGGCGCTGGCCCAGGTGTACGGTGTGCTGCGCAAGGGACGCCAGGGCGCCCATGAGACGAAGAACTCCGGCGTGGGTCTGCCCCGCCCCGACGAGACGCGGCCCTGGGAGTTTGGCGACCCCCTCGACGTGGCCGTGGTGCGCACGGTCCTCGAGGGTGTGTTGCGCGGGGCGCGCGAGAACCCGGGCGAGGCGTTGGCGCTGCCGATCCAGCTGGCGGTGGATGACTTCCGCGTCCACGAGATGGACTACACGAC
>CAXMOD010000208.1:0-3465 GCA_964194905.1 uncultured Desulfobacterales bacterium | reverse complement strand
GGAGAGGGCGCCCTTGCGCTCGACGCACAGAGCGCAGCCCCAGGCGCTGCGCACCTCGGCGGCCACGGCCACGCGTTGCGCGCCGGTCAGGAAGCTCCCCGGACGGGCGGTGTGCTCCCACGCTCGCTGGTGGGCTTCGGGAATCTCCGCACGCACCGGGAGCCCCGCCTGCGCGTAATCGATCCCTTCAGCGGACATCGCGCTCAGCATCGCGCATCCTCCAAGCGCCGTGAAGACCCTCTACCTGTTGCGTCACGCGTCGGCCGCGAGCGCCGACGACGATCTCGAGCGCCCCCTCGACCCCCGCGGGCTCGCCGAGGCAGCGCACATGGCCTCCGTGCTGACGTCGCGACCGCACTTTCCCGAGCTCGCACTGTGCTCCCCCGCGCGCCGCGCCCGCGAGACTCTGGGCGCGCTGCAGCGTGAGCGCCCGGGGCTGGCGGTGAGCGTCGACGACGGCCTCTACCTGGCCAGCCCGGGCGAGATCCTCTCGCGGGTGCAGAACCTGCGCTCGAACCTGCAGATCGCGCTGGTCGTCGGACACAACCCCGGCATCGCCGCGCTGTGCCGGAGTCTGGCCGGGGCGGACGGCCCGTTTCCCGCCGCCTGCCTGGCGGCGATCGCCCTCGACGAAGGCGAGTGGGTCGACTTCGCGCCCGGTCGCGGCCGTCTCCTCGAACTGGTCCGACCGAACGACTGACGCACATGGATGAAAGATGAAGACGCTGTGTCTCACGGGCGAAGCCCGTGTAAGCTTCCCGTCTAGCCCCCGCGGAGGAACCTTCATCCCATGCGCCAGGTCTGGATTGCGCGGCCAGGCCCTCCCGATGTGCTCGAGGTGCGACAAGAAGCCGACCCCTCCCCGGGCAACGGCGAGTTGCGCATTCGTGTGGAGGCCTGCGGAGTCAACTTCGGCGACGTCATGGGCAGACTCGGCACCTACCCCGACCTGCCCTCGCCGCCCGTAGTACCGGGTTTCGAAGTTTCCGGCAGCGTCGATGCGGTGGGCGAAGGCGCCGACCCGGCCTGGGTCGGCCGCGACGTCCTCGCGATGGTGCCGCTCGGCGGCTACACCGATTGCCTCTGCGTGAGCGAGACCGCCGTCCTGGAGCGTCCCGAGGAGATGACCGCCGTCGAGGGTGCGGCGTTCCCGGTCAACTACCTCACCGCCCACCTGCTGGTCGAGCGCCTGGGCGCGCTGCTGCCGGACGAGACCGTGCTCTTGCATTCGGCGGGCGGCGGTGTCGGCACCGCGGCCGTGCAGCTGGCGCGACGCATCGGCGCCCAGGTCATCGGCTGCGCCTCCGCCCACAAGCACGACTTCCTGAAGAGCCTGGGTGTCGACCACTGCATCGACTACACCGAGGAGGACTTCGAGGTCCGCGTACGCGACATCACCGGCGGGCGCGGCGTGGAGCTGGTGCTCGACCCGATCGGCGGGCGCTCCTTCCGCAAGAGCTGCCGCTGTCTGGCGCCGACCGGGCGCCTCGGCATGTACGGCATGTCTGCCCTCGGGACCAGCAAGGCGCGCGGCTGGACGGGGTCGCTCAGGGCGGCGTGGGGTACCTGGCTGCGCTTCACACCCCCGGGCCTGATGAACCAGAACGTGGGCGTGTTCGGCGTGAACCTCGCCACGCTGGAGGTTCCGCCGCAACGCCTGAGCGGTTGGCTCGCCCAACTGCTGGAGGGCTATCGCGGTGGCTCCCTGCGCCCGGTGATCGGCGCCACCTTCCCGCTCGAGCAGGCCGCCGACGCCCATCGCCTGCTCGAGAGCCGACGCAATCTGGGCAAGGTCGTGCTCGAGATCTAGCTGGGCGAGCCGGCCAGCGGACCCGACCACGCTTGCATCACGCGCCGGGTGTAGTGGGCCGCAACGGGCTCCCCGCGACCGAGCTTCAGCGACACGCGTGTCGGGCCCTGGTTGTACGCCGCGAGTGCGGTCGGCAGGCTGTCGAAGCGGTCGCGCAGGCGCGCCAGGTAAGCGATCCCGATGCGCACGTTGGCCACCGGATCGAAGAGGGTTTCCTTCTCGCCGTGCCACGCGATGCCCAGACGCTGCGCACAGGCGAGGCCGGTGCGGCTGCGGATCTGCATGAGCCCGTAGGCGCCCGCCGGCGACACGGCATCGGGTCGGAAGGAGCTCTCCACCTGGATCATGGCCAGCACCAGGGCGGGCTCGATGCCGTGGAGCTGCGCCTCGGCGACGATCGTCCGCGCCAGCCGGGGCCGCACGCCGGCCGGGATGCGAGCGCCCGCGCGCTCTGCGAGCTCCTGCTCCACCAGGGCCGCCTGGCTGTGCAGCGGGTCCGGGCCGGCAGAGCTCAACGGGCCGCCGGCGGCCGCCGGCACGAGGAGGCCCAACAGCAGCACCGCTGCCAGAATCGATTGGGACATGGTCGGAGACTCCCGAGTGGCCTCGCGCGGGGGATTCCGGGGGAGGAGCGGCGAGGCGGCCGGAAATATAGACGCGCCGCGTCATTCGTCAACCGATTCGTTCGAATCCAAAAAGATCAATGAAATCAAGAGTATTTATGCGAGTATTCAGCACCGTGAGCCCCTAGCCAACGCGACGCGGCAGGGACTGGCTACCCACTCGGCGCCCGCGTACGATGGGGACTCGGCGGCTCAAGGGGAACCGATGCACGACCTGGTGATTCGCGGCGGAACGATCGTGGACGGAAGCGGCGAGCCCTCCCACAGCGGCGACGTGGCCATCGACGACGGGCGCATCAGCGCGGTCGGCGGGAAGGCCGGCGCCGCCCAACGCGATCTCGATGCCGACGGCCTGGTGGTGGCGCCCGGCTGGGTCGACATCCACACCCACTACGACGGTCAGGTCACCTGGGACCCCTACCTCACGCCGTCTTCCTGGCACGGCGTGACCACGGTCGTGATGGGCAACTGCGGCGTGGGCTTCGCCCCCGCCGAGCCGGACCGCCACGAGTGGCTGATCGGTCTGATGGAAGGCGTGGAAGACATTCCGGGCACCGCCCTCACCGAGGGCATCCGCTGGGAGTGGGAGAGCTTCCCCGAGTACCTCGACGCCGTGGAGCGCATGCCGCGCGCCCTCGACGTGGGCGCCCAGGTGCCCCACGGCGCGGTGCGTGCCTACGTGATGGGCGAACGCGGCGCCAAGAACGAAGTACCCACGCCCGACGACATCGAACGCATGGCGGCGATCGTGCGCGAGGGCATCCAGGCGGGCGCCCTCGGCTTCACGACGTCGCGGACGATCCTGCATCGCGCCGTCGACGGCGAGCCGGTCCCGGGGACCTTCGCGGCGGAGGACGAAGTGCTCGGAATCGGCCGCGTGCTCGGCGAGCTGGGCCGCGGCGTCTTCGAGATGGCGTCGGACCTGGCGCCCGAGAGCAAGGAGCTGGCCTGGGTGCACCAGCTGGCCCGCGAAACCGGGCGGCCCGTCACGTTCGCCTGCTTCCAGAACGACGTGGACCCGGACCAGTGGCG
>CAXMOD010000207.1:0-7522 GCA_964194905.1 uncultured Desulfobacterales bacterium | reverse complement strand
CCAGGTGATCGCGGCCTGCGCCGAGATGGAGCGCCCGGACCAGGACGGAACCTGGATCACGCCGGACATGCGCGAGGCCTACCAGCGCTTGCACGATCTGGGCTTCGCCCACAGCGTGGAGACCTGGTGCGCCGGCGACCTCGTCGGGGGCGTGTACGGGATCTCAATGGGCGGTGCCTTCTTCGGCGAGTCGATGTTCACGCGGCAGCCGGACGCCTCGAAGGTGGCGCTGGTGATGCTGATCGAGCAACTCGCACGCTGGGACTTCGACTTCCTCGACTGCCAGGTGCACACCGAGCACGTAGAACGCCTCGGCGCCGAGGCCTGGCCACGAGAACGCTTCCTCGAAGCACTCGCCAACACCCTCGAACGCCCCACCCGCCGAGGTTCCTGGGCGTTGGGCGTGGACTAGGGGGTCCACCACACGGGTGAGGTCCAGGCGCGTTCGCGCTGCGTCTCGGGCACGTCGTAGCGCGAGCAGTCGAGTCCCTGGGTGCGGCAGGCATAGGTGTGCCAGCGGGGCGTGGGCACCTGCAGGACGCGCGCGTACCAGAAAGCGGTCTGCTTCGGGTCGAAGTCTGGGTCGCGCCACACGGTGCACAGGGAGTCGTTGCCACCCGGGTTCGAGACGGCGACGTCGAAGACCAGCTCCTGCGCTTCCCCGTGCTCCACCCAGCCCTTGATCACCTGGATCCGCTCCAGCGGCGCACCCTCGGGATCGCGCAGGGCCGAGACGGCGAGGACGGCGCCCCCTCCGGGCGGCAGCTCGCCGCCCATCGGAACGCCTTCGGCGTAACCCGTTGCCGCCAGGTCCGATCGCTCGCACAGGTCGGAGGGCAGGTCCGGCGCTGCGAAGAGGCGCACCACCAGGCGCGGGCCGCTGGTCCCGTACACCTCGCGCCGGCGCATCGCGGCGAAGAGGGACTCGCGCGTGTTCTCCTCGGCCCACAGCACCGCGAGCCCGCCCGGGTTGAAGAAGACGTCGTCGGGGAGGCCCAGGGGCAAGGCGTCGGGCGACGGCGCCCCGGCACCGCCGTGGCCCGGGTGGGTCTTCTCGTCCACCGCGCCGGGCGTGCCGAGGTGGGTGTCGGTGCTTGCGATCAGGCCCAGCTTGAAGGGGTTTGCGCCCAGCTCCGCCTGGCGCCCCAGACCCTTCAACAGCGCGTCGCGTACGGTGTCCTCCCGACGGGGCGGATGGCTCATGAACCCGATGAACTTGCCGCGGAAGCTGTCGAAGGGAAGCTGCTCGAAGGCGCAGAGCTCATCCTCCATCCCGGGCATCCACAGGCATTCGGAGTCGCCCTTGTGCTGCATGACTTCGACCAGGGGCTCCCAGCGCGAGCGATTACGCGCGGCGTCCGCCGTGAGATCGTCTTCCAACTTGAACATCAGGCCCGCGGAGAGGTTCGAGTTGTGTGGGATGGCGAGGGCGTCGCAGCCCGTGCCGGCCTCGCTGCATTGGACGCGCAGTCCTTCCCAGAGCGCCTCCGGAGTGGTGGCTGTGTAGTAGTCGATGGGCAGCTCGGGAACCTGCTGGTTCGCGAAGATCACGTTGCGGTGCAGGTTGCGTCCAACGATGGACCCGGTCCACTCGTACCCGACGAAGGCGGTGAAGTCGCAGGGCGCGTCGGCGTCGCGGGCGGTCTCGACGATCTCGCGCCACGGACTGAGCGCACCCTCCAGGCACAGGGCGCCGTCGTCGCCGCAGAAGCCCATGCGACTGCCGGTTCCGCGCGAGACGTGGGTGTTCATGAAGAAGAACGACGCGCGCGGCCAGACCCGGTGTAGGCGACAGATCCACGCGTCGTAGCCCGCGCTCCCGGGCGTGGTGCACAGGTGCACTTCTCCCAGGAGCTCGCTGTGGTCGGTCACCGCTGCGAAATCGAGGGGCCGCGAGAGCTTCAGGGTGCGCAGCGGGCGCCCGTCCGCGTCGAACGGCTGGAGTCCGAGCTCCCGGCCGCGGGCGAACTCGTAGGCCTCGCGCGGGAGGGTGCGTGTGCCCTGGGTGCTGGCGTCGTGGGAGAACGCCGTGTGTACGTGCAGGTCGCCGAAGTAGGGGCGGCGCAGCGACTCGCGGTTCGGGCAGGGCGTGGCGGCGAGGAGCAGCGGCAGCAGGGCGCTCAACGCGGCGTACGGGAGCAGTCGCCGGCGGCGCGGTGGCTGGAGATGACTCATGTGGGCGCGCAATGGAGGCCAGAGGCTACCATGCCGTCCATGTCCTACGACCCCTTCGCTCGCGGCCCCCATCCCGTCGGCGTGCGCACCGTGGAGCTCGACGACTCCGCGCGCGACCGCCGCGTTCCCCTCGAGATCTGGTACCCGGCGCACCCGCGCCATGCCGGGCACGACCTGGACGACGCCACGCGCGATCGCTTCCAGATGATTCCGGTCATGCCCGAGGTCCTGCAAGACGCGGTGCGTGATGCGGCGCCCGCCGACCCTCCCGTCGAAGGGGACGCGGCGCTCCCCGGCGTGGTGTTCTCCCACGGATTCGCCGGGCACCGTCGCCAGTCCACCTTCTTCTGCACGCACCTGGCGAGCCACGGCTACCTGGTGGCATCTCCCGACCACGTGGGCAACACGGTGACCGACGTGATGGCCCTGCTGCCGCAGCTGACGGCGACCGGTGCGGATCCTTCAGCCGCACCGAGTGCGACCGACGTGTTGGGGCCCGCCACCGACTACCGCCCCGCGGACGCTTCGCTGGCCCTCGACTGGCTGTGCGAGTCCGGCGCCGACACCGAGCGTATCGGCATCGCCGGACACAGCTTCGGCGGCTGGACCAGCCTCGCCGCCGCGGCGGCCGACGCACGCATCCGAGCCGTGCTGCCCATGGCGCCGGCGGGCGGAGCCCCCGCCGGCGAGGGCGACCCGCTGCCCGATCTGCTTCACCTGGACTGGGGTCGCGACGCGCCGACCTTCTACCTCGTTGCTGAGCGCGACTCGCTGCTGCCCCTGGGCGGCATGCACGGGCTCTACGAGCGCACCAAGGCGAGCAAGCGCATGGCGGTACTCCTCAACGCCGACCACCAGCACTTCGCCGACGATTCGGAGCGGGTCCACGAGTTCGTGCGCATGCTGACGGGGATGGCGCCGCCGGCGATGCGCGAGCTCATCCCGTCGCTGCCGCCCTTCGCCGAGCTCTGCCCGGCTCTTCACGGCTACGACTTCACGCGCGGCCTGGGCCTCGCCCACTTCGACGCGAACCTGCGCGGCTTCGGGGAAGCGGCCGCGTTCCTGGAGAACGGCGCGAGCGACGCGCTGGCGGCCCGGGGTATAGGAGTGGAGTTGCACGCCTAGACTGGGCCGGGATCCCGACCGGAGATGGTACGATGGATCCCCGATGGCGACTCCGGAG
This sequence comes from uncultured Desulfobacterales bacterium, assembly GCA_964194905.1. Taxonomy (GTDB): domain Bacteria; phylum Myxococcota_A; class UBA9160; order UBA9160; family JAFDET01; genus JAFDET01. The sequence continues at coordinate 4,164 of CAXMOD010000207.1, read as the reverse complement.
ACCCGTGCGCGGCGGGAGATCCTGGCCAAGGTGTCCATGTTCTCCGCTTTGAGCGAAGCCGCCCTCGACGAGCTGGCGCAGGTGGCGCACACGCGCCGCCTGAAGCCCCGCGAGGAGCTGTGCCACAAGGGCGACGAGGGCTCCCAGATCTACGTCATCGTGAGCGGTCGCCTGCGCGTCAGCACCACCTCGGCCGAGGGCAGCGACATGCAGTTCAACCTGATGAATCCCGGCGAAGTGTGCGGAGAGCTCGCCCTGTTCACGGGCGGCGAGCGCACCGCCACCATGAGCGCCTTCGACGAGTGCGAGGTCCTCGGCCTCGACCGCCGCGACTTCCTGCCCGTCTTGCGCCGCAACCCGGACGCGGCCATCCAGCTGCTGGAGGTCCTGGCGGGCCGAGTAGCGCGGCTCTCCGAGTTGATGGAGGACACCCGCTTCCTGGCGCTACCGCAGCGGCTCGCCAAGAAGCTGCTGGCGCTGGCCGATCAGTACGGACAGCGCGACGACGCCAGCGTGCGCATCGACATGCGCCTCTCCCAGCAGGAGCTCGGCACCATGGTGGGCACCAGCCGCGAGAGCGTGAACAAGCAGATGCGCACCTGGGAGGCCGGCGGCCTGGTCAAGACCGAACGCGGTGTCATCACGCTGCTGCAGCCGGATGTGTTCGAGGAGATCGCCGGCGCCGACGCGTGAGAAGCACCAGGAAGGCGGTGCCTGCCGAAGCCGCGCCCAGCCCGAAGACCGGCGGGTAGCCCACACGAGCGGCCACCAACCCCAGCCCGAAGACTCCGCACATGTAGCCGACGTTGAAGGCGCCGTTGAAGAGCGCCATGGCCTTGCCGCGCTCGTGCTCGCCGCTCTGCTCCACCGCCAGCGCGTTGAAGGTGGGGTAGAAGATGCCGTGGGCCAGACCGAAGGCCGCGCCCACCGCCGCCAGACCCAGGTGGCCGAGCTGCGCCGCCGCGGCTGTGGTGAGGGCGTAGAGCGCAAGCGCCGCCAGCGAGACCCGGCGGCGGCCGAGGCGGTCGGTGAAGGGACCGAGTCCCAGGCGCACGCTGAGTGCCGCCGCGGTGTACGCCACGAAGAAGCTGCGCACGTTCTCGATGCCGAGCTGGATCGCGAAGGGCTGCGAGAAGGTGAACATCACCCCGAAGGCGGCGCCGGCGAGTCCCACCACGAGCCACATGCGCGGAGCCCCGGGCCGTGTGGCCACAGCGAAGAGTCCCGGGATTTCCACGTCGGGAGCCGGGCGGGCGCGGTCGGGCACGCGCAGCGAGAGCAGCGCCGCGAGCAATCCCATCGCGGACGCCATCGCGAACGCCGGGCCCCAGCCGGCGCGCTGCCCGATCTCCTCCACCAGCACCGGTGCGATCGCGTTGTTCGAGAGCATCGTGAGGCCAAAGATGCCGAGGGCCAGCGCCAGACGATCCGGGGGCGCCTCGTCCACGGCCAGCGCCGACCCCGCCACGAAGGCCATCGCGAAGGCCGCTCCCTGGAGCATGCGCAGCGCGTAGAGGAGCGGTCCGACCGAGTCCACCGTGACGAAGCCGAACGCTGCCGCTGCCTGGAGCAGCGCGCCGGCCGTGAGGAAGCGCCGGCGCCCGCGCCGGTCGACGACGGTACCCATCCAAGGCCCCAGCAACACCGCCGTCAGGTAGAACGCGGCGGTAACGCTCCCGATCTCGTCCGGACCCGCAGCCAGCTCCACCGTCATGAACTTGGGCAGCAGGAAGAACGACGAGAATGAGAAGCCGAAGCACGCCTGGGCGGCGAGCAGGGCTACGAAGTTGCGCGTGAAGAGCGACGCCATGAGGGGCTCCGTCCAATCCGATCGGCCGGGGATGGGGAGCGGTGCGTCGCGCCTGACCCCCTCCGATTCGGGTGGGAGAGGGTCTCGAAAAGGCAGCGACTAGCGGCCGAAGATCCCCTCTCCTCCCACCCACTTGACAAGGGTGGAAGCGAAGAGGACCTGGAAACGGCCGGGATGCCGGTGCATGGCCGCCGAGTATAGGGCTTTCGGCCTGACTCGGCTGGCCGCTCGTCTGGCCGCTGCGGGGGCATGCCGGTACCCTTGGCCGGCCGTGCCCGAGAAGTACGTCACCGTCGGTGGGATCGCGACCCACCTGTTCCACACGGGCGTCACCACGCTCCCCGGCGCTCCCCCCGACACCGGGCGGGGCCGGACGCTTCTCTGCATCCACGGTTCGGGCAACAACGCCCACTCCTTCATGCCCCTCTTCGAGCGGCTCGGCGATGAGCACAGCCTGGTGGCCTTCTCCATGCCCGCGCACGCGCGCAGCGCTGGGCTCGAAGCGCTGGGCAGCGTCGCCGAGATGGCGGCCCACACCGCGGGCGTGATCGAAGCGCTGGAGCTGCGCCGGCCCGTCGTTCTCGGGCACTCCATGGGTGGCGGAGTCGCTCTCGAGCTGGCGCTCGCGCGTCCCGATCTGGTGGGTGGCCTGGTGATCGTCGGCAGCATGCCGAAGTTCCCGCCGCTACCCGACCTGGTGTTGGAGCCGATGCGCCGCGTGGTGGAGGGCAAGCAGCGTCGCGCCTTCGGACGCGAGGCCTTCTCGCCGAAGACGCCCGACGAGATCGTGCACCGCGGTTGGATGGAGGACGCCAAGACCGATCCTCGCGTGATGCTCGGCGACATGCTGGCGCTGCGCGGCTGGGCGGTCGATCAGCGCCTCGGCGAGATCGACTGCCCGACCCTCGTGGTGTGGGGCGACGACGAGTTCCCGCCCATGCAGGAAGGGGGTCGCGCCCTCAGCGAGGGAATTCGCGGGGCGCGCTCGCTCACCGTGCCCGAGGCCGGGCACATGGTGCACTTCGAGAGGCCGGACCCAGTGGCCGAAGCGCTGCGCGGGTTCCTGGCGGAGCCGGCGGCGTGAGTCTCTCTGGGAAGATCGCTCTCGCCGGTGCGTACGAACACCCGTCCCGTTGGGCGCCCGACAAGACCGACTGGCAGATCATGGGCGAGTCCGCACGCGGGGCCCTCGCCGATTGCGGTCTCGGAATCGGCGACGTGGACGGCCTGTTCGCTGCCGGCATCGGCATGGGCATCATGGGGGTCGTGCAGCTCGCGGAGTACCTCGATCTGAAGCCGTCCTACGTGGACGGCACCAACATCGGCGGCTCGTCGTTCGTGGCCCACGTGGCCCACGCCGGGGCCGCCATCCACGCGGGTCTGTGCGAAGTGGCGCTCATCCTGTACGGCAGCACGGCGGCCTCGAGCGCCATGGCCATCGGCACCGGGGGCGGCGCCGGGCGCGACGCCGCGGCGGGCTTCACCGCACCGTACGGCCTCACCACGGTGGGAGGCTACGCGATGGTCGCGCGCCGCCACATGGAGCTGTACGGCACCACCTCGGAGCAGCTCGCCGAGATCGCCGTCGGCACCCGCCGCCACGCATCGCTCAATCCGGACGCGAAGATGCGCACGCCCATCAGTGTGAAGGACGTACTCGAGAGCCGCGTCATCTCCGACCCCCTGCACCTGCTGGATTGCTGCATCATCAGCGACGGCGGTGGCGCGCTGGTGGTGACCAGCGCGGAGCGTGCGCGGGACCTGGCCAAGCCGCCCGTCCTGGTGGCGGGATGCGGCGAAGCGCTCTGGCACCAGGAGCTGGGTGCGGCGGACCTGCTTTCCATCGCGGCGCGCCAGTCCGGCGAGCGCGCGTTCGGCATGGCCGGCGTCCGCCACGACGACGTGGACGTGGCTACGATCTACGACTCCTTCACCATCACCGTGCTCGTCACACTCGAGAACCTGGGGTTCTGCAAGCCCGGGGAAGGCGGAGCCTTCGTGGAGAACGGGCGCATCGGGCTGGGAGGCGCGCTGCCGGTGAACCCGGACGGCGGCGGCCTATCTTCCAACCACCCGGGCATGCGCGGAATCTTCCTGGTGATCGAGGCGGTGCGGCAGCTGCGCGGCGAGTGCGGCGAGCGCCAGGTGCCGGACGCCGCCATCGCCTGCGTGCACGGCACCGGCGGACTTCTGTCCACCATGCACAGCGGCGCCACGCTGATCCTGGCGAAGGATTAGGAACGCGATGCCGAAGCCCCTCCAGCACCCCGCGCCCGGATTCGACTGGGAGACCCGCTTCTACTGGGAGGGCTGCGCGCGCGGCGAGCTGTGGCTCCAGCGCTGCGGCGATTGCG
>CAXMOD010000206.1:0-13134 GCA_964194905.1 uncultured Desulfobacterales bacterium | reverse complement strand
CGGCGAGGTGCAGGAGCGCGACGGCGGCGAGCCCGAGCGAGGCCAGGCCGAGGGCACCCGGGGCGAGGGCGGCGGCCGCGGCGAAGGCGGCTCCCAGGCCCAGGCGCAGGCCGCGGTCGGCCCCGACGAGGGCGGAGGCCAGCTGCGGCTCCGTGCCGGGAAGGTCGATCACGTCGCGCCCCATGCCGGCAGGGTGGCACACAAGCTCCGTGGTCGGACGTCCGAAAATCCGTTATCCAGTCGAACTCCGAGGAGTTTCCCATGTCCTCCAAGCTTCGCCGGCGTATCGCGGTGGTGGGTGCCACCGGGATCACCGGACAGCAATTCCTGGCGACGCTCGCGGACCACCCGTGGTTCGAGGTGGCGGCGCTCGCCGCCAGTGAGCGCAGCGCAGGCAAGCCGTATCGGCAGGCCGTCGCGCGTCCGGACGGGTCTTCGGGCTGGGCCTGCGACGGCGCGCTGCCGGAGATCTTTGCCGACACCCCCGTGGTGGACGCGCGCGAGCTCGACACGTCGGCGGTGGACCTGGTCTTCTCCGCGGTGGAGAGCGACGCCGCTCGCGAGCTGGAGCCGCTCTACGCCGCGCAGGTGCCGGTGATCTCGACCGCCTCGGCGTTCCGCTACGAGGACGACGTGCCGGTCCTGGTTCCGGGAGTCAACCTGGAGCACGCCGCGCTGCTGAAGCGCCAGCAGCGCGAGCGTGGCTGGAAGGGTTGGATCACGCCCCAGCCCAACTGCACGACCATCGGCCTGGTCATCGCGCTGGCGCCGCTCGTGCGCGCGTTCGGCGTGCAGAGCGTGATCATGACCTCGCTGCAGGCCCTCTCGGGCGCCGGACGCAGCCCGGGCGTGATCGGGCTGGACGTGCTCGACAACGTCATCCCCTACGTTGCCCAGGAAGAGGAGAAGGTGGAGCGCGAGACGCGCAAGGTGCTCGGCCGCCTGGAGGGCGAGGCCATCGCCCCGCTCGAGATTCCGGTCTCCGCCACCTGCACCCGCGTGAACGTGCGCGACGGACACTTCGAGTCGGTGGCGGCGTCGCTCGGCCGGTCCGCCTCGGCCGAGGAGGTGAGCGAGGTCCTGGCCGCTTTCGGGAGCGACTTCACGGACATGGGGCTGCCGTCCTCACCGCCGGAGCTGATCCGGGTGATGGACGACCCGTACCGTCCCCAACCCCGCCTGGATCGCGACCTGCACGACGGCATGACCACCTCGATCGGCCGGGTCCGTGGAGACCACGCCCTGCCCAACGGGGTGAAGTTCGTCCTGGTCTCCCACAACACCAAGATGGGAGCAGCCAGGGGTGCGGTTCTGCTGGCGGAATACCTCGTCCACCAGGGTATTGCGTAGCCGTTTGCCCCCACCGACTTTCCGCTCGGCTTTCAGGACAAAAATTGCGTTTCACGGCTTGAGTTTCCATACTCAACTGCCGATAGAGCTGGTGGCGCCACGGCGCGCGCGGGCCCACCTCGGGCTCGGGCGGCCGATGCCGAGATCGGGTTAAAGGGGGAGGAGTCCCATCGTGCGACGTGTGACGATGCTTGGTTGGTTGGTGGGGGCCGCGGCCGTGCTGGCTCTCGGGTGTGCGACGAGTACCGAGGGGGCCAAGAAGGGCGGCGCCTTCCGCGAGGGCGGAGCTGGCCGGCCGATCGCGACACGGCCCGCGCCGGGGCTCGACACGGTCTACTTCGATTACGACCGTGCGGAGATCCGCTCGGACGCCCGCAGCACGCTGCAGGGCAACGCCGAGGTGATCCACGACAAGAAGTGGAAAGAGGTCGTGCTCGAGGGCCACTGCGACGAGCGCGGCAGCGAGGAGTACAACCTCGCGCTGGGTGAGCGTCGGGCCAACTCCGTGAAGCGCTATCTGAGCGGCCTCGGGGTTCCCGGTTCGAAGATCATGACGGTGAGCTACGGCGAGTCGCGTCCGGCCAAGCCCGGTCACGACGAGAACGCCTACCAGTACAACCGCCGCGTGGACTTCGGGCTGCCCCGCTAAGCCGGACGAGGCCCTTCGCTCGGCTGCGCCTCGCTGCGCGCGCGCCGGCAGTCCGGGTGCGGTCCGCGATCTCCGTCGGGGCGCGCTTGCCAAGCCGGACGAGGCCCTTCGCTCGGCTGCGCCTCGCTGCGCGCGCGCCGGCAGTCCAGGTGCGGTCCGCGATCTCCGTCGGGGCGCGCTTGCGGGCCGCGTACTCCGTCGCTGCAGCGCGCGCGTAGGGGCTGGTCTCGGCCTCACCACGGGTCCCGTGCCGCGCCCCCACCAGCGCCGTGTGATACCGTCCGGAGTCACTCCGATTTCGAGGTACCCCCCATGGCACTTCACGGTGGAAAGCTCGCCGCCAAGGCCCTCAAGGAAGCCGGCGTCGAGGTCGTCTTCACGCTCTCCGGCGGCCACATCATGCCGCTCTACGACGGCTGCGTGGACGAAGGCATCAAGATCGTCGATGTGCGCCACGAGCAGGCGGCCGTCCACGCGGCCGACGCGTGGGCACGCTGCCGCCCGGGCTCCATCGGCGTCGCCGCCATCACGGCGGGCCCCGGCGTCACCGACGGCGTGACCGGCATCGCCAACGCCTGGCGCGCGAACTCGCCGATCCTGGTGTTCGGCGGCCAGGGCCCCTTCGAGAATCTGCGCCGCGGCTCGTTGCAGGAGATGGACCACCTCGGCGTGGTGCGTCCCATCACCAAGTACTGCGACGCCATCTACCAGACCAAGCGCATTCCCGAGTACGTGGAGCTGGCCATCCGCCACGCGGTCTCGGGCATCCCCGGCCCCGCCTATCTCGAGATTCCGATGGACGTGTTCATGGGTCAGGCCGAGGAAGCTGAGGCGCCGATTCCGCGCATCCGCACCCGGGCACCGCGTATCTCGCCGGACCGCGACGAGGTGCGCAAGGCGGTCGAGATCCTCAGCGCCGCGCAGCGCCCGATGCTGATGGCGGGCACGAGCGTCAAGTGGTCGAACGCGTCGCCGGAGATGAACCGTTTCATCGCCGAGACCCACATGCCCACGTACACCAACGGCATGGGTCGTGGCAGTGTGCCGCCCGACTCGCCGGAGTTCCTCAACCGCTCGCGGCGCGATGCGCTCAAGGGGATCGACTGCATCGTGCTGGCGGGCACGCTGCTCGACTTCCGCATGCGTTTCGGCCAGACGATTCCCGCCGACGCCAAGATCATCCAGCTCGAGATGGATGCGACGCTCATCGGCCAGAACCGCCAGACGGACATCCCGCTGGTGGGGAACCTGGCCTGCAGCTTCGAGCTGTTGCTCGAGGAGATGAAGAACCAGGGCGTGCAGCTCGACTACTCCAGCTGGCGTGACGAGCTTCGCGCGGTCGAGAACGAGGCCGAGGCCAAGGTGCAGGCGGCCCTGAACAGCGACGAGGTGCCCGTCGATCCCCAGCGCATGTGCCGCGAGGTCCGCGACTGGCTCGACACACTCGACCAGCCCATCGTGATCGGTGACGGCGGTGACATCGTAGCGACTGCCGCGAAGATCATCCCGGTGAAGAGCGAGGGCGCCTGGATGGACCCGGGCCCGCTCGGGACCCTCGGCGTGGGCATGCCTTTCGGTCTCGCCGCGCAGCTCGCCCATCCGGAGCGCCGCGTGGTGATCATCTACGGCGACGGTTCGTTCGGTTTCAACGGAATGGAGTTCGACACTGCCGTTCGCTTCGGACTGCCCGTCATCGGGATCGTCGGCAACGACGCAGCCTGGGGGCAGATGATGCGCCCGCAGGGCGCGATCTACGGCTGGGACCGCCTCGAGGGCGTGCTGCTCAACCGCACCCGCTACGACAAAGTGGTCGAGGCGTTGGGCGGCCACGGCGAGCACGTGACCGAGCCCGACCAGCTGCGCCCCGCCCTGGAGCGCGCCGCCGAGAGCGGCAAGCCGGCCCTGATCAACGTGGAGATCCGGCAAGACCGAGAGTACAAAGGTGGCATCTACGTCTAGGTCCCGAAGGTCGCGCAGCGAGGCGCAGCCGAGCGGAGTAGTTGGATGGACCGAGAGTACAAAGGTGGCATCTACGTCTGACTCCGCCCATCGCAATGCCACCTCCGCAAGATTGCGGCGCGCGCGGCATGGGCCCGCGATCGCGCAGCGAGCCGTAGGCGAGCGAAGTTCAGAAGGGATGGACGGGCTCTACGTCTGACGGTGCACCGCTAGAGCTGCGACACGTGCCGCCCGACGAACTCGGGTTGGACGGTCCTGCGCTCGCGCGCCTGGCGGCGGGCAGCGGTGCGTTCGCGGTGGTGGACCTGGAGACCACCGGCCTCCCCGACGACCCCCACGCCGAGATCATCGAGGTGGGCATCGTCGTCGTCGATGCCGACGACTCCGCGGCGGGGGTCAGCGTGGGCGTGGCGCACAGCCTGGTCCGCCCCTCGGAGCCGTTGCCGCGTCTCATCCGCCGGCTGACCGGGCTCAGCGACAGCGACGTGGCCGACGCGCCGCGCCCCGCCGAGCTGGCCGAGGCGGTGCGCCTGCTGCTCGCCGGGCGCGTGATCGTGGCGCACAACGCGCCCTTCGAGCGCCACTTCCTCTCGCGCAGCTTCGTCGCCCCGCTGGCCGACGCCGCGTACCTCGACACGCAGGACCTGCTGGCGCTCACGCACCCGGACTCCACGGATCTGCGTCTCGAGACCTTTACCCGCGGACTCCTCGGCAGCGAGGAGCGTCACCGCGCACTCGACGACGCCCTCGACACGGCCCGGGTCCTGTCGCAGCTGGGACGAGAGGCGGCGGTGGGCCATGCGCGCTACGAGGTCGCCCGCCGCGCTCTCGAGAGCTACGCGCCGGACTCCCCCTGGCTCGCGCTGCTCGGCAAGGCCCAGGCGCTGGTGGTGACCGTGGAGCACCCGCCCTACGTGTCGCTCGCGGCGAGCGACACGCCCCCCGTGCCGTTCGACGAGGAGGCCATCGCGGCGGTGCTGGCGGACGAAGAGCGCTGCGGTCGCTTCCTCCCCGGCTATCGGGCTCGCGTCGCGCAGATCGAGCTGGCCCGTCATTTCGTGCGCGCGCTGCGCGACGGCGGGACGTTGCTGCTCGAGGGGGGCACCGGAGTCGGGAAGTCGCTCGCCTACCTCTCTGCGGCGATCCCCTTCGCGCTCCAGCGCGCGGGTAGCGGCGAGCGCGTACCGGTGGTGATCTCGACCCGCACCAAGCTGCTCCAGGACCAACTCCTGGAGAAGGACATCCCCGCGGCGGCCGGCATCCTCGGCTATCCGGAGCTGCGCGCGCTCTCGATCAAGGGCCGCGCCAACTACGTGTGCGAGCGGCGTCTCCAGACGGTGCTGGCCGAGGGGCGCGAGCCGCGCCTGTTCGCCGACGACCGTCTGGCCTGGGCGGCCCTGTTCGCGTGCGCGCGCACGCGCCCCTTCGGCGAGATCGGCGCCCTGCCCCCGGCTCTGCTGCGCCGCTTCCGCCCGCTACATGGGCTGCGCCGGCGCTCGGTCTCGCCGCGCGCGCAGCACTGCTCTCGCGAACAATGCGCCGCGCACCCCGAGTGCCCGTTCGGGCTCCGACGCGGGGCGCTCGCCGAGGCGCATCTGGTGGTGGCCAACCACGACCTGCTGCTGCGCTGGCCGCCGGACTATCCCGCCCTCGCACATGTGATCGCCGACGAAGCCCACGAGCTCTCGGGTGTAGCCGACGAGGTGTACGCCGTGGAGGTGCGGCCCGAGGAGGTGCTCGACCGGTTGGACGAGGTCTTTGGGCGACCGGACGACCGCGCGGGAGGCGCGCTCCTCAGCGGCCGCGCGCGGCGCGGCGTCGCGCAGGATGCGCGTGCGTGGCGCCGCTCGCTCGCCCAGGACCTGGCCGGGCTCGGGCGCGCGCTGGCGACGCAGGCCAGCGAGTACGGAGAGATCCAGCTGCCGGATCCGCCCGGCCCCGCCTTCGACGGCGCGGCGGAGCAGGCCGAAGTGGCGTGGCAGCGCTTGGAGCAGGTGGCCGACGAGGTTTCGGGCTACGCCGACGATGCGAGCGAAGAGCGCGGTCAGGCGTTGGAGCGTGCGGCCGAGGAGCTGCGCGACGCGGCGCGTGGTCTGCGTCTGGCCTTCCTCGGCACCGACGGCGAGGCGGTGGCGGCCTTCGAGCGCGTGCTTCCCCCCTACGATCGCTGGCGCCTCGCGGTGCGCCCGGTCTCGCCCGCGGACCCGTTCCACGAGCGCTTCCTCGAGCCGCTGATCACCTTCGCCGGGGTGTCGGCGAGCCTCTTCGTCGCGGGCGACGCCTTCCCCGCCCTCGGCGTGCTGGAGATCGAATCGCGCGCTCACCCTCCGGTGCAGCGCGCTTCGGTGCCGAGCCCCTTCCCCTACGCCGAGCACATGCGCGCGGTGGCGCTCGATCCCGTGGGTGACCTGGTCGAGGAGACCGCGGCGGTGCTGGGCGACCTGGCGCTCGAGCTGTCCGGGCGCACCCTGGGACTGTTCACCAGCCTCGCGCGCATGAACCGCGTGGCGGAACTTCTGTCCGAGCGCCTGCGTCCCCACGGCATCGAGGTCCTGGCGCCGCGCGGTGCCGGCGACGACCCGAACGCGCTGGTGGAGCGCTTCCGGCGCGGTGGCGAAGCGGTGCTGCTCGGGGCGCGCACGTTCTGGCAGGGTCTCGACATTCCCGGCCCCGACCTCCAGGCGCTGGTGATCGAGAAGCTGCCCTTCGAGGTGCCCACGCAGCTGCGCAAGCGGCGCGAGGCTCGCCTCAAGGCCATGGGTATCAATGCCTTCGAGCGCGATACGCTCGGCACGATGCTGCTCTACCTGAAGCAGATGGTGGGGCGTCTCATTCGCAGCGAGGAGGATCGGGGCATCGTGGTGATCGTCGAAGGTCGCACGGGCCGTCGCTACTTCCGGCGTCTCGACGACGCGCTGCCCGAGGGTGTCGCCTTCCGCGTGGCCGAGCGCGAGGACTTGCGCGAAATCCTCGCCGAGGTGGGGATCCTGCACGAGAGGCCGGGCGGCGGAGATGGCTGATCATTCGGGACGCAACGTGGTGGTGACGGGAGCGGGCACGGGGATCGGGCGCGCGATCGCGCTGCGCCTGGCCCGCGAGGGCGCCGCCGTTGCGCTCATGGGACGGCGGCGAGACAAACTGGAGGCGGTGGCGAAGAACGCCGAGGGCGAGGTCCTGGTCGTGCCGGTGGACGTGTGCGACGAGAGCGCCGTCCACGAAGCGTTCGACCAGGCGGCCTCGGCGCTCGGTCCGCTGCACGCTCTGGTGGCGAACGCGGGCGCGGGCGGTACCAACGAGCCGGGCCCCGAGGATCGCTGGGACGAGGTGGTGCGAACCAACCTCGACGGCTCCTACCACTGCCTGCGCGCCTTCGAACGCAACCTCGCCGACGGCCCCGAGGTTCGCCACTGCATCTTCATGTCGTCGTGCCTCGCACGCTTCGGCGTGCCCGGACATACGGCCTATTGCGCCAGCAAGGCGGCGCTCCTGGGGCTGACGCGCGCTCTGGCCCTCGAGTGGGCGGACCGGGGCGTGTTGGTGAACGCGATCTGCCCCGGCTGGGTGGAGACCGAGATGGCGGCCGCGGGCTGGCAGAACATCGCGGCGCAGACCGGCCAGACCCTGGCTGAGGCGCGCCGCGACGCGCTCGACCTGGTTCCCGCCAAGCGTGCCAGTGAGCCCGAAGAGATCGCCGCTCTGATCTCGTTCCTGATGAGCGAGGGGGGCCGCTCCTTCACCGGGCAGGCCTTGGATCCCAATGGTGGCGCATGGATGGGATGATGCAGCGGCGGCGACGCATGGTCGTCGGCGCGATGCTGTGCGCTGCCCTCGTCGGCGCGTCCAGCGCGGCCGACGCACAGTCGGTGCCCCGCTTCGAGCCCTCGCCCTGTCCCATGCAGGACGCGGCCGACGCCGAGGCCGACGGCCTGCTCTCGTGCGGCTACCTGGTGGTGTCCGAGCGCAGCGCGTCGTCCGAGCTTGTGGCCGCGAAGGGCGAGCGCACCCTGCGCCTGGCGGTGGCGCGCCTGGCGAGTCGCGCGCAAAAGCCCGAGCCGGATCCTGTGATCTTCCTGCACGGAGGTCCCGGCGGTAGCGCCACCCGGGGATGGAAGTACTGGCTCGACGAGGAGTTGCTGGACTCGCGCGAGCTCATCCTGCTGGACCAACGCGGCACCGGGCACTCGGAGCCTGTGCTGTGTCCCGAGCTGGGTCTCGAAGACTTCCGCGTCCTCGCAGAGGACCTGGGCCCGGAAGAGGAGATGCGCCGGCGCGTCGAGATCGCACGCGGGTGCCGCGACCAGCTGACGGCCGAAGGCTACGACCTCGGCGCCTGGAACAGCGACACGAGCGCCGACGACGTGGCGGACCTGCGCCGGAGCCTGGGCATCGAACAGTGGAACGTCTACGGCATTTCGTACGGAACCAAGCTCGCGCTCACCTTGCTGCGCGATCACCCCGAGGGTGTGCGCAGCGTGATCCTCGACTCGGTCTACCCGCCCGGCATTCCCGGCAACGTGCGCTTCGGCGAGCTGGAGCGCGCGGTGGACACCCTGGTGGCGGGCTGTGCGGCGGACCGCGGCTGCTCCGAGGCCTTTCCTGAGTTGCCCGGTTTGATCGCCGCGGCTCTCGACGCCGTGGAGCGCGAGCCGCTGGTCATCCCGGTGTCGGACCGCGAGACCGTGCCCAGTGGCCGCTTCGCCGTCAACGCGCAGGACCTGGCCATCTCGCTCCACCAGGGACTCTACGACCGGCGCGTGATTCCGCTGCTCCCGCTCCTGATGCGACTCGCGCGCGACGGCAACGCGGAGCAGCTCGTGGCGCTGATCGACGCATCGGTGCAGCGGGCGAGCGGCATCAACCGCGCGGTGTACCACACGGTCGAGTGCTTCGAGCGCGGACCCTTCATGGTCCCGTCGGAGTCGTCGCGCCGCTGGCCGGGGCTTCAGCGTCGGATGGTCTTCTTCCATATCGACGTGGAGCTGTGCACGGACTGGTGGCCGATCCAGGCGGGCGCGGACGAGACGAGACCCGTGCGCAGCGATGTTCCGGCACTGGTGATGGCCGGCCACTACGACCCGATCACACCGCCCGCGTGGAGTCGCCTCGCTGCCGGTTGGCTCCCGAACAGCACCTACGTGGAGTTTCCCGGTGTAGGCCACGGGGCGAGCCGCGCCGGCGAGTGTCCCGAGGGCATCCTGAATGCGTTCCTCGACGATCCCAGAGCCGCGCTCGACACCTCCTGCGCCAGCGCGATGCCCGAGCCCGCCTTCGTGACCGCCGTACACCCGGAGCCCGGCGCCTATCTGTTTGTGCGCTCCCTCGTGATCGAGGGGCGCACGTCTGCCCGGCTCGCGCTGGGCGCAGTGGTGGCCGCGCTCCTCGTGGGTGTCTGGGGAGCGCTGCGCAGCGTGGGGGCGAACGCGCCGGCGCGGCGCGCGCGCCTGCTGGTCGGCGGCGGGGCCGTCCTCGCGCTGCTGTTCCTGGCGGGTCTCGTCGCAGTCCTGGTCATCGCGGGCAGCGCGAACCCCTATCTGGTCGCCTTCGGAGTTCCACCCGCTGCCGCGCCGCTCTTCTGGTTGCCCCGGCTCGTGGCCCTGGTGGCCACAGCCGGCGTGGCGGTGCTCCTGCCCGCCTGGGGCGGACTGGAGCGGGGGGTCCGCCTGAGCAGCCTCGTCGGAGTCGCGGGCCTGGTGGGATTCTTGTTGTTTTGCAGGGGGTTCGGGCTGCTTTGAGAGCCGGCGCGGGATGGCCTTGACGGAAAAGTGACCGTGAGTCACTAATGGTGCGGAGGGGGGTCCCGGCTTGAACCTGCATCTGCATGCCCTCGGGCACGCACACCCGGAAAGCGAGCTCAGCAACGCATTTCTCGAGTCGCTCGACATTGGGACGAGCGACGCGTGGATCCGCGAGCGCGTCGGCATCCGCATGCGCCGCACGGTGCTGCCGCTCGACTACATCCGCAGCACCCGCAACCGCGAGCCGCGTGCCTCCGCCGATGCGGCCCTCGAGAGCAACGCGGAGCTGGGCGCGCGGGCCGCACAGATGGCGTTGGCTCGTGCGGGCCTCGATCCCGGGGACGTGGGCATGGTGATCGCTGGCAGCTCCGCCGGCGACACCAGCGCGCCCGCGGAGGCGTGCAACATTGCGGCGGCGCTCGACCTGGACGTGCCCGCCCTCGACGTGTCTTCCGCCTGCACCAGCTTTTTCGCGCAGATCCACCTGCTCTCGGGCATGCGCCCGGAAGCGTTGCCGCGCTTCGTGTTGCTGGTCTCGCCCGAGACGCTCACTCGAACCGTCGACTACGAGGACCGCTCTTCCGCCGTGCTGTGGGGCGACGCGGCAGCCGCCGCTGTGGTGTCCATAGGGGAGCCGGGCCAGGCGCAGGTGCTGTCGTCACGGCTCGCGTCGGATCCGTCGGGCGCCGGCAAGGTGGTCGTTCCGCGCGGCGGGCACTTCTTCCAGCACGGCCACGCAGTCCAGATGTTCGCGATCAGGAAGTCCGTCGAGGGGGTGTCTCGGCTGCGCGACGAGGTGGCCGATCCCGAGCGACGCTTCCACTTCGTCGGCCACCAGGCCAACCTGCGCATGCTCGAGGCCGTGTGCCGCCAGTGCGCGATTCCGCCGGACCGCCACCACACCAACCTCGAGTGGTACGGCAACACGGGCGCCGCCAGCGCCGCGTCGGTGATCTCGATGGCGTGGGAGAAGTGGAGCGCGGCCGATGAGCTCGGCGTGGTGGGCGTGGGCTCGGGCCTGACGTGGTCGAGCTTCCTCCTGCGTTTCGGGCCATGAACGACGCCACGCCGTTCCGGCGCCTGGCCGTGGTGAACCGCGGTGAGGCGGCCCTGCGCTGCATCCGGGCGGTGAAGGCGTGGCGTGCCGTCACCGGCGAGGACCTGCGCGTGCTGGCGATGTACGTGGCCGAGGAGCGCCACGCGCCGTTCGTGCGCCAGGCGGATGCCGCGGTGGAGCTCCCTTCCACAGGCAACGCTGCGGCCGCCTACCTGAACCACGACCTGGTCTGCGACGCGCTGCGCCGCCTGGGCGCCGATGCCGTCTGGCCGGGCTGGGGCTTCGTGGCTGAAGACCCGGCATTCGCCGAGCGCGTCGCCGCTGAGGGGCTGGTGTTCCTGGGTCCATCGGCCGACGTGATGCGCGCGCTCGGAGACAAGCTCGCGGGCAAGCGCCTGGCGGAGAGCCTGGGCTGTCCGGTGTCGCCGTGGAGCGGTGGTGCGGTGGCCGACGTGGCGGCTGCGCGCGCGGCTGCCGAACGCATCGGCTACCCGGTGGTCGTGAAGGCTGCGGCGGGTGGTGGAGGGCGCGGCATCCGCAGCGCGAGCGGCCCAGAGACGATCGAGGACGCCTGGAAGAGCGCGGTGGCGGAGGCCCGCTCGGCGTTCGGCGACGCGCGTGTCTTCGTGGAGCGCCGCGTGGAGCGCGGACGTCACGTGGAGGTGCAGATCGCCGCCGATCGCCACGGGCAGGTGCTGGCTCTCGGCTGCCGCGACTGCTCCGTGCAGCGGCGCCACCAGAAGGTTCTCGAGGAGACGCCGCCTCCCGGACTGGCTCCGAGCCTGCTGGAAGAGCTGGAGTCGGCGGCGACGAGCATCGCCGCCAAGGCGGGCTACTGCGGCGTCGGCACTGTCGAGTTCCTGGTGAAAGGCGATGAGTTCTTCTTCCTGGAGGTGAACCCCCGCCTGCAGGTGGAGCACGGCATCACCGAGATGGTGACCGGTGTCGATCTCGTGCAGCTCCAGATCCGCATCGCGCGCGGCGAGCGCCTCCCGGCGCGCGGTTGGGCGCGGCGTGGCGCTGCCCTCGAAGCGCGCCTGTGTGCCGAGGACCCGGACGCGGGCTTCCTCCCGTCTCCCGGTCGGGTACTTCGCTTCGACCCGTCCCTCGGGCCGCAGGTGCGCGTGGATTCGGGCTACCAGGCGGGCAGTACGGTGCCGGCGGCATTCGACTCGTTGGTGGCGAAGGTGATGGCTCATGCGGAGACCCGCGAGGAGGCGCGCGCGCGCCTGGCCTGCGCGCTGGCGGACCTGGAAGTGGTGATCGCCGGCGGCGCCACCAACAAGGGTTTTCTGCTCGAGCTGCTGGACGATCCCGCATTTCGCCGGGGTGGCGTGGACACCACCTGGCTGGATCGACGCACGCCGCGCGACGGCGCCGAGTACGGGTGCGAGGGTCTGATTGCGGCCGCGATCCTGGCGTACCAACGGGCACGCTCCCAGCTGCGCCGCAACTTCTTTGCCGACTCCGCTGCTGCGGCGCCCGCCGGTGCGCCGGCCTCCGAAGGCCAGGAGATCCACCTGACCCACCGCGGCCGCGCCTATCGTCTCCAGGTCTACGCGATCGGCGCCTGGAAGTACCGCGTGCACCTCGACGGTGCGGTCGCTACGGCGCATTGGGTGGAGGACGGGCCGGGCGGAGCGAGGCTCGAGCTGCACGGTGGCAGCACGCGCGTCCTCTACGATGCGGGCGATGCGGGCGTGCGCGTCGAAGTGGAAGGCCGCCCGCACCGCTTCGATTGGGAGGCGGCCGGGCGCGTGCGCGCCGGCTCTCCGTCGATGGTCGTCGCGCTCCCGGTATCGGCCGGGGAGCGCGTCGAAGCCGGCCAGCCGGTGGCGGTGCTCGAGGCGATGAAGATGGAGATCGCCGTCGCGGCGCCGCTCTCGGGCGTGGTGCGGGAAGTGGTGGTGCGACGGGGCCAGCAGGTGGCTGCCGGCGATGTGCTCGTGGTGATCGAGCCGGATGCCACGGCTTCCGACGTCGGCGAAGGTCCGCCTCTCCAGCTTCCGGCGGAGGACGACCCGCTGGCGCTCTTCTTCCCGGAAGAGGGACCGGTGGCACTCCACGGGGCGGAGGGCGCACCGCCGGGACGGCGCCACGCGGCGGTGCGCGCTGTCGGCGAGGAGATCCGACGGGTGCTGCTGGGCTACGACGCGGACCCCAGACGCGTGGATGAGCTCCTGGCCTTCCTCGACGCGCCTCTGCCCGAGGGTCTTTCGGCCGGCTTCCGCGCGCAGCTCGCGTTGGTGCGCCGCGAGGTGGTTCTGTTCGCGGATGTGGATCAGCTCTTCGGACGGGCGCCGCGTGCGTCGGTCTCCGGTGCGCCGGGACCCTCCAACGCGGCCCGCACGCGCATGTACGTGCGGCGTCTGCGCGCCGGCGGC
>CAXMOD010000205.1:0-4575 GCA_964194905.1 uncultured Desulfobacterales bacterium | reverse complement strand
CGGGCGGGAGCTCGGAGCTAGTTCGCGGCGGACGGTCCGGTGGGCCCCTCGGCCCGCAGCTCCTCCAGAGTCTTGCGCCGGTCGGTCATCAGTCCGACCCGGCGCCAACCCTCTTCGGTGCGCTCGGTGATGAGGCCCAGGCTCTTCAGGTTGGGCACCACCGTGTGCATGTACATCATGCTGTTGAAGTCGGCGAAGTTGGGCATCGCCGTCACCATCTGCACCACGATGTTCGGGTCGATGCCGTACTTCGGGCCCAGGATGTGCAGCATGTCCAGATTCTGGTTGGCGTTGAGCGCCTCCAGGATGCTGAACGCCCAGTCCTCCATCTGCCCCACCTGCTCCGGCTCGGCCTCGCGCACCACGCGCCGCATGCAGAGCACTCCGAACGCGGCATGGCGCGCCTCGTCCTGCTCGATCCGGCGAATCATGTCGGTGAGCAGGTCGTTGCGCGACTCCTGACGCAGCAGGTCGAAGATGCCGACGGCCGTGCCCTCGAACAGGCACTGCATGCCGAGCGTCTTGGTCTCGGCGTCGGGCGCCTGGAGCAGCTCGTCCAGCAGCACCTTCAGGGTCGGGCCGATCGGGTAGATCGTGCCCAGCTTGCGCTGCATGAACTTGGCGAGCGCCTCGATGTGGCGCGCCTCGTCGATCACCTGGCTCGCCGCGTACCACTTTTCGTCCATCTTGCTGCACGCGTTGGTGAGCTGGCCGCAGAGTTGGAGGGCCGCCTGCTCGCCGTGAAGCAGCTGGGAGAGGATGTAGTTGAGCTCGTCGAAAGCGGCGGCCTTCCGGGTGGCCTCGTCGGCGCCCATCATGCCCAGCATGCCGGCCAGCATGGAGCCATCCGGGTTCATGATCCACTCGTCCTTGGTGACCGGGGTTTCCCAGTCGAGATGGACCTCGGCGTTCCATTGGTTGACCTTGCCCTTCTCGTAGAGGCTGCGCAGCTCCGCGACTTCCTCGCCGTACTCCCACGTCCAGTTCACATCGAGGGGAGCGTCCACGTCGAGTTTGTCGCGCAGAGCTTTTACCTCGCCCTCGTCGACCCACTCGATCACCTCGAAATCGCCGAACCGCTTGCGATGCTCTTCCATGAGCTTCTTCATGACTCAACCTCCAGAAGGTGCCGGGGCCGTAGCCGCCAGCCCGTGATGCAAGAGCGCTTTCAACTCGTCTTTACGCCGCCGTACCTGCTCGCTCGACAAGAGAGGAGCCCCGATCAGGGTCTCGCCGAAGTCGCCCGAGGCGAAGTGGTAGACGGTGGCGCCGATCAGCGTCTGGACCATGTGGGGCGTGGAGACCTTGCGGAACACGCCCGCCTCCACGCCTGCACGCAGCAACCCGTCGAGCTGCCCGATCAAGCCTGCCAGGATCCGCTCCGCCGGATCGGCTTCCGGCAGCGAGTCCGATGCGAAGTCGTCGTCCTCGAACAAGCTGCGCAGCAGCAGCCTCGCACTGGTGGGCTGCTCCACCAGCGCGTCGATGAGCGCGTCGATGGCTGCGTCCAGGCGGTGCACAGGGCTGCCCGCCGCGCCCAGCACGGGCTGGAGTCGCTCGTCGATGCGCTGCATCACGCGTTCCAGCACTGCGAAGTAGAGCTGGACCTTGCTCTTGAAGTGGTGGAAGAGCGACGACTTGCCGAGGCCGGCCGCGTCCGCGACCTCGCGCAGGCCCACGCCGGAGAATCCGCGCCGGGCGAAAAGGGCCTCGGCGACCTCGAGGATCTTCTCGCGGGATCCGATGCTGGCGGCTTCGCTCACTCGTCCTCCGGACGGATCGACCTGCCCCCCCGAACGGCCGCGCCACCGGACCGATCGGTCGGACAGAACCCGCACTTTATACCCGACCGATCGGTCGGTCTGCAACCCTTGCGGAACCACCGGCTCCCGGGTCTGTTCAATCCCTCATGAGCCAGCTCGACGCCCCCCAGGATCGAGCCCGCAGGGCGTTGGACCGGCTGGCCTTCGGGCCGCGGCCGGGCGACGTGCCCCGGGTGGCGGAGCTGGGTCCGGAGCTTTGGATCCGCACGGAGCTCGGCCGACCCGACCCGCCGGACGACCCCCCCGTGCCCACGCCTCCGGTGCGCCGCCCGCGCTCCAAGCAGGCTACCCGCGAGATGCGCGAGGAGATGCGCGAGATCGGAATCGCGCTGGGCACGCGACGCCTGGAGCGCGCGGTCGCCGGCGAGCACCGTCTGCACGAGGTGGCCTTCGAGTTCTGGGCGAACCACCTGCACGTCTACGCGCGCAAGGGCCTCGCGGAACCTGCCCTCCTCCCCTCGTACGAGCGCGACGTGCTGCGTCGCTTTGCTCTCGGACGCTTCGAGGATCTGCTCCTCGCCAGCGCGCAACACCCGGCCATGCTCTTCTACCTGGACAATTGGCGGTCGCGGGCGCCCGAGTCCCAGCGCCGCCGGTTCCGTCCCTTCGCGCGCTTTCGCCCCACCGGTCTCAACGAGAACTACGCCCGCGAGCTCCTCGAGCTGCACACACTCGGTGTCGACGGGGGCTACACGCAGCAGGACGTGGTGGAGGTGGCGCGAGCCTTCACGGGCTGGACGCTGAAGCGCCGGGACGACGACCCGGGCTTCCACTTCCGCAACGACTGGCACGACGACGGACCGAAGCGGATCCTCGGCCATGCGTTTCCGGCCGGCGGCGGCCGCGACGAGGGTGAGCGTGTGATCCGGCTCCTGGCGCATCACCCGTCGACCGCGCGCTTCCTCGCCACGAAGCTGGCGCGCCGCTTCCTGGCCGACGACCCGCCCCCCACCGCGGTGGAACGCACCGCGGCGCGCTTCCTCGAGAGCGGCGGCGACATCCGCGCCACGCTGGAGACCTTGCTGTTGGGCGGCCCCGAGCTCTTCGCGACCGAGCTGCGCAAGCTGAAGCAGCCCTACGAGCTGCTCGTCTCCGCTGTGCGTTCGACCGGTGCGCGCATCGAGGACGGGCGCGGCGCACTGTTCGCGCTCCGCGACCTGGGGCAGCTCCCGTACATGGCGCCCTCCCCGGCCGGCTGGCCCGACCGCGCCGAGCGCTGGCTCGACCCCGGCTCGGTGCTGGCGCGCACGCGCTTCGCCTTCCTGCTGGCGTCGGGCCGACTGCCCGGGATCGCCGGCGCCGCTTCAGTCCCGGCGCAGGCGCTCCTCCCCCGGCCCGTCGGGCCGCCCACGCGTGTGGCGCTGGCCACGCCGGGCCTCGCCGACTGGGAGCGCACGGCTCTGGCTCTGGCCTCGCCGGAGTTCCAGCTTCGATGAGGTTCGATCCGCGCGGCATGAACACGACGACAACGCTTTCGCTCTCACGCAGGCGGTTCCTCCAGAGCACCGTGGCCACGGCCGGCGCCCTCGCCATGCCGATCTTCCTGCGGCCCGACCGCGCGCGCGCGGCCTCGCTGGCGGGCTCGGAACCCCTGCTGGTGGTCGTGTTCTTGCGCGGCGGCGCCGACGGCCTCGCGCTGGTGCCGCCCCTCGGTGATCCGGCCCTGCGCGCGGCTCGCAAGCCCCTCGTTCCCGAGCATGCCGTCGACATCGGCGCGGGTTTCGCGCTGCACCCGGCCCTGGCGCCGCTCGCTCCGCTGCACCGCGAGGGCCGCCTCGCAGCCGTCCAGGCCGTCGGTCTTCCGGATCCCGTGCGCTCCCACTTCGACGCCCAGGACGCCTGCGAGCGCGGCGGCGCGCGGCCGGGACACGGTATGGAGGGCTGGCTTGCACGCGCGCTGGCCGATGGCGACGGCGGCGGGCGGGTCCCCGCGGTTGCGCTTTCACGTGGGCGGCCGCTCGCGCTGGACGGCGACCCGGCGGCGCTCGCCTTCGAGTCACTGCATGAGCTGCGTTCGCCCGCGCGCTCGCCCGCCGCACAGCGCGCGCTCGAGGGCCTCTTCGTCGAGCGCGCATCCGGCGCGACGGCGCAGGTAGCCCTGGCCGGGCGCGAAGCGCTGGAGGTGGCGGCGCTGGTGCGGGCACGCGCGGGCGAGGCGTCGCGCGGCGACCCCCGGTCTCGCCGGCGCGAAGGCGGCGCCGGGGGCGCCGCACGCCTCGGGCACCAGCTCGACACCCTGGCGCGCCTGGCCCGGGCGGACCTGGGGCTCACGGCGGCCTGGGTCGACGTCCAAGGCTGGGACACCCACGTGAACCAGGGCAACGAGGACGGCGCTCTCGCTCGCCATGCCGCAGGGCTGGCCGACGCGTTGGCGGGCTTCGAAGACTCCCTCGGCCCGCGCGCGGCGGACCTGCTGCTCCTCGTGCTCACGGAGTTCGGGCGCACTCTGGCGCCCAACGGGAGCGGGGGCACCGACCACGGCCGCGCGAGCGTGGCCCTGGCGCTGGGCGGGGCCGTCGCGGGGGGCCGCGTGCTCGGCCGCTGGCCGGGCCTCGGGCCCGGAGCGCTCGAGGACGGGCGCGACCTGCGCGTCACCACCGACGTGCGCGAGCTGCTGGCGGAGGCCTCGCGCCATCTCGGAGCGCGGGACCTGGGCGTCGTCCTGCCCGGCTACGACCCCGGCCGGCTGGGGCTCTTGAAACCGCAGGATGCGCGGTATCCTCTGCCCGGGTCCTCCATCCCTCTCTAGTCT
>CAXMOD010000204.1:0-9039 GCA_964194905.1 uncultured Desulfobacterales bacterium | reverse complement strand
TGCTCTCGGAAGGACGAATTGGCCCTTTGCATGACGAATTGGCTCTATTAGCCTTCGGGGCATGCTGGACCTGGCCTTCCGACCCGATCGCGCCGCCGGCGAGCCCCTCTACCGCCAGCTCGAGGAATACCTGCGGGCGCTCGTGGAGACCGGGCGCCTCCCGGCCGGGGAGCGGCTCCCGGCCACACGCGAGCTGGCCGACTCCCTCGGCCTGGGGCGCAATACGGTGGCCCAGGCGTACGAAGCGCTCTGCGACGACGGCCTGCTCACCGCGCACGTGGGCCAGGGCACCTTCGTGGCGGCGCGTCCGCGCAGTGCGCCGGGCGGCGAGCCCGTCGCCGGCCACGCCTTTGCCTGGGAGGGCCTGCTGGCGGGCCGCACCCGCCGCCTCGCGCTGCCCGAGTGGACCGCGCTCTCCAACCCCATCCGCTTCGACTTCCGCGCCGGCGGCGTGGATGCACCGACCGCTCCCCAGGTGGAGCTGCGGCGCGCCTTCTCGCGGGCCCTGTCCCGCCACGGCAACGCGCTGGCCCGCTACCGCGAGCCCCTCGGTTGGCCGGCGCTGCGCGAGGCCATCGCGCGCGCTCTGGTCTCGCGCGGGATCGCTGCGCGAGCGGAAGAGATCATGATCACGAGCGGGGCGCAGCAGGCGCTCGATCTGATCGGGCGCTGCCTGGTGGATCCCGGCGACGTGGTGGCGATCGAGCAGCCCGGCTACTTCGCGGCGGGCGTCGCGTTCGCGGCGAGCGGCGCGCACCTGGTCGGCGTGGACGTGGACGCCTCGGGCCTGCGCACCCAGGACCTGGCGCGTCTCTTGCGCTCGCGCCGCGTGAAGCTCGTCTACGTGACGCCCGCCGTGCAGTGCCCCAGCGGCGTGGTGATGAGCGACACGCGCCGTGAGGAGCTCCTGGCCCTGGCCGACGAGCACCAGACGCCGGTCGTCGAGGACGACTACGACAGCGAGCTGCGCCTCGGCTCGCCGCCGGTCCCCGCGCTGAAGACGCGCGACTCCGCCGGCCAGGTGATCTACGTCGGCACGTTCTCGAAGGCCGTCCTGCCCGGCCTGCGCATCGGCTACGTGGTCGCGCCGGCGCCCCTGCTGCGGCGCTTTGCGCTCACGCGCGTAGCCTGCGACCTCGGCACCAACGTGATCGGCCAGGCCGCTCTCGCCGAGATGCTCGAGGCCGGCGAGCTGGAGCGGCACGTGCGCCGCGCCCGTCGTCTCTACGCCGCACGCCTGGCGCTCCTCGACGAGGCGCTGCGCCGCGAGCTGCCCGAGGGCGGGAGCTGGTCGCTTCCGGCCGGCGGCAACTGCCTCTGGGTGCGCCTTCCGCCCCAGGCCGACCCCGACGCGGTGTGGCGCGGCATGGGGGCCGAGGGGATCGCGGCGCCGCGCGGCGACCTCTTCTTCGTAGACGGCCGCGGCCGCGATCACCTGATGATGGGCATCGCGGGCGTGGACGAAGAAGGCATCGCCGACGGAGTGGCCATCCTGGGCCGAATCGTGAAGCGCGCCATCGAGAGGAGGGCGGCATGAGTGAGACCCCCCGCGACAGCAGCTGGTGGATCCTGATGGTGCTCGCCGTGAGCAACCTGGCCAACGGACTCTGGATGCTCGCGGACCCCCGGCTCTGGTACACGGACCTGCCTGCGCGCGTACCCGACTTCGGCCCGTACAACGAGCACTTCGTGCGCGACCTCGGCTTCGTCTTCCTGACCCTCGCCGGCGCTCTCTGGTGGGCGGCCCGCCGCCCGGAGTTCCGCATGCCGCTTGTGATCGTCACCACCGCCTTCTACGTCTTCCACGCCGCGGGGCACGTTTTCGACACGGCCCGCGGCTTCGTGGACGCGTCCCACTGGTGGGTGGACATGCCGGCCGTCTACATCCCGGCCGCGCTGCTTGTCGGCCTCACATTCTGGCTCGCTCGCCAGGACGAACCCGTGCGCCCACAAACCCAGAGGAGCTGAACATGCGACTGGAACCCATCGAGAAGCCCAGGGGGCTCATCAACAAGGTGGCCTACTGGCTTTCGCGCCGGCAGTTCGGGAAGGTGCCGTCGGTTATCCAGGTGATCTACGCACGTTCGTCGCCGCTGGCCATGCTGGGCTACCGCATCCAGCGGTTCACCGAGAAGGGCGTGAAGCTCGAGCCGTCGCTGGGTCTCCTGATCCAGACCGTCGTGGCGGAGGTGAACGGTTGCGGCTTCTGCCTGGACATCGGGCGTGCCATCGCCGTCGACAAGGATCTCGGCCTGGAGAAGTTCGATGCGCTGCCCGACTGGGAGTCGAGCCCGCACTTCAGCGAACGCGAGCGCGCGGCCATCGCCTACGCCCGCGAGGCGGGAGCCGACTGCCGGGTTTCCGACGAGACCTTCGAGCGCCTGCGCAAGTACTTCGACGAGCGCGGCATCATCGACGTAGCCGCGATGGTGGCGGTCGAGCGCTTCTACAGCGGCATGGCTCTGCCGCTCGGGCTCGAGAACGACGGCCTCTGCGCACTCAAGCTGGGCAAGGCCCCGACCGTCGCCGCGGCGTAGCCTCCCGCGACATCGCGCACGCGCTACCGTCGCGCGATGGCACGCAAGGTCCTGCTCTCCTGGAGCAGCGGGAAGGACAGCGCGTGGGCGCTCCACGCGCTGCGCAGCGACCCGTCGCTGGAAGTGGTGGGCCTGCTCACTACGCTGAACGAGGCTTTCGCGCGGGTCGCGATGCACGCCGTGCGCGAGGTCCTGCTGGAGCGCCAGGCCGAGGCCGCGGGTCTGCCGCTGTGGAAGGTGCCGATCCCGAACCCGTGCCCCAACGAGGTGTACGAGCGCAGTATGGCCGAGGTGGTGGAGCGCGCCGCCGGCGAGGGTGTGGAGGCGATGGCCTTCGGTGACCTCTTCCTCCGGGACATCCGCGCCTACCGCGAGAAGAACCTCGCGGGAACGGGCATCGAACCGCTCTTCCCCATCTGGGGGATTCCGACTCCCGAGCTGGCGCGCAGCATGCTGGACGGTGGCCTGCGCGCGCGGATCACGTGCGTGGATCCGCGCATGCTCGACGCCCGCTTCGCCGGGCGCGTGTGGGACGCGGCGCTCCTCGACGAGCTGCCCGAGAGCGTGGACCCGTGCGGCGAGAACGGCGAGTTCCACAGCTTCGCCTTCGCCGGGCCCATGTTCGGAGCGCCCATCCCGGTTGCGGCGGGCGAAGTGGTGGAGCGCGACGGCTTCGTCTTCGCGGACCTGACGCCGGCCTGAGGTCCGCGCCGCGCGCGCTGCTTGCGCTGCCTACTAGGCGCCGGTGGGAGCGGGCGGACTCGGCTGCTCTCTCTTGGGGCGGGGGCGGCGTCGCGTCACGGTGCGGGTGATCTTCGACTTGCGCTCGGGCGTCGACTGCTCGTTGTAGCACCACACGCACAGGCCGGACGCGTGGCGCACGTGCATGCCGCGCCCGCAACGCGGGCAGCTGTGTGCGTAGCCGCTGCGCAGGAGCGAGAGCACGATCTGGGCGTTCGACAGAATGTAGTCGCGGCGCATGGGAGATCTCCTCGCCTCGTGAGTGGCGTAGGGAGAGCCCCAGGTGACGCCCGCGGAGCATCACGCGTGCGCAAGAGCCGCCTCAATGTCCCGGCGCGGGAGGCGTTGCGCGAATTCCGCCCAGACGTTGGAGCAGGCGACGCGCCGCGGGAAAGACCACTTCCGGCGTGAGAGACTCTGCCGGCGCGTAGATCTTGTGATCGGGCGCCACGCGGATGCCCGATGCGGCCTGGGTCATCAGTCCCACCAGCCGCTTGGGATCGATGCGGGTGGAGGGGCCCGCCGTGAGCACGACCTCGCCCCGCACCCACTCCACAGCCGCCACGCCCAGGTCGCGCGCCAGGATCTTCAGGCGAATCACCTCGACGAGCTGGTTCGCCTCTGCGGGAAGCGGGCCGTAGCGGTCGAGAAGCTCGTCGCGTATGCGGTCCACGTCTGCGTCGTCGGGCGCGCTGGCCAGGCGCTTGTAGAGCACCAACCGCTGCGAGACGTCGGGTACGTAGTCTTCGGGCAGACGCGCCGCGATGGGCAGGCGGATCTCCGGATCGACCTGTTCCTCTCGCACGTTGCCGCGCATTTCCTCGATGGTGTCGGCCAGCATGTCCATGTAGGTCTCGTATCCGACCGCGCTGAGGTTTCCCGACTGCTCGGCGCCGAGCAGGTTGCCCGCGCCGCGGATCTCCAGGTCCATGTTGGCGAGGCGGAAGCCGCTGCCCAGCTCCGACAGATCCTGGATGGCCTCCAGACGACGCTCGGCGTCGCGCGACAACGCGGACTCGCCGGGGGTGAGGATGTAGGCGTAGGCGCGGTGGCTGCTGCGGCCCACGCGTCCGCGCAGCTGGTAGAGCTGCGCCAGCCCCAGCCGGTCGCCGCGGTCCACGATGATGGTGTTGGCGCGCGGGATGTCGAGGCCGCTCTCGACGATGGTGGTGCAGAGCAGCACGTCGGCCTCGCCGTGGGAGAAGCGCAGCATGCGGTTCTCGAGTTCGCGTTCGCGCAGCTGGCCGTGGGCCACGATGACGCTCGCTTCGGGCACCGACCGCGCCAGCAGCTCCGCGAGCGCGCCGATGGTCTGCACCCGGTTGTGCACGAAGAATACCTGCCCGCCGCGGCGCAGCTCGCGCAGGATCGCCTCGCGTATCAGCTCTTCCGAAAAGCGGCACACCTGGGTGCGGATCGCGAGCCGGTCCGCCGGCGGCGTCTCGATCACCGAGAGGTCTCGCAGTCCCGTGAAGGCCATCTGGAGCGTGCGCGGGATGGGTGTCGCGGTGAGCGTCACCACGTCGACGGTCTTCTTGATCTGCTTGATGCGCTCCTTGTGGCGCACGCCGAAGCGGTGCTCCTCGTCCACCACCAGGAGTCCCAGGTCGCGGAACTGCACGTTCTTCTGAAGCAGGCGGTGGGTGCCGATGACGATGTCCACGTCGCCCGAGAGGAGCCCCTCGCGGACCTCGCGCGACTCTTTCGCCGTGCGGAAGCGCGAGAAGGACTCGATGCGCACCGGGTAGCCCTCGAAGCGCGCGCGGAAGGTCTCCTCGTGCTGCTGCGCCAGGATCGTGGTCGGCACGAGGACGGCCACCTGTTTGCCGTCCATGGCTGCGCGGAAGGCGCCGCGCGCCGCCACCTCCGTCTTTCCGTAGCCGACGTCGCCGCATACCAATCGGTCCATCGGCTGGGGTTTGGAGAGGTCGGCGAGCACTTCCTCGATGGCGGCCCCCTGGTCGGGGGTTTCTTCGAAGGGAAAGGCGGCTTCGAACTCCTCCAGCATGCGGTCGCGGCCCGAGAAGGCGAAGCCCTCGGCCAGCTCGCGCGCAGCGTGCACCTTGAGCAGCTCGCCGGCCATCATCTTGAGCGAACGCTTCACGGAGCGGCGCGCCTTCTCCCACGAGTCGCCACCCAGGCGGTCGATGCGCGGCTTCTGCCCGTCGGCGCCCACGTAGCGCTGCACCAGGTTGAGGCGGTGCACCGGCAGGAAGAGCTTGTCGCCGCCTTCGTACTCGAGGCGCAGGAACTCGCCCGACACGCCGGACATGGAGAGCTCGACGAGGCCGCGGTAGACGCCGATGCCGTGCTCCACGTGCACGAGAAAGTCGCCGGGCTCGAGCTGGCCGAGGGCCTCTACACCGGCACCCGCGGCGTCGTGCCAGGTGCGGCGCATGCGGCGGCGCTGACGCCGGCCGAAGATCTCCTCCTCGGTCACGACCACGAGCTGTTCGATGGGGAGCGCGAAGCCGTCGGAGAGGCGCGCCAGCCGGATCTCCACGTGCCCTGGGTGCGACCAGCGCCACACCGGGCGGGGCTCGCGGGCGACCTGGCTGCGCTGTCCGTACTCGGCGAGCAGTGCGCGCAAGCGTTCCGCGGCGGACAGGGAGGGCACCGCCAGCACCACGCGCCAGCCCGCCTCGCGCCAACCTTCGAGGCGTTCCACCAGCGGTTCGAGCGCGCGCTCGTGGGAGCGCTCGCGGGTGAGGGCGGCGCGCAGCTCGTCGTTGCCGTAGGCGCGCACCGAGAGGCGCGCCTTGCCCCAGCCGCTCTGCCCCATGTCCTGGCCGATCCGTTCCAGCACCACCGGGCGCCGCGCGATCACGCCCTCCACCAGCGCGTCGGGCTCCAGCAGGAGTTCGGAGGGAGGCACAGCCGGACGTCCGCCCTCCCGCGCAGCGTCGAACTGGGTGAGCGCTTCGTCGAAGTGACGGACCAGCCGCTGGCGACCGGCGTCGAGGTCGTCGATCACGATGAGCGTGTCGTCGGGCAGGAAGTCGAGCACGCTCTCGACGCCGGGTTGGAGCAGCGGCGCCAGGCCCTCGACGCCCGGCGGCAGGTGCCCGCGCAGGAGCCCGTCGAGCAGTTCGTCCACGCTCGCAGCGGGGATGCGCTGCGCAGCGGCGAGCTCTCGGAGCGCCGGCGAGCGCTCGATCACCACGTCGCGCTCCACCAGCAGTTCGCGCGGGGGCGCAGCCACCACGTGGGAGAGGCGTCCTTGCGAGCGCTGGCTCGCCGCGTCGAACTCGCGGATCGACTCGACCTCGTCGCCCAACAGCTCGATGCGCACCGGGCGCGCGCGCTGCGGCGGGAAGAGGTCGAGGATGCCGCCGCGCACCGCCAGCTCGCCGCGTTCCTCGACGAGCGACTGGCGCTCGTAGCCCGCGCCCACCAGGGTGGCGACGAGCGCGTCGCGGTCCACCGTCTGGCCCACTTCTAGGTGCACCGTGCGCGCGCGCACCGCCTCGCGCGACGGCACGCGCATCGCGAGCGCCGTCCAGGGCGCCACCACCACCGGCGCCGCTTCCCGGCCCGCCGCAGCCGTGGACGCAGCGCTCGCGAGCCAGCGGTAGAGCACGTCCATGCGCTGGGCCACGACGAAGGGCTGGGGCGAGAAGCGGTCGTACGGGGGTGTGTCGTGGCGCGGGAAGACACGCAGGCGCCTCGCTCCCGCGCCGTTCTCAGCGCCGTTCTCGCCGAGGGTGGCGCGCAGGTCGTCGACGAGCGCGTCGCCCGCCTTCGCGCTCGCGGTGAGGAACACGACGGGACGATCGCCGCGCATCTCCACCAGGCGCGCACCCACCGCCGCGCGCGCCGCTCCGCGCAGGCCGGCCAGGCACACGGGCCCCGCGCGCAGCTTGACCGCGTCGAGCACCCGGTCGAGATCGCCCGGTGCCTCGAGGAACGCGCTTTGTTCCAGGGCCTCGCCCACGGTTCCCGTCTCCAAACACAAATGGCCCCGCACCCGCTCCGGGGGAGGGGTGGAGGCGAACTTCCAGCCGATCCTAGCGTTTCGGTTCAGCAGGCGGACCGGTTGAGAAGGGGACGCTGCTCGAAGGCGGCCTACCGTCGAAGGCCGCCCCGTTGCCCCCCCGGGTAGAGCGGAGGTAGGGCGGCTTCGCTCGACATTTCCCGGGCTTCCTCCTATATTGCCGGCCCTTCGGGCCACATTTCGCCGGCCCTTCGGGCCTTGGCGACCCCTCGGGACCCCATCGGAGATCCAGCGTGGCGATCGAACTTCTCTGCCGAAAGCTCGGGATGACCCGCGTCTTCGAGGACGACG
Organism: uncultured Desulfobacterales bacterium; assembly: GCA_964194905.1. GTDB lineage: Bacteria > Myxococcota_A > UBA9160 > UBA9160 > JAFDET01 > JAFDET01. Next base: position 1,476 of record CAXMOD010000204.1, on the reverse strand, counting down.
GAAGCTGCGTGTCCGTCACCGTCCTCGAGGCGGGCTCCAACACCGTCGTCCAGAAGAAGACCCCGGAGACCGACGGCTACGCCGCGCTCCAGCTGGGCGCAGTGGACCGCCGCCCCTCCACCCTTTCGCGCGGGCTGCGCGGCCACTACGAGAAGGCCGGTGTGGCGCCCAAGCGCTACCTCGCCGAGAGCCGTCTCTCGGCCGAGGAAGTGGCGCCGTACGAGGTGGGGCAGGAGATCGGCGTGGATGTCTTCGAGGCCGGCCAGCGCGTGGACGCGATCGGCACCTCGAAGGGCCGCGGCACCGCCGGCGTCATCAAGCGCCACAACTTCGCGGTCAACATCGAGGGTCACGGCACCCACGAGTCCTTTCGTCACGGTGGGTCGATCGGCGCGGGCTCGTACCCGGGCCGGGTCTTCAAGGCCATGAAGATGCCCGGACGCATGGGCAACGAGCGGGTCACCACGCGGAACCTCCAGGTGGTGCGCACCGACACGGAGCGCAACCTGCTCTACGTGAAGGGCTCCGTGCCCGGTCACAACAACGGTCTGGTCCGGATCCGCGCCGCCGTCGGCGAGCGGGCCTAGCTCCAACCCTGGCCCGCTACGACCGGAAGGACGCCTACCACCAGCGCGCCAAGCGCGAGGGCTTCCGGTCCCGGGCAGCCTACAAGCTGCTCGAGCTCCAGCGCGCCCACGGCGTGCCTGCACGCGGGGAGCGGGTGGTGGACCTCGGCTGCTGGCCGGGGGGCTGGCTCCAGGTTGCGGCCAAGATCGTCGGCAGCGCCGGGCTCGTGGTGGGTGTGGACAAGGCGGCGCTCCAGCCGCCTCTCAATTTAGCGAACGTGTTCGCAATCCAGGCCGATCTGGAAGAACCCTCTGTTTCCAAAGCGATTCTCGATGCGTTGGGAGGCGAAGCGGCGGACGCGCTGCTGTGCGACGCAGCGCCCAAGCTGACCGGGATTCGGGACACGGACCGAGCCAACGAAGAGCGCCTGCTGGAGGCCGTGGAAGCACTGATTCCGCTGCTGTTGCGGCCGGGTGGGGCGATGATCGTGAAGATCCTCGAAGGTCCGGAAGCCCGGGCCATCGAGAAGCGCCTGCGCTCCCGCTTCGACCAGAAGAAGGCCACCCGACCCGACTCGAGCCGCAAGGGGACCAGCGAGCGCTACCTGGTGGCCAAGGGGTACCGCGGGCCCGCCTGAGGCCAACGGCGGCGCCAGCCCGCCTACTTCTTCGGCTTTCCCTTGCCGCGGCTTCCACCGCCACCGGCCGCGTAGGTGAACGTCAGGCTGTTGTCGGAAGGAGTCCCATCCCGCACGACGCGAACGCCGACCAGCGACGCACCCTTGGGGGCCTTCGGTACGGTGACCCGGATCTCGCCATCGTTCAGCTGCCGGATGGATGCGCTGCGGGTTCCGAAATAGACCTCCAACGCGCTGCCAAGGAGGTCGCGTCCGGCGATCACGACCTCGCT
>CAXMOD010000203.1:0-2990 GCA_964194905.1 uncultured Desulfobacterales bacterium | reverse complement strand
CATGGACGACATCACGCCCACGAAGAAGACGGTGGGGGTCAGCAGCGCGGGAGGCACGGCGAGCAGGGTCGCCTTGAGAAGCGCCGCGATGAAGCCGGTGCGCTCGGCGAGACCGATCCCGAGCATGCCGACCAGCACGATGGCCAGCGGCGGAAAGTTCTTGAAGTTGTCCACCAGGCTGGAGATCGCCCAGTAGATCCCGTCGGAAGACAACAGACTCGTGGGCTTCACGCTCACCTGGACGCGTTCGCGCACGGCGCCCCCGGTCGCGGGATCGACCTTTCCCACCCGGACCGGCGCGCCGCTCAGCGGGTCGAGGACGGGTGCGCCGTCCGGCCCGGTGACCGCCACGCGCACGTCGCGGGTCAGCGTCTTCTGCACGCTCCAGTCGAGGGTCACCGCGAGCTGCGAGAGGCCCATGACCGCGAGCGCTCCCAGCAGGAACAGGGTGGCCGGGTCGGGCAGCGCGTTGCCGATCTTCTCGATGCGTTCGAGCATCAGGCGTCCACGCGGGGCGTCGGAGGCTCCGCGAAGCGGCCCAGCAGCGAAACCAAGACGCCCAGGCTCGAGCCCAGGAGGTTCAGTATGACGTCGCGAGACGAGCCGGTGCGGTGGGGTTGGAAGGTCTGGAGACCTTCGTCGCTCGCTGCCACGGCCACACAGAGCCCCAGGGCGAAAGCCAACGCCGTCACGCGCCCGCGGCCCGGCGCGCGGAAGGCGCGGTGCGCCAGGAGCCCGAGCAGGCCGTACTCGACCAGGTGAAGCAGCATGCGCAGCAACACGAGCTGGCTGCGCGGGCGCGGCTCGGGATCGAGGCGGCGCAGGATTCCCTCGCTGCTCTGAAACGAGAACATGTCGCCCGAGGCCACCAGGATGAGCGCAACCCACAGGCCCAGGGCGACCCACCTGCGGACACGGCTGCTCGCGGCGGAACCTCCCACGCCGGGGAACATGGGACAGAGCCCGCGCCGGCGCCCGAGCTAGGGAACCTCGCCGCTCTTGCGGTTCGTCCAGGCCGCGAGCAGCAACGCGCCGCCGCCGGCGCCGGCCGTATCGATGGCCACGTCTTCCGGCGCACCGGTGCGGTTGGCCAAGAAGGCCTGGCGCGTCTCGTCCGCCACCGCCACCGCGGCGGCGAGGGCGATTGCGAGGATCAAGACGCGCGTTCCGGTCGCGGCGACGAGCTGGAGGCGGAAGGCGCGGAAGGCCATGGCGCCCAAGCCGAAGTAGAGCGCCAGGTGCATGCCCTTGCGGGCGAGGAACACCAGGGGATCCAGCTCCGCCTCGCTCAGATCGGGGATGAAGAAGACGATGAGGGTTCGCAGCCATCCCCTCGTACCACTGGCAGAAAATGTATCTGTCCCAAGCACGAAGATGAGCCCGGTCCACAGGACCACGGCGATCCAGGCACGGTTCCGTTGGGCGCGATCGCCGTCCGACACGCCGTGGGTATAGCGCGCGCGGCGGCACGGCGGGCGCAGGCGCCGACCGGTACATTTCGCCCTGATGACCCGCGTGGGGCTCGTGTACGACCTGTTGGGGACGCATCCGCGGCTGCCGGGCGGACCGCTCGACGCGGACGCCGAGTACGAGCCCGAGGCCACGGTGGAGGCACTCGAAGGGGCACTGCGACGACTGGGTCACGAGCCGGTGCGCCTGGGCAACCCGCACGAGCTGCTGGGTGCGGCGGGGAAGGGCGAGCTGCCGCCGCTGGATGCCGCACTCACGATCGCCGAGGGCTACGGCTCGCGGAACCGCGAGGCCTGGGCGCCGGTGCTGCTGGAGATGTGCGGCGTGCCCACTCTGGGCTCGGACGCGCTCACCCTCTCGCTCTCGCTCGACAAGGCGTGGTGCAGCGAGCGCGTGGCGGCGGCCGACGTGCGCGTGCCGGAGCAGGCCTTGCTCGGCTCCGCGGACGAAGCCGAAAGCGAAGCACTTCCAGCGCCTTTCCCCCTCTTCGTGAAACCGCGTTGGGAGGGCACGGCCAAGGGCATCGGGCCCGGCTCCCGGGTGGACGACCGCGCCGGCCTGGGCCGCGAGGTGGCGCGCATCGTGCGCGACTACGGGCAGCCCGCCCTGGTGGAGCGCTTCGTGCCCGGCGCCGAATACACAGTCACCGTGGTGGGCCACGCACCACCGCGGGCGCTGCCCGTGCTCCAGCGAGCCCTCGAAGCGCGGACAGGGATCGGCGTGCACGCTCTCGAACGCCACGCCGCACCCGAGGGCGGCTGGCGCCACGAGCTGCCGGGTGCCCTCGATCCGTCGCTGGAGGCGCGTCTCCAGGCGCTCGCCGTGCGCGCCTTCGAGGCCCTCGAGTGTCTCGACTTCGCGCGCGCCGACTTCCGCCTCGACGAGTCCGGGGAGCCTTTCTTCCTGGAGATCAACCCGCTGCCGACCTTCGCGCCGGACGGCTCCTTCGGCATCCTGGCGGAGCTCGCCGGCCGCCCGCTCGCGGAGCTCCTGGCCGAAGTGCTGGGTGAGGGGCTCGCCCGCCTGGGAATCGGCGAGGGCGCGCGATGAACACGTTTCCGGTGACGCGGGTCCCCGCCGGAGTCACAGCCGGCGAATGGTGCGACTGGCGCTGGCAGATGCGCTCCCGGGTGCGCGACGCCGCTGCGCTGTCGGGTGTGGCGCGCGCGGTGGACGATGAGACCAAGGCGATCGATCTGCTGGCCGAGCGCTTCCACTTCGTCATCACACCCTACTACGCGGCCCTGATGGACCCCGACGATCCCGAGTGCCCGATCCGCCGCCAGGTGGTGCCGCGCACGGCCGAGCTGGAGGATCCGGTGGGTCTCAGGGACCCGCTCGACGAGGTCGCCCACTCGCCCGTGAAGAACGTGATCCGCGTCTACCCGGATCGCATCGCCTTCTGCGTGAACAACGAGTGCGCGCTCTACTGCCGCTTCTGCCTGAGGAAGCGCATGGTGGGCGAGCCCGAGTGGGCCATGAAGAAGCAGGAGCTCGGCGAGGCCCTCGACTGGATCCGG
>CAXMOD010000202.1:0-2935 GCA_964194905.1 uncultured Desulfobacterales bacterium | reverse complement strand
CACACCGGTCCAGGTCTCGCTGCGCCGGATTCCGGCGTACACGGCGAAGCCGATTCCCAGCGCGGCCACCAGGAGGGCCAGCTGCAGCGCGTTGGATCCGATCTCAGCCACGGCTCAGAAGGAGGCCTGCTCCGCGGCCGCTGCCTGGAACTTGGAGGGGCACTGGGCCAGCACCTTGCGGGCGCGGAAGACCGGGCCGTCGGCCCCGGGAACCAGCTCGCCCTCCACCACCACCTCGGCGCCGTCCTTGAAGAGGTCCGGCGTGTCGAGGCTTGCGTACTGGACTTGGAGGAGCGGAGTCGAGCCGGCGCTTGCACTCTCGGCGTGGGGCGGGCTCTCCTGCACCTCGAAGCGGACGGAGCGGCGGGCCACGTCTCGCTCGATGCTGCCCTCGGCCACGTAGCCGTGCACCCGTGCCGGCCCGGCTTCAGCCGCTCGACGGAACTCGTCGAGCGTCTGGTAGTACGCGTAGGCGTCCTCGCCGCCGAGGCTGGACCAGCCGTACCAGCCGAGCAGGCCGGCCACGAGCAGGGCTCCGATCGCGATCTGCACGCCCTTGGGCACGGGATCTCCTGGTCGTCCGTTCCCGGTCATCCGTTCCTGGTCATCCGGAAGGCCCCGGGAAGGAAGCAGATCCTAGCATTCCGGCCGAAGCCGGGACCCCCGGGGAACCCCGCTGTGCTAACTCCGCGCGATGGCCGCACGCTGGAATCCGCGCGCCACCGAGCTCTCGCCGTTCCTCGCGATGGAAGTGATGGAACGCGCTCACGACATGGAGCGCGCCGGCGTGGATATCGTGCACCTGGGCGTCGGCGAGCCCGGTGTGGCGCCGCCGCAAGCCGCGGTGGAGGCGTGCAGCGCCGCTCTCCGCGAAGGCGAGACCCGCTACACCGACAGCCGCGGGCTCCCGGAGCTGCGCGAGGCGGTCGCGGTCGAGCACGCGCGGCGCAGCGGGAGCGCGGTCGCCGCGGACCAGGTGCTCATCACCAGCGGGACATCCCCCGCGATGTTGATGGTCTTCGCCCTGCTCGCCGGTCCGGGGGATGAGGTGATCCTGGGGACGCCGCACTACCCGTGCTACCCGAACTTCCTGCGCTTCTGCGGCGCGACGCCCGTTCTGGTGCAGACCGGGCCGGGCGACGACTGGCAGCTCGACCCGGCTCGGGTACGCGCCGCGCTCTCGCCTCGCACACGGGCCATCGTGATCGGCTCCCCGGCGAACCCGACCGGGGCTGTGCAAGAGGTCGCCACCGTGGAGGCGCTCGCCGCGTTGGGTGTGCCGCTCGTGTCCGACGAGATCTACTGCGCACTCACCTACGACGGGGCGGAAGTGGCCACGCCGCTGGGTCGCGCCGAGGCGGTCTTCGTGCTCGACGGCTTCTCGAAGCGCTACGCCATGACCGGCTTCCGCCTGGGGTATGCGGTGGTGCCGCCCGAGGCGCTGCGCCCGCTCCAGGTGATGCAGCAGAACCTCTTCATCTCGGCGAACCGCTTCGTGCAGCACGCCGGCGTGGCTGCGCTGCGCGAGGGCGGGCCCATGGTGCGTGACCTGCGGGCCATGCTCGACGCGCGCCGCAAGCGTCTGGTGGAAGGGCTCCTCGCGCTGGGCTTCGGCATCGCGCGGCCGCCGCGCGGCGCGTTCTACGTCTTTGCCGACGCGCGTCGATTCGGCGGCGATTCCTTGCACCTGGCCTTCGACATCCTCGAGCGCGCGCAGGTGGCGTGCGTGCCCGGCATCGACTTCGGCGCGGCGGGGGAGGGGTTCCTGCGCTTCTCCTACGCCACCGGCGAGGCGGAGCTGGAGGAGGGGCTGCGCCGGCTCGGCGCCGCCCTCGCGCGTTAGGGTGGGGAGCTGACGTGCGCGTGATCGGCGCGGAATTCGAGACCACCGCGGCGGGGCCCGACGGCTATCCCGGCGAGGGGCTCGCCGAGGTGGCCTTCCTGGGCCGCTCCAACGTGGGCAAGTCGAGCCTGTTGAACAAACTGGTCGCGCGCAAGGCGCTCGCCCGCACCAGCGGCAGCCCGGGCAAGACGCGCCTGCTGCACTTCTTTCGCGTGCGCCGGCGCGGCGCTGGGGCGACCCAGGAGTTGCTCTTCGTGGACCTGCCCGGCTACGGCTTCGCTCGCGTCTCCCAGGCCGAGCGCAAGCGCTGGGAGAGACTCGTGGAGGGCTACCTGGCGGATCGCGCGCCCCTGCGCGCGGCGGTGCTGCTCCAGGACCTGCGCCGCGATGTCTCGGACGACGAGCTGGATCTGCTGGCGTGGCTGGCCGAGCGCGACATCCCAGCGCTCGTGGCGCTCACCAAGTGCGACAAGCTGAAGCCCATGCGCCGCAAGGCGCGGGTGGCCGAGCTGCGCGCGGACTTCGGGCTGCCGGCGGCGCGGGTTGTGGCGACCTCGGTCACCAGTGGTCTGGGCATCGAAGATCTGTGGGCGACCCTCGATCGGCTGCTCGGCTAGCCCCGATCCGACATCGAGAACCAACCAGAGAGGCCCGAACGGAAGTGGCCTCGCCGGTGCGCCGGTGCCGCGGCCGCGTGGATGGGTCGGGTGGGGATGGGTGACTGGACCTCGGCCCTGGCGTTGCGAGCTGGCGATCGCGGGCATCGCGGTGGCCCGCCGGCGCTTCGCGCCGGCCCGGGGGGGCCGGCAGGTTTCAGTCGTTCAGGCGCGAGCTGGGATCTCGTCCAAACCGATCAGTCCGTGCCGTCGCCACCCCTTCAAGACGAGCCAGGTGTGAGCCCGAGCCACGGCCGGAGCATCCGGCTCCTAGCGGAAGAGATCCAGCGACGAATCGCGCAGCAGCGAGGCCAGCGGGGCGTCCCCCTCCACGGCCACGCCCTCGATCCAGACCGCCGGCACGCCTGCTGCCTTGCTCATGAAGAGGCCGGCCGCCGCGGCCAGCTGATCGGCGGTGGCCATGTTGGTGACCTGG
>CAXMOD010000201.1:0-2317 GCA_964194905.1 uncultured Desulfobacterales bacterium | reverse complement strand
ACGAGGAGACAGGGCGGTGGAAGTCATCCAGCACGACGTGGTCGTCGTCGGCGGCGGTGCCGCGGGAATCCGCGCCGCCATCGCCGCGATCGAAGCCGATCCCAACATCTCCGTCGCGATGGTCTCCAAGGTCTACCCGATGCGGAGCCACACCGTCTCCGCCGAGGGCGGTGCCGCCGCGGTCGCGCGCGAAGACGACACACTGGAGATGCACGGCTACGACACCGTGAAGGGCTCCGACTTCCTCGCCGACCAGCACGCCATCGAGTACTTCGTGGAGGAGGCGCCCAAGGAGCTGACGCTCCTCGAGCACTGGGGCTGCCCCTGGAGCCGCAACGAAGACGGCAGCGTGGCCACGCGAGCGTTCGGCGGCATGACCACCAAGCGCACCTGGTTCGCCACCGACAAGGTCGGCTTCCACATGCTGCACGCGCTCTTCCAGCACTCGATGCAGTTCGACCGCATCGTTCGCTACGACGAGCAGTTCGTGACCAGGCTCCTGGTCGAGGACGGCGCCGTGCGCGGCGTGGTGTCGCTCGACGTCCGCGAGGGCGTGCTGCGCGTGATCCTCGGGCGCGCCGTGATCCTGGCCACCGGCGGCGCCGGCAAGTGCTTCCCGTTCACGACCAACGGCAACATCAAGACCGGCGACGGCATGGCGCTGGCGTACCGAGCCGGTGTGCCTCTCAAGGACATGGAGTTCTGCCAGTACCACCCGACGGGTCTTCCCGGGACGGGCATCCTCATCACCGAGGCGACCCGCGGTGAAGGCGGGTACCTCAAGAACAGCCAGGGCGAACGCTTCCTGGTCGACTACGACTACGGCGTCGGCACCAAGGCCGAGCTCGGGCCGCGCGACATGATCTCGCGCGCCATCGTTCAGGAGGTCCGGGCCGGCCGCGGCATCAAGGGTCCCTACGGCGAGTTCGTGTACCTCGACCTCACCCACCTGGGCGAGGCCAAGCTGAAGGAGCGCCTGCCCTTCGTGCTGGAGCTGGCGCGCACCTACGTCGGTGTCGACCCGGTGACGCAGCCGATCCCGGTCCGCCCGGTGCTCCACTACATGATGGGCGGCGTCGACACGAACATCGACGGCGCCACCGACTTGCCCGGGCTCTACGCCGCAGGCGAGGTGGCCTGCGTGTCGATGAACGGCGCCAACCGCCTCGGCTCCAACTCGTTGACCGAATGCCTCGTGTTCGGCGCGCGCTCCGGCCGCAGCGCGGTGGCCTACGCGCGCGGCGCCAGCGACGGCAACAGGGCGCACCTCGTCCAACAGGGCGAGGAGGAGGCCGCGCGCATCGAGACACTGCGCGGCAAGAACAAGGGCGGCGAGACCATGTCGCAGGTCAGGCGCGAGATGCAGGACGCCATGGAAGACGGCTGCGGCGTATACCGCGAGCAGGGTCCCTTGGATGGGGCCTGCCGCACGCTCGCGCAGCTGAAGGGGCGCTACGCCGACCTGGTGCTCAAGGACTCGAGCAGGGTCTTCAACACCGAGCTCATCGCCGCGCTCGAGCTGGGCAACATGCTCGACGTCGCCGAGGCGGTCGCGGTCTGCGGGGCTCAGCGACAGGAGTCGCGCGGCGCCCACACGCGCAGCGACTTCCCCACCCGCGACGACCAGAACTGGTTGCACCACACCCTGTGCCGCTTCGATCCCGCGGGTCCGCGGATCGACAAGAAGCCCGTGAAGCTCGGCCACTGGGAGCCCGAGGAGCGCAAGTACTGATGAGTCAGAACGGAGCGAAGAAGACGTTCGTCGTCACGCGCTTCGACCCGGACCGGGACGAGGTGCCGAAGACCCAGAGCTACGAGATTCCGGTGCAGGCCGACTGGAAGGTCCTCGACGCGCTCAACTACATCAAGGACGAGGTGGATCCGACGCTCTCCCATCGCTGGTCGTGCCGCATGGCGGTGTGCGGCAGCTGCGGGATGATGGTGAACGGCGAGCCCAAGCTCACCTGCAAGGTCGCGCTGAGCGACTACGGCGACACGGTGGAGGTGGCGCCGCTCGCCAACTTCCCTGTGGTGCGCGACCTGGTCGTCGAGATGGACGGCTTCATGGAGCGCTTCAAGAAGGTGAAGCCCTGGATCATCCGCGCCAAGGAGAAGGCGGCGGAAGAGGGCCCCTACCGCCAGTCGCCCCAGCAGCTCGCCGACTTCAAGCAGTTCAGCATGTGCATCAACTGCATGCTCTGCTACTCGGCCTGCCCCGTGGTGGGCCACGATCCCCATTTCCTCGGGCCCGCCGCCATCGCGCTGGGCCATCGCTACAACATGGACAGCCGCGACGAGGGCGCCTCCGCGCGCAACG
>CAXMOD010000200.1:0-2419 GCA_964194905.1 uncultured Desulfobacterales bacterium | reverse complement strand
GCGCCCAGGTGGCGCTTGCCGCGCTGCTCTTCGAGCTGGGCCGCAGCAGCGAAGGTGCCCAGGCGGTGGACCGGGCCCTCGAGCTCGCGCCCGACGAGCCGAACCCGCTCAAGCTGCGCGCCGGTTACCGCGCCGCCACGGGCGAGCCGGTCGGCGCGCTGGACGACTGCGACCGGTTCCTCGCCGTCCGCCCCGCCGACGCAGGCGTGCACTTCACGCGCGGCGCCGTGCTGCACGGACTCGGCCGTCGCGACGAGGCGATCTCCGCGTACCGGCGCGCGGCAGAGCTCGATCCCCAGGCGTTCGCGCCGCGCAACAACCTGGCCTACCTGCTGGCCGAGTCCGGCGACGTGGACGGAGCACTGCAGGCGGCCCAGGAGGCCTACTCACTGGCCGAGAGCAACGCGTACGTGATGGACACGCTGGGCTGGCTCTACCTGCGCAAGGGACTCGTGGACCGCTCGATCTCGATCCTGGAAGACGCCCACGCGGCGGAGCCCGGGCTCCCCGACGCCCAGCTCCACCTGGCGCTGGCGTACCGTGAGGCCGGACGCGACGAGCAGGCGCTCGCGCTCTTGCGCGACCTCGACGCCCGCCGCGCAGGCGGGGACCCCCTGCGCGCGGAGGTGCGCGAAGCCCTCCGCTCGCTCGAGTAGACGACCGCGTGGCAGGCGCGCGCGGGATCCTGGCCTTGCTGCTGGTGGCGCTCGGGGTGGCTTGCGAACGCCCGCTTCCGCGCGAGCAGCTGGCTGAGCGCATCGCCGCGCTGGAGCGCCCCAACCTCGTGCTCCTGGTAGTCGACACGCTTCGCGCCGACTGGCTGACGCCCTACGGCTACCCGGTGGACACGTCTCCCCAGCTGGCGCGCTGGGCGGAGAGCGGAGTCGTCTTCGAACGCAACCGCTCCCAGTCGTCCTGGACGAAGATGTCGATGGCGTCGCTGCTGACGTCCCTCTGGCCGCGCAGCCACGGCATCCGCGAGGCGGACGACGGGCTGGCGGATGCAGCGGTGACCCTGGCCGAGGCGCTGCGCGACGCCGGCTATGCCACCTACGGCGTGCAGACCAACGGCTGGCTGGACCAGTCCTTCGGCTTCCAGCAGGGCTTCGACCGCTACCTCTTCCCGATGGGCAAGGGCGCCGCGCGCCTGCCGAGGGCGATGATCTGGCCGCACGCCGAAAAGGTCTATCAGGAGGCCGAGCGGGTGATCGACGCACACGACCCCGAGAAGCCGTTCTTCCTCTATCTGCACTTCATGGATGTGCACGAGTACGCAGCTCCCAGCCATTTCGAGCGCCGCGAGCGGAGCGCCCGGGGCGACTACGAGGCCGGCATCCGCTGGGTGGACCACGTGCTGGGCCAGGTGCGCGAGAAGCTCGACGACTCCGGCTACCTGGACACGACGGTGCTGGTGCTGACCAGCGACCACGGCGAAGCGTTCGGTGAGAACGGCCGTCACGGCCACGCCAGGAACGTGCTGACTCCGGTCGTGTGGGTGCCGCTGGTCTTCCGCTTCCCGTTCCCGGTCGCAGCGCTGCGCGTGGCGGAGCAGGTGCGCAACGTGGACATCGCACCGACGCTCCTGGAGCTGGCCGGCGCCCCGGTGCCCGACTCCTTCGAGGGACGCTCGCTCCTGGCGCTGATGACCGGCGAGGGCGACGACGTGGCGCGCACCAGCTACGCCGCGCTGGGACGACCGCTCTTCCAGGACGCCTCCGTGCAGCTCTCGCTCACCGACGGAGACTGGACCTACGCCCGCAACGTCGAACCCGATCCCGACCGATCGGAGTTCCTCTTCGACCGGCGTGTGGACCCCCTCGAGAACGTCAACCTGATAGAGCACGAATCCGAGCAAGCGGAGCAGATGCGCGAACGCCTCGACGCCTACCTGGCCGGCGGGAACGCCGACGTGCGCGAAGAGGGCGTGCGCATCGACCCGGGCATCGCCGACCGCCTGCGCGCCATGGGCTACCTGCAGTAGGGGAACACTGGGGCGCCGCGGCGGCCTCCGACTATGCGCGCAGCACGTCCAGGCAGCCGGTGGCTTCCAGCACCGGATCCAGGCGGCTCGTGTCCTCGACGGCGGCGTAGCGCGCCCGCAACGCCGCAAGTGACTTCGCGTGGTACTTCTGCGGCTTCTGGGTCCAGGTTCCCGACGGGAGTTCGACCGTGAACTCCTCCTGCCCAGCTGCGATCGCGTTGGCGTTGGCGTCGCTCCACGGCAGGAAGAGTCCCCCGACCTGGCTGCGCAGGAAGGGATCCAGCGTCGGCCGAAGGGCGTCCAGATCCTCGAAGTCGCCCTCGGCCTTGGGCTCGAGCATGCGCTCGATCCACGCCACCACCGACGGGGCGCCTTCCCGGAGGATCCCGCCCGCCGTGGGGTCGGTCCACGCGTTGTAGAGCTGGCCCCAGAGTCCGA
>CAXMOD010000199.1:0-20952 GCA_964194905.1 uncultured Desulfobacterales bacterium | reverse complement strand
CTCCTGAGCAGCCGGTTGACAAGCACCGTGAACCAGCGCTCGTAGTACGACATGAGCAGGTAGTCGGCGGCCGGGATGCCTTCGAGCTCGAACCGGAAGCTTCCCCAGTTGCGGCCTCGGCTCCACGGGCGGATCCCGCGTAAGAGCGCGAAGACCCGGCCTTCCCACGGCTCGTGAAACACGGGTTCGTTCGGCTCGGGCTCGATCGAGCCGAGGCCGTCCATGCCGCCCATGTCGTGTATGCCGTTCATGCGCCACCTCCCGCTTGCGGTGACGCGACCTTCGCGACGCCGATCATCGAGTCGCGCGTGACGATCTCAGCGAGCTCTGCCTCGGTCATATTCTCTGTGCCGGCCGGCCGTTCCGGTAGCACGAGGTAGCGGATCTCAGCCGTGCTGTCCCACACGCGTATCTCGACGTCGTCGGGTACCTCGAGCCCAAACTCGCGAAGCACCCCGCGCGGATCGATCACCGCGCGCGAGCGGTACGGCGCGGACTTGTACCACACCGGTGGGAGGCCGAGCGTCGGCCAGGGATAGCAGGAGCAGAGCGTGCACACCACGAGGTTATGGACGTTCGACGTGTTCTCGACCATCACCATGTGCTCGCCCTGGGCGCCGCCGTACCCGAGCTCTGCGATCGCCTCGGTGGCGTCGGCCAGCAGGCGCGCCTTGTAGGCGCGATCGACCCACGCGCGCCCGACGACCCGGGCGCCGTTGCGGGGACCGATCTTGTTCTCGTAGGTATCGACCACCGCATCGAGCTCCGCGGGGTCGACCATCTCCTTCTCGACGAGCACCGTTTCGAGCGCCTTGACCCGCAGCGCGATCTCCGATGGCACGGTCTGGTGCTCATGCTCATGATCGTCGGCGGAGGGTTGCTGTGCGCCCGCGACCTGCCCTCGTCCGACGAGCGATGCGGCGGTCACGGCCGCACCCTTTAGGAACTCGCGCCGGCCAACCCCGCCTTCTTCGGATTTCGCCATGTCTGATACTCCTGTCAGGGAGGAGTCGAGGCGCTCCCCGCATCCTCCCGGCGCAGCTCGATTCCTGCGTAGGGGACGAACGCGCCGTCGCCGCGGTCGACCTCGAGCATCTCTTCGTAACCGAAGCTCTTTGCACGCAGAATCTTGCGCGCGCGCAGCGCCTCCGAGCCGTGAGGCGCCTGGTCGTCGAAGACGAGGCCGTCCGCGGTCGGCGTGGGGCGGTAGTCAATCACAGCCCCGCCGTCGGTGTACGCGCGAGAGACCAGCGATCCCTTCACTGGACCCGCTGACACCACCAGCAGCACCGAATGGTGATCGAAGAGGCCATCGCGCAGCGGGTAGTCAGCGCTCATCTCGAGCAGGAGATGATGTCCCCCCGCCACCCAAGCGCCCGTAACCTCCTTCGTGTAGCGATAGCCGGGATCGCCTAGCCAGCCTTCGCCGCGCAGGCGGCCGATCAGGAACGAGAGAACCTCGAGCTGCGGTGCCGGCGGGCGGTAGTGCTCGCGTCTGGGCACCTGGGACCTCACTCGGACGATTCTACCCGCGATTCAGCGAAAAGGGCGCCGCTCGTGGGGGCGCAAAGGCTAGGGGGTCGCCGAAAGACGGAGGCAGGCTCGCCGGAGCGGACCTCGGTTCATGCCGAGCCGTCAGTGAAGGGGCGGCTTCTCGAGAAGCCAGAACAACACGTTGTCCCGGAAGACGTCGTTGCGGGTCAGGGCCAGGTGGCTCCCGGGCAGGAACAGGGTGGCATGGTAGTCGATGGGGGTGACGAGCCGGGGACTCCAGGTCTGCCCGACGCGCTCGTCCAGCAACGCGCTGCTTCGCAGCACCACCTCGTCCCCGAGGCCGTGCTCCGTCACCTCGAGCGAGCCGTCGGATGAGCGGACCGAGACCCGCTTGGGGGTCTTCGACCCATCCCCTGCCACCAGAAAGAGCTGCAGGCCCGGAGGCGACCGCGAGGGACGGTCCATCGCGCGCATGAAGGCGCCTGCACGCTCGAGGATGCGACGCTGGAAGCGCAGCGCGATGGCTCGTCGGTCCCGTTCAGAGGCCATCCCCGGCATCAGCACCTCGAGAACGTCGGCTTGATCGGGGTCGGCGACGCCCCAACCCATCCGCTCCCACACGGCGGGGTCGAGCAGGTCGACAGGACGCTCCGGATCGTCGTCCCAGACCACGCTGCGGTGTCGGGTGCGCGGCATCAGCTGGTAGACGGCGGGAAACGTGCCCATCAGAGCCGGGGGGAAGTAGGGAAGCAGCGGCCCGATCTTGGTGCCCTCGATCAGCTCGACGAACGCATCCGCCGACCCGGCGTTTGGGGTTCCGATCAGGATGACGTGCTCGACGAGCTCGGCACCCTCCCACGTCAGGGGCGGCAACGATCCGTCCTCGGGGAGATCCTGCGATCCGTACATGAGGAAGTACCGAGTCACCAGCCCGCCCATCGAGTGAGTCGCGATGTCGAACTTGATGCTCGGGTCGTCGATTCCGAAGCGCTTCAGATGTTCGCGTCGAACCAGCTCGCGCTTCTCCAGGATGAACTGGTGGAGGCGCCGCGCGTTCTCGACGTTGTCGCGGCGCCAGTCGTAGGCGAACTGAAAGCACGTGTAGTGAGCGTCGCCGTAGTCGATCTGTCCCCCCAGGCCGAGCGCCTCGTCGCGATACCCTCCGGCGCCCAGAGTGGCGAGGATCCCCGCATAGGCCTGGATCTGGACCGGGATGCCCAGCAACTCGATGCGGACGTTCTCGAGCACACCGGCGGGCTCGACCGAATCGCGCAGATCCGCCAGCTCGGCGTCACCGATGGGCAGCGCGATCGTGCGCGCGCCGGCGGGATCCGCGGGGTTGGCGGCGCCTGGCTCGAAGGCGCCCCAAGCCGAAACCCCCGTCGCGCGGTCGAGGAGCCGGGTTCCCAGGATGCCGGGGATCACGATGATCGGGTTGCGGTCGGGCCCGTGGTGCTGGGCCGAGGCGTTGTAGAGGAGAGCGAGTTCCGGCGAGCTTCGCCGCAGCGCGCAACCTCCGGCACCGAGCGAGACGATCAGGCCCGCAAGCGCCAGCCAAATCGCCGGGCGCGCTTCTCGCGGTCCAGAACTCGCCGTCGAAGGCTGCAACGGGCCCTCCTACCCTGGCGCGGCGAGCATAGCTCCACGGCCCGGGAGGAGCAGAACGGAAGGATCGCTAGATCAGAAGTTTCGCTTGATTTTCGTTTTTTCTTTGTATAGCCTTCGGGCTGTCACGTCACCCCAAGGGCCGGAGGAAGACGGTTCAGAGTGGTCACCCCCCTGAACGGTTGTCCGCGAGTCGGCGGGCTCTTCCAAACGGCGGGCCCCATTCCGAAAGGAGTGGGGCCCTTTCCTTGGGAGGCCGCTCCTCTCGGAATCCGCTTCTAGAACAGGCTGCTACAGACGATCGTCTCGTCGCGGCCGGGTCCCACGGAGATCAGCTCCACCGCCACTCCCGCCAGCGCCTCCACGCGATCCACGTAGCGGCGCGCCGCGTCGGGCAGGTCACCCACCTCCCGCGCGCCGGTGACGTCCTCGCTCCAGCCGGGCCACGATTCGTAGACCGGCTCGGCACGTTCCACCTCGTCGAGCGTCATCGGGAAGTCGTGGGTGAGCTTGCCGTTCACCCGATAGGCGGTGACGATCGGCACCTCGGCAAGACCGCGCAGCACGTCGAGCTTGTTGACCGCCAGGCCGGTGAAGCCGTTGACGATCGCGGACTCTCGCAGCATCACCGCGTCGAGCCAGCCGCAGCGCCGCGGTCGCCCTGTCGTCGCCCCGAACTCGTCGCCCGCCCGGCGCAGCGCATCGCCGGCCTGGCCCTTCTCCTCGCTGGGGAACGGGCCACCGCCCACGCGCGTGGTGTACGCCTTCGTGATCCCGAGCACGTGCTCGATGCGCGTGGGTCCCACGCCGGCACCCGTGCACGCGGTGCCGGCCACACAGTTGGATGACGTGACGTACGGATACGTGCCGTGGTCGATGTCGAGGAAGGTCCCCTGGGCGCCCTCGAAGAGCACGTTCTTGCCCTCGCGCAGCGCGTTGTCGAGGAGCGGCGTGGTGTGCTCCACGTAGGGCTCGAGACGACGCCCCCACTCCACAGCGTCGATGAACAGCTCCTCGGCCGCGAGCGTCGGCCAGCCGTGAACCTCGGCGAGCTCGCGGTTCTTGGCGACGCTCAGCTCCTCGAGCGCAGCGCGCAGCGACTCGGGTTCCAACAGATCCGCCACACGGATGCCGCGCCGGGCCACCTTGTCTTCGTAGGTGGGGCCGATGCCGCGCCCGGTAGTGCCGATGGCGCGTTCCTTGCGCGCTTCGTCGCGCGCCTTGTCGAGCGACGTATTCCACGGGAGGATCACGTGGGCTCGTCCCGACACACGCACACGCGACGGGTCCTTCAACAGACCGCGCCGGGTCAGCTCGTCGAGCTCGGTCAGCAGGATGGCGGGATCCACCACCACCCCCGGCCCGATCACGTTGAGCGTTCCAGGCTGGAGCACGCCCGCCGGAATCACGTGGAGGACCGTCTTCTCGCCGTCGACCCAGAGCGTGTGGCCGGCGTTGTTGCCACCGTGGAAACGCACCACCACGTCGGCGCGCGCCGCCAGCCAATCGACGACCTTGCCCTTGCCCTCGTCACCCCACTGGGCGCCCACCGCAACCACGGTCGCCACGGCTAGAGCTCCACCAGCTGGGCGGTGACGATGGGTTCCAGGCCGCGCAGGCGTTCCATCGTGTCGTGGCTCGGCGCCTGGCCCACGTTGACCAGCATGCACGCCTCGCCGCGCTCGGGCAGCAGGGCCAGCTGCATGCGTGAGATGTTGATCCCCGCTTCGCCGAGCACGCTGCCCACGTGACCCACCACACCCGGCATGTCGCGGTTGTGGATGAGGAGCGTCGGGCCCTCGGGAATCGCCTCGAGCATGAAGTCGTCGATGCGCACGATGCGCGGCTGGCCGCCGTGGAAGATGGCCCCGGTGATGAGGCGGTCCACCGAGCCCCGCATGCGCGTGGTGATGGCGCTCGCGAAGTCGCGGCTGCTGGTGGTCTTGCTCTCGACCACCTTGATCCCGCGCTCCTGGGCGATCACCGGCGCGTTCACCATGTTGACGTGCTCGCTGACGGGCTCCAGCAGCCCCTTCAGCACGGCCACCGTGAGCGGCGCCACGCGCAGGCCGGCCACGTCGCCCGCGTATTCGATCTCGATCTCCTCGATGGCGCCCGGGCAGAGCTGCCCTTGGAAGCGGCCGAGCTTCTCGGCCAGTACCAGGTAGGGTCGGATCTGCTCCAGCACCTCGGCCGAGACCGAGGGCATGTTGACGGCGTTGCGCACCAGACCTGCCAGCAGGAAGTCGCGCACCTGCTCTGCAACGGAGGTCGCCACGTTCACCTGTGCCTGCTCGGTCGAGGCGCCCAGGTGGGGCGTGCAGATCACGAGCTCGTGCCTCACCAGGGGGTGGTCGGACGGAGGAGGCTCGGTCTCGAACACGTCCAGCGCGGCGCCGCCGACTCGACCGTCGTCGAGAGCCTCGAGGAGCGCCGTCTCGTCCACGATCCCGCCGCGTGCAGCGTTTACCACCAGCACGCCGGGCTTCGTCTTGCGGAAGGCCTCCGCTCCCAGGAGCCCCCTGGTCTCGTTCGTGCGCGGTACGTGCACGGTGATGATGTCGGCCCGGGCCAACAATGTCTCCAGGTCCACCAGCTCCACGTCGAGGCGGCCTGCGGCCTCCGCCGAGATGTGGGGATCGCTCGCCAGCACCTTCATGCCCAGGCCCTGCCCGCGCAACGCCACGATGCGGCCGATGTTGCCGAGACCGATCACGCCCAGCGTGCGGTTGTAGAGCTCGAGACCCGTGTACTTCTTCTTTTCCCAGCGGCCCTCCTTCATGGAGGCGGTCGCCTGGGGTACGTGGCGCGCCAGCGACACGATCAGCGCGATGGCGTGCTCGGCCGTCGTGACGTTGTTGCCCTCGGGCGTGTTCACCACCGCGATGCCGCGGGCGGTGGCAGCGGCCACGTCGACGTTGTCGACGCCGATTCCGGCGCGACCGATCACGCGCAGCTTCTCGGCGCGCGCGATCACCTCGCCGCTGACCTGGGTGCCGCTGCGGATGATCAGACCCTCCGCATCGGCCACGGCCTCCAGCAGCTCGTCGGCCGCGAGGCCGGGGCGGTAGTCCACCTCCAGGCCGCGGGCCTGTTCGAGTATGTCGAGCCCCTGCTGAGCGAGGCTGTCGCTTACGAGCACCTTCGGCACCGTCGCTCTCCGTCTGTGTGTGTCCCCGGCCCTCGTCTACCGGGTCGCTAGTCGCGCAGCAGCTCGGTGGCGGTACGAACGCCCTCGCCGAGCTTGAAGGAATGGCCCAGCGCCGCCAACGCCATCTCCACGGCGGCGATCATGCCGATGGTATCGAAGCGGTCGAAGTAGCCCAGATGCGCCACGCGGAAGATCTTGCCCTTGGCCTCGCCCTGCCCGTCCGCGACGGTGAAACCGAATTCGTCCTTCAGCTTCTTGCGCAGGGCCGGACCGTCGATTCCCCCCGGCACCACGACCGCGGTCGTCGCCGGGCTCGGCGCGTCGGGCGCGTAGAGCTCGAGGCCGATGGCGCGCATCGCCTCGCGCGTCGCGTGCGCGAGCGCCTCGGTGCGCGCCCAGGTCGCGGCCAGCCCCTGCTCGTCCAGGATGATCTTGAGGGCTTCCTCCAGGCCGAAGAGCAGCGACACCGCGGGCGTCCACGCAGTCTGGTCGCCCTCCAGCGCCTTGCGCTCGGCCGCGATGTCGAAGTAGTAGCGCGGGCACGTCGCGCTCTCGCGGAAGCGCCAGGCGCGCTCCGAGAGCGCCATGAAGGCCAGCCCCGGCGGCATCATGAACGCCTTCTGCGAGCCCGACACCACCACGTCGAGGCCCCACTTGTCCATGGGCAGGTCGTACACGCCCACCGCGGTGATCGCGTCCACCACGACGAGGCGGTCGTCGCTCTCGCGCACCACCTGTGCGATCTCCCGGATCGGGTGACGCACGCCGGTGCTCGTCTCCGATGCGGTCAGGTACACCGCCTTGATGTCCGGGTGCTGCGCCAGCGCCTCGCCCACGCGTGCGGGATCGCAGGCCGTGCCCCACGCCACGTCGATGCAGGTGGTGCGCACCCCGTAGGCTTCGCAGATCTCGGCCCAGCGTTCGCCGAACTTGCCGCCGCGCACCACCAGCGCGTGGTCGCCCGGCGACAGCAGATTCGAGACGGACGCGTCCATCGCGCCGGTTCCCGAAGACGCGAAGATGAGCACCGGCTGCTCGGTCTGGAAGATCCGGCGCAGGCCGTCCTTGCAGGCACGAAAGATGGGGATGAAGTCCGCGGCGCGGTGGTGGACGATCGC
The DNA here is from genome assembly GCA_964194905.1 of uncultured Desulfobacterales bacterium. Lineage (GTDB taxonomy): Bacteria > Myxococcota_A > UBA9160 > UBA9160 > JAFDET01 > JAFDET01. The sequence goes on along the minus strand of CAXMOD010000199.1, from coordinate 13,584 downwards.
CGGCGCCATGGCCAAGCGCACGCGCTCGGGAACGGGCACCGGGCCCGGTGTAAATAGCCGTCGCTTCAACATCTGGGGAACTCTCGTTCCTTCCCCAGGAGAGGTAACCCCTGGAAATGGAATTGGTTTCAGGCCCGCGAGCCGGACCGGAATGTGCCGGAGCGCCCCCGGGGTGTCAATGTTGCTAGGTTGGGCGGCCATGACGGACGCCGAGCCCCGGTGAGCCGCGAGCTCGCGATCGAACCGCGCGGACCGCTCGACGCCGATGTCGCGCTCCCGGGGAGCAAGAGCATCTCCAACCGCGCCGTGCTGGTAGCGGCTCTCGCCGAGGGCGAGAGCCGCGTCGCGCACCTGCTCGAGAGCGACGACATCCACGTCATGCGCCAGGCGGCGGTGGCGCTGGGCGCGTCCGTCGATCCGCTGGGCGAGGAGACCTGGCGCATCGTCGGCACCGGAGGACGGCTCGCAGCGCCCCGCGAGACGCTCTGGGTGGAGGCCTCGGGCACCGCGGCGCGCTTCGTGACGGCCCTGGCCTGCCTGGCTCCCGGGCCGAGCCTGGTGGACGGTACGGCGCGACTGCGCGAGCGACCCGTGGGCGACCTGACCGACGCGCTGGGGAGGCTCGGCGCGGAGGTGGAGGCGGTCGGAGCGGGCGGCTGCCTTCCGGCCCACGTGCGCGGCGGCGGGCTCGCCGGAGGCGTCGCGGCGGTGGACGCGCGGCGCTCGAGCCAGACCGTCTCGGCGCTGCTCCTGTCCGCTCCGTACGCAGCGCGCGACGTGGAGCTACAGCTGGTGGAGGGAGCGCTCGTCTCGCGCCCCTACGTGGACGTGACCCTCAACGTGATGCGCGCCTTCGGCGCCGACGCGGACTGGGACGGCGAGACGACCCTGCGCGTGCGCGCCGGACGCGGCTACACGGGGCGCGAGTTCACGGTGGAGCCCGACGCCTCGACGGCCGCCTACTTCTTCTGCGCCGCGGCCATCCTGGGTGGGCGGGTGCGCGTACCCGGCCTGGGCTCCTCCTCGGTCCAGGCCGACGTCGGCCTCGTGAGCGTGCTCGAGCGCATGGGCTGCGGTGTTACCGCCGACCGCGACGCCATCGAGGTCCGCGGCCCGGCCGATGGGCTGCGCGGCGTGGACGTCGACATGAACGCGATGCCGGACGCGGTGGTGGCGCTCGCGGTCGTGGCGGCCTTCGCGAAGGGACCCACGCGCATCCGCAACGTCGCCCATCTGCGCATCAAGGAGAGCAACCGCCTCGACGCGCTCGAGAAGGAGCTGCGCAAGCTGGGCTGCGACGCCCAGGCCGCCGGGGACGGGCTGGTCGTCCAGCCCGGAGAGCTGCGCGGCGCCACCTTGGAAACCTGGGATGACCACCGCATGGCGATGGCGCTCGCCCTTGCGGGGCTGCGCGTGCCGGGCGTCGTGATCCGGGACCCCGACGTGGTCAGCAAGTCCTGGCCGAAATACTTCGAGGCGCTCGCGGGTCTATGATGTCATGAGGACGGGAAGCGTCGGCCGCCCGGCCGGCTCAGTCCCGCGCGGTGACCCGGAGTTCCATGGGGTGCCGGCGGCGATGGAAGCGTTGGGGGCGATTCGTCAGACTGCTCGCGGACACGCCGCGCTCGGGCCCGGCGCCGGGCCGACCCTGGGCGCAGGCGGCGTTGCAGTACCAGGTGTCGCCCTCGCGAACGGCCGCCAGGTCGAGCAGGTGGTGGCAGCGAGGGCACGAGCTGCTGTAGGGACGGTAATGCGGATCGGCCATGGCGGACCGGATGGTGTCACTCGGAGAGGGGAACGGCAAGGCGCCCCGGCGCATCCCACTCCTCCGAAGTCGAGATCGAGGTGGCGATGAGCGGGGACGAACGCGGCTGTCGCGTCGACGCGGAGCAGGTGGTGCGCCGGTTCGGCGAGCGCGTGGCGCTCGACGCCCTAGACCTCGCGATCCGCCCCGGGGAGAGCTTCGGCCTGCTCGGCGCCAACGGTGCGGGCAAGACCACCTTCATCCGCCTGGTGACCGGATACCTGGTTCCGACCTCCGGCTCGGTGAGCGTGGACGGCTTCTCACCCGTCACGCACCCGGATGCGGTGCACCGACGCACGGGCTACGTGCCCGAAACGAGCCGACTCTACCCGGAGCTCGGCGTGCGCTCGTTCCTTCGCTTCGCAGGGGGCGCGCGCGGGCTCTCGGGCCCCGCCCTCGAAGAAGCGGTGGAGCGCACCCTCGCCGATTTCTTCCTGGAGGACGTGGCACACCGCGTGGTCGGAAACCTCTCCAAGGGCTACCAGCAGCGGGTCTCCCTGGCCCAGGGTTTCCTCCACGATCCGCAGCTCCTGATCGTCGACGAGCCCACCAGCGGCCTCGACCCGCTCCAGCAGGAAGAGGTCCGCAACGTCCTGGCGCGAGCCCGTGGCCGGCGCACCCTGATCCTGTGCACCCACGACCTGACCGAGGCGCGCGCCCTCGCCGACCGGGTGGCCGTGCTGCGCCAGGGGCGCCTGGTGGCGCTGGGGCCGGCCGAGCAGGTGCTGGGCGGCCCGTCGCCCCTGGATCTCTTCCGCCCCGACCCGGCCGAGCGTGCGGGAGAGGTGCAGCCGTGACGCCCCTGCGCGCGTTGATCCGCAAGGAGATCGCGGTGCTCTTCGCGTCGCCGGTCGCGTACCTCACGCTCACGATGGTCGGCCTCGTGACGGCGCTGGTGTTCTTCGATCACCTGCGCATCTACAACCAGACGCTCTTCGTGTGGGCGAGCTCGACCATGGGCGGCTTCGAGACCGACACCGTCGCCGACTACATCAACCTGCGCACCCTCGTCTTCCTGCCGGTGATGGAGCAGCTCGCGCTGATGCTGATTGGGCTCGTGCCGCTGGTGACCATGCGCGTCTTCGCCGAGGAACGCGCACGGGGCACCGACGAGCTCCTCACCACCACCCTGCTCACGCCCAACCAGATCGTGGCTGGGAAGTTCTTCGTCACGTTCGCCTTCGTCGGCCTGATGCTGGCTGTCTCCTTCGTCTACCCCGCCACCTCCATCGTGCGCGCCGGTCTCGGGCTGCGGCACCTGCTGGCGGTCTACACAGGCCTCCTGGTACTGGGCCTCGGCATCGCCGCGGTGGGTCTGGTGTGCTCGGCCTTTACGCGCAGCCAGCTGGTGGCCGCAGTCTCCGCCTACGCCATCGCCTTCACCCTCTACGATTTCAGCTGGGCCACGGCCTTCCTGCGCGAACGACCCGGGGTGGCCGGCTTCCTCGACGCCATCTCGCTGCACCCGCGCTTCGGCGGCTTCGCGGAGGGCCTGATCATCGGCGCGGACCTGGTCTACTTCGCTGCGTTGGCGCTGATCTGCTTCGGGCTGGTGCGCCTCTCTCTCGACCTGGAACGGGTGCGCTGAGTGTCGGGCCTGTGGCGTGCAGGGCTGATCGCGATCGCCTTCGGCGTGGGCTCCTACTACGCCACCGGCGAATCGGGGCTCTTCGGCCGGATCAACCTCGTGGCGGGCACGCTGGCTCTGGCGGCGGCGGCGATCGTCGCGGCGCAGCGCATGACCCGTGGCCTCGGCACGCCGGTGGCCCGCGGGCTCCTGCTTCGACGTGGTCTCCAGCTCGCGGGACTGGTCCTGCTCGCGGTGGCGTTGGAGCGCGGTGCCACGCGCCTCGGTTTCGTCGCCGACTGGACGCTGGACCAGCGCTACGTGCTCTCACCCGCCAGTCAGAGCGTGCTCGCGGCACTGCCGGACGACCTCACCGCCACGCTCTACTTCGACCCCGAAGACCCGCGCGTGCGCGGCTCGCGCCTGCTGCTGCGCGCCTTCGCCGCCGATGGAAAGATGACCGTCCACGAGCGCGTGCTCGACGAGGCTGCGGACGAAGCCGACGCGTTGGGTGTGGCGTCGTCGAACACGGTGGTGGTCGAGTCGGGCGGGCGCGCCGAGGTGGTGGGACGCCCCGCGGAGGGCACGATCTGGGAAGCCTTGGAGCGGCTGCGGCGCCGCGAGCGCCGCGCCGTCGTCTACTTCTCGCGGGGCGCCGGCGAGGGCGACCTGCTGCGCGGCGATGCGCTCGGCTACTCCGGCCTGGCCGCCGCCCTCCAGACCCAGGGCTACCGCCTGCGCGACCTGGTGCTGGCAGCGACCCAGGAGATCCCCGCCGACGCCGCCGCCCTGCTCGTGTTGGCACCCGAGCGGCCGCTGCGCTCCGACAGCGTCGAGCGCATCCGCGAGTACCTGGGGAGGGGTGGCGGACTGGTGGCATTCCTCGACCCGGGCCGCGACGGAGGGCTCCTCGACCTGCTCGAGGACTACGGGTTCGAGTCCCCCGACGCAGCGGTGGTGGATCCCGCGTCGGGGCCCGTGGAGGGCGATGCGCCGGGCGTGAATCCGCTCGCCTTCGCCTACACCGACCACCCCATCACGAAGCCGCTCGACGCCAACCGCATGACCTTCTTCCTGAGGACGCGACCGGTGCGCGCCGCGGCGAAGCCGCGCCCCGAGGACCGCCTGGAATCGATCGTGTTCTCGAGCAACCGCGCGTGGCTGTCACGAGACCTGGCGGCGATCGACCGCGGGCTCGCGCCGCGCGACCGCGGCGGGCAGCCCGACAGCCGCTTCCCGCTCGTGGCCACGGGTCTCTACCCGCGAGGCGAAGACGCCGAGGCGCGAATCGTCGTCTTCGGTGACAGCGGGCTCGCCTCCAACGCCTACCTGCGCGCGCTCTACAACCTGGACCTGGTGATGAACAGCGTGGGCTGGGTCGCGGAGCGCGAGGACGCCCGGCTGACGCGCCGGCCCAACGCGCTCACCAACATCCAGTCGCCGATCACACCCCAGGAGACCCTGACGATGTTCTACGGCGTGGGCCTGCTCCTGCCCGAACTCTTCCTGATCGCCGGCGTACTCGCCTGGGCCCGCCGCCAGCGCGGCTGAGCCTGAGGGCATCCACTCAGCCGGCTAGCCGCCGCGGGGGGGGCGGGTGGCCAGCGCGAAGCCCTTGGCGCCGGCTTGCTGCGCGATGTCGAGGACGTTGACTGCCGTGCCCAGGATCACCTTGCGGTCGCCGCGCAGGATCACCATCTTGCCGTCGGCGGGGGCCTGGTCGAGCTTCGCTTTCATCACGGCCGGAAGCTGCTTTGCGCTGACCGTCACGCCGTCCACCTGGATCTCGCCGCTCTCGGTGATGGTGACTGCCACGCCCTGGGGCGTGGTCGAGGCCTCCACCGCCTCGGGCAGGTTCACTTCCTTGCCCTGGTTCGCGATCACCGACGTGGTCACCATGAAGATGATCAGCAGGACGAGGAAGACGTCCGTCAGCGGGGTGATGTTGATCTCGGCGATGATTCCATCGTCGGCCAGGTCTTCGCTGCTATGCGTGTTGAGGCTGGGCACCGGGCACCTCCGAGCTGGGCGCGGTCGCGGGCGGCGGGCCCGAGCCGGCCGTGGAGGCTGACTCCACGTAGAGCAGCGCCTGTACGAAGCGCTCGCAGGAGCGGGCCACCACGTTGGCGATGTTGGTCACCCGCACCGAGAGCGCGTTGAACGCGAACAGCGCCAGGATGGCTACGAACAGGCCGACGGCCGTGGCCACCAGAGCGGCCGAGATGCCGGCCGCCACCACCGCAAAGCCGCCGGCTCCTTCCTGGGCCATGGCCTGGAACGACCCCAGGATGCCGATCACGGTGCCGAGCAGGCCGACGTAGGGTGCCAGCGAGCCCGTCGTGCCGAGCACCCACAGTCCGCGGCGCAGGTCGTGCACGGATTCCTGGCGCGCGGTGGCGAGCACGCGGTCGAGGTCCTCGAGCGCGATGTTCTTCCAGCGCAGGCCGTCCAGGAAGATCTTGGCGGCGGGGGTCCTGGACTGCTCGCAGAGCGAGCGTACGGTGGCCACGTCACGCCTCACCAGTGCGTCCACGACCTCGCGGGTGAGCTGGGTCGTGGCTCTGTCGAGGCCGCGGTAGCGAAGGGTGCGCTCGATCACGATGCCGAGACAGACGATGGACGCGATGCCCAGCGGGTAGACCGTGTGCCACGCCGTCTGGGCCATCGTGAACAGATCGATGGAATCCACGTTGGCTCTCCTCCTTGGCCCTTCCCTATGCGGTACGTGAGCCGCCCCCGAACGAACGCACAAAGGTAACTGAACACGTTGACACCCTCGACCCCCTCACTTACGTTTTTCCCTCCTGGGGCGGGGTTTTAGACGCGGTGAGGTCCTCGAATCCCTGCACTCCGACATGCGTCCAACCGTTCGACGTAGGATCCATGAAAGCGAAGCACGGGCGAAGTGGAGCCGCCGTGGCGGGCCATTGCAACGCACCTTGCGGGCACACGCGCAGGCAAGCGCCTGGCAGCTCGGGGGTGAACGGGGCGAGACCCGAGACAGCCATCCGGAACACCGTCCGGACCAGCCAGATCGGAGCCTGAGTGGAAATCGGCGCTGAAGAGACCCTGGTGGTTCGCCGCCGCCGGAAGCGCGCGCGGCCCATGCGCGCCTATCGCGTGGGGGTTCGGCTCCATGCGACGCCCGCGGCCGCCGGCGCCGGGGCGATCGAGTTCCCCGGGATCACCTTCCCGGAGCCGGACGACGCCCGCCGCCGCTGGTGGACGAGCCTCCTCTCCCTGCTCATCCACGCCTCGATCTTCGGCGGCCTGCTGCTGTGGGCCCTGTTCGGCCCCCATGAGATCGAGGAGAAGCTGATCGAGGTGAAGATCCTCAACGAGCAGCAGGCCGAGAAGAACGACCCGGCGCCCGCCCGCCGCGTCCTGGCCGAGCGGCGCTCCCCCGTCTTCAAGCCCCAGGCCCAGGCCGTGCGTCCGCAGGTGGTGAACCCCCGGGTGGTGGCCCGCGCCGTGCCCCAGGTGGCCGCCCAGCGCATCGACATGAACCACGTCAACCCGGTTGCGGCCCCGCGGCAGGTGAGCCGCTCCGCCGTCAGCGTGGAGAAGGTGGCTACCGTGCATTCGGTGGGCCCTGCAGCCACGACCCAGCGCGTGGACGTGGAGGCGGCCGCCGGCCCGGCGCTGCGCGGCCCGCGCGAGATCGACGCCCCGTCCGGCCCGTCCGTGGGTCCCCGCCAGGTGACGCGGGTGGGCGACACGATCGGCGTGGGCAGCCTGGAGCGCCAGGGCGATGGCAGCTCGGTGCGCGAGGGCATTGCCAGCAACCGCGACGTGCTCGGCTCGGTCGCGGGCCCGCGCCTCGCAAACGTGAACACCAACGTCGGCGAGGGCCTGATGGAGGGCAGCGGCGGCACGGGCCAGGGCGGCGTGTCGTTCGCCGACTGCTTCCAACGGCCCGAGGTGAAGGAGTACTGGACCGCCATCGAGCGCCGCATGTACGCGCGCTGGGTGCTGCCCCCGGACGTGTCCAGCAACCAGCAAGTCCGCCTGCGCTTCCAGCTCGACGCGGCCGGCTCGGCCCGCACCGTGGAGCTGATCCCCGGCGGCGACTCCCGACTCGGCAAGAGCGCCATGGATGCGCTGCGTAGCGCCGCTCCCTTCCCGCCCATGAGCGATCGTGTGCGCTGCCTGGCGGGTGCGCCCATCGTCGGCACCTTCCGCAACCCGCTGGCTTCGGGTGTCAACTAGACGCCCGACGCGATACGGGCGCGGGTTCGTCATCGCGGCCGCCGTCGTGATCGCTCCTCTGGCGGCGACGGCGACGCCTCCCGTGGTGCTCCTCTACGACGACAACGAGAAGCTCAAGGAGAAGCACGCCGACACCAACGGCGACGGCCAGTACGACGAGTACATCTACTACCAGGCGGGCAAGCCGGCCCGCGCCGAGCGCGACACGCGCCACGACGGGAAGATCGACCTGTGGATGGAGTTCGACGCCGCCGGCCAGCCGGCCAAGCAGGAGCGGGACACCAAGGGCGACGGGAAGCCGAACGAGTGGATCGAATTTCGCGAGGGCAAGCCCGCGCTCCAGCGCGAGGACCGCAACGCCGACGGCAAGGTCGACGCGACCATCACCTTCGACGCCGGCGTCCCGGTGGACTCCCAGGAGGACACCAACCTGAACGGTCGGCTCGACCGGTGGGTGCGCTACCAGAACGGCGAGATCGCCGTGGTCGAGGACGACCGCAACGGCGACGGCAAAGTGGACCTGCGCGCCGAGTTCAACGCCGACGGCAGCAAGCGACGCGAGCAACAGGACACGAGCGGCGACGGGACCTTCGACGTCACCATCCACTACGAGGCCGGCAAGAAGGCCCTGGTGGAGGAGGACCCGGACCAGGACGGCTTCGCCGAGGTGCGCACGCGGTACGCAGGCGACACGATCGCCCGGCGCGAGGCGGACTCCACCGGCGACAACCGGCTCGACACGGTCTCGACCTACGAGAACGGCCGCGAGCGCAAGCAGGTGCGAGACAAGGACGCCGACGGGAGGCCGGATTTCATCGCCTGGTTCGATCCCCAGGGCGGCCGCGAGCGCGAGGAGATCGACACCAAGGAAGACGGACGCCTGGATCTGACGCGCACCTACGAGAACGACCGGCGAGTGCGCGAGAACGAAGACACGGACGGCGACGCCAAGCCGGACGTGATCACCTACTACGACGGCGACGTCGCGCTGCGCAGCGAGGCCGACACCAACGGCGATGGGAAGCCCGATACCTACATCGAGTACCGCGAGGGCGTGAAGCACAAGCAGCAGGAGGACAAGAACGCCGACGGCAAGATCGACGGCGTCTACACCTTCGACACCGCCGGCAACGTGCGCTTCGAGAGTCTGGACGAAGACTACGACGGCTTCTTCGAAGTCCAGGCCGAGCGCCGCGACGGCGAACTCGTGAGCCGCACCGTCAACCGCCGCAAGAGCGAAAAGCCGGACCGCCGCGAGATCTACGGAGACGGCGGACAGCTGGCGAGGGTGGAGATCGACGAAACCGGCGACGGCAGGCCCGACCTGGTCAACTTCTACGACCCCGACGGCAAGCTCGAGAAGCAGGAGCAGGACACGACGGGCGACGGCAAGGTGGACACCTGGGTCACCCTGAACGTGAAGACGGAGAAGGAAGCCCGCGTCTACAAGGACACGAACGCCGATGGGCAGCCCGATACCTGGCGCGCCAACGACGCCCAGGGCGTCACCCAGAACATGAAAGAAGACAAGAACTTCGACGGTAAGCCCGACCGCTGGGTGATCTTCGCCGAAGGGAGCCCCGAGCGGTTCGAGGAAGACACCGACTTCGACGGGAAGCTCGACCTGAAGGGCAGCCTGGCCGCCGACGGCAGCGTGGCCAAGGAGGAGCGCGACTCCGACGGCGACGGCAAGCTCGACCTGCGCGTCGCGTACGCGAACGGGGCGCGGGTGCGCGAGGAGCGCGACTCCGACGGCGACGGCGACTTCGACGTGAGCCTCCACTTCGAGAACGGCGTCCAGGTGCGCCAGGAGCAGGACTCGACCGGGGACGGGAGCTTCGACTCGGTCGTGGTCTTCGAGGGGGGCCGCGAGGCGCGCCAGGAGCGAGACACCAACGCCGACGGCAAGGTGGATGCGCTGGTCAGCCTCGACTCGGAGGGCCGCCCGGTCCGGGAGCAGGTGGACACCAACCACGACGGCGAGTACGACGCCGTGAAGATCTACGAGGCCGGCGTGCTCGTGCGCGACGAGATCGACGGCGACTTCGACGGCCGTTACGAGCTGGTGACGCTGTACGAGGCCGGCGTCGCGACCCGCTCCGAGCTCGACGCGGACGCCGACGGAAGGACCGACGTGCTCGTGGAGTACGCCGACGGCCGCAAGGTGCAGCAGGCCGAGGACGAGGACCTCGACGGCCGCATGGACGTGGTCACCCACTTCGGCCCGGACGAGAAGCCCCAGCGCATCGAGGCCGACTCGGACAAGGACGGGCGCCGCGAAACGCTGACCTACCTGGAGAACGGCCAGATCGTCCGCGTGGAGAAGGACCAGAACGCCGACGGGACCGCCGACGTCATCGCCTACTACCGGGGCGGCAAGGTCACTCGCCAGGAAGAGGACACGGACTTCGACGGCAGCATCGACCGGCGCAGCGTCGCGGACAAGAGCGGTGGGACGGTCGAGGAGTCCGACAGCACCGGCGACGGCAAGGTGGACACCTGGCTCGTAGTGAACGCCAAGGGCCAGGTCACGAAGCGCAGCGAGGACCGCACGGGCGACGGCAAGCCCGACCGGATCTACACCTTCAAGAACGAGAAGGTGGTGCGCCTCGAAGACGACACCAGCGGCAGGGGCTGCACCGACTTCATCGAGCGCTACGGAGCGAAGGGCAACGTGATCGAGCAGCGCCGCGACACCAACAGCGACTGCAAGATCGACCAGTGGGACTTCGTGGAGGGCACGCGCGTCGTGAGGCGCGCCCAGGACACCCAGGGGCGCGGGCGCGCTGACGTGCTGACCCACTTCGACTCCGATGGCCATCCCACCATCCAGGAGGTGGCCGAGAACGGTGCCAGGAAGCCCAGCAAGCGCCTCTTCCTGGCCTCCGACGGGGGCGTCTCGGCCCAGTGCGTGGACAGCACCGGCGACGGGCGGCTCGACTCGCGCTCCGTGGTGCGCAGCGGCGCGGTGGTGGAAGAGCTCTACGACACCACGGGCAACGGCCAGGCCGATCAGCGCGCCGTGTACGAGGGCAACGCCCTGGTGCGGCTCGACGCGGACACCACCGGCAGCGGAAAGCCGGACACCACCCAGTACTTCTCCGGCGGGCAGATAGTCCGGCAGGACCAGGACGATGACGGCGACGGCCTCGTCGACGTGCGCTTCGACGGCGACCAGCCCGCCGACGTGCCGCCCGCCACCAAGGTTCCCGGCGCAGAGTTCGGCAAGCTCGGCTGCGGCCGCTTCGATCGGTTCTGGGCCCGGCGTTAGCCGGGACCAGACAAACGGGCCAGGCCCGGCGTCAGCGCTCGGCCCAGCGCTCCGCGAGCAACGTCTCCAGGATCGCCCGGCCGCGTCCCGGCCAGAGGGGGTGGGGCTCGCGGGCCGCCTCGTCCGCCAGCACGTCGGCCACCTCCACCGGCGGCCGGTCCTCGGTGCGCGCGCGTTCCAGCACCCTGCGCACCGTCGAGTGGATGCCATGCGGTGCCGACCGTGAAAGTTGCTCCTCCACCGCAGCGTCCGGCGCCGGAGCGCCGTACTGCTCGTTGGCGCAGTGCACCACGCCCATGCGATTGGCGATGATGCCCGGCACGAAGACGACGCCGCGCTCGTGAAGCGCGCGTCCGTCCCGCACGTCGTCCTGGAGCTGGTTGTTGGCGGATCCGCACACGAGCCGCGCGCGCACGTGGGGAATCGTCTTGGGACCGAGCACGCCTCCCAGGGCGTTGGGCGCAAGTACATCGCAGGGCTCGGCGAGAACGCCCGGCTCGCCGGGGATCGCTGCGCGCACCTCCACCGACCGCCCGGCGAAGCGGTCCATGACCTCCTCGCGGCGCTCAGCCGAGATCTCGTCCACCACCACCCCGGCGACGCCTCGCTCCAGCAGCCGCTCGACCATGGCCGCGCCAACCTGCCCCGCCCCCTGCATCGCAACGCGCTTGCCTGCGAGCGCACCCAGCCCCAGCACATCGAGGGCGGCTTCCATCGCGCACACCACACCCGCAGCGGTGTAGAGGGCCGGGTTGCCCGAGCCGCCGACATCCGGCGGCACGCACACGGCGAAGCGCGTCGTCGCGTGGACCACGGCCATGTCCTCGGGCGCCGTGCCCGCGTCTTCGGCCGTGACGTAGAGCCCGCGCAGACTGGAGACGAACGCCCCGTACTCCGCGTAGAGGGTGCGGCGGAAGGCCGGGTCCCCGGCTGCTGTGCCGGCGATCACGCCCTTGGCTCCGCCCCACCAGAGCCCGGCGAGTGCGTTCTTGCGCGTCATGCCGCGCGAGAGGCGCAGCCCGTCGCGAAGCAACTCGCCCAGGCTGGTGTAGACCTGGCGGCGAAGCCCGCCCAGACCCTGTCCGCGGGCCGTGCCGTGAATGGAGGCCGTGTAGAGGCAACCGGTCCTCCGCCCGACCTCGAGGAAGAGGGCTTCGTGGCGGGCGAAGTCGGCGAGGCCCGCGATCTCGCGGGCCAGCGGCTCGAGCCACGCTTCCGAGGCGCGCAGCCCCTCCCCCGCTCCGACGAGAGACGCACGCCGGCGTCCGCGTTGGCGCAGCGCATCCGCGAAGGCTCCGGGGTCCTGCTGAAGACTTGCCGACATCGACCTGACTCCCCGGAGACCATCGGCCGCCCCGAGGGCTCGCTCAACCGTGTCCCCGCTTGAATCCCCACCCCCCAATCTGGAACCCGGGCGAGACGCAGTTCGATCCCCAGCTCGTCTTCACGGCGATCCCCGAGCCATCGCTCGCAGCACTTGGGTTGGCCGGTGCCGCCGCGGTCTTCGCCCGCCGCCGGCGCACGCGCCGCGACTGGAAAAACTCCGACACCGGGGCGGGGTCAAGGGCCACTCCTAGGGGTTGAGGACCGGCGCCGGACCTTGGGCGGCAGCGGTCGGAAGGAGACATTCCGATGAGGCTCGGCACCTTGCGAGCGCTGGTGATCGCGGGCTCGGTCGCGCTCATCGCCGCTTCGGACGCCGGGGCGATTTCGCTGATCGCCGATCCCGGCCCGCCCGGTTCCTATCCGGGGGATGCGCTCTTCCCGATCGCCGATCCCGGCGCCTTGCTGGGCGCCGGGATGAATGGCCAGAGCGTGGACGTGGAGGTGATGATGGCCGACATGAGGCACCTACAGGCCTTCTACGTCCCCGCCGACACGCGCCAGTACACACTGAGGCTGGAGCTCCTGCTGGACCAGTTCTCCGCAGGCTTTCCCGGGTTGACCCAGACGGGCTTCCTCGCCGACGAGAACGGCCAGTCGCTGCTGGCCGGGCAGAATCCCGGCGCTTCCCGCACTGCGAACGCGCCCTTCCTCATCGGCTGGAGCCTCTCGTTCTTCGAGCCTGCCGACGAGCTGATCCACCACGGAATCCACTTCGCGGGCCTGGTCTTCCCCGACATCCCCGGGCCGACGGTGACCGGCGCCCAGCTCCGGCTGACGATCTTCGACGGCGGCGAGCCCCCCTTCAGCACGCTCGTCGTGGGCGAGTGGAGCGTGCCCGAGCCGTCGCTCGCAGCACTTGGGTTGGCCGGTGCCGTCGCGGTCTTCGCCCGCCGCCGGCGTCGGCCGCGTAGCGACTGAGCTCGGCACGAAGCAGAGACCAGCGCGGGCTGTCGTTCCGGCGCGACGCGACACGACGCCGTCGCGACACGTCCCGCGCGTTCGCCATCTCACCGTGAACCGGCAGCCACAACGCGGGTCCCGCGCGACGTCTCGTGCGTCCTCGCACCTCCCCGAGCCCGGGCACGCCCCTTGCACAGAGGCGCGCCGGGAGGTGACGAAGGAGCGATGACAGGCATTCGTTCGGTGGTGTGGATCGGGCGCGGCGACGATTTCGGCTGCGGCGTGGTCGCTGACGCACCCAGCGTGGACGTGGCGTGGGCCGAAGACGTGGAGGACGCATTGGCGCTCCCGTTCGGGACCTTCGACGTGGTGGTACTCGACGCGGCGAGTGCACGCGGGGCGCTCGGCGACACGCGTCGTCTGCATCGCCTGTCGGGCGCACCGCCA
>CAXMOD010000198.1:0-4906 GCA_964194905.1 uncultured Desulfobacterales bacterium | reverse complement strand
CAGGACGCGGCGGCGCAGTTCCTCTACTACAGCTTCGTGACCCTCACGACGCTCGGCTACGGAGACGTGACGCCGGTGCACCCCATCGTGCGCACTCTCTCCTATCTGGAGGCGGTCATCGGCCAGCTCTACCTGGCCGTGCTCGTGGCGAGCCTGGTGGGGCGCTACGGACGCCTCGCCCTGGAGAAGGAACTCCGGGCCTAGGAGGCTGACCCTAGACGAGGTAGCGGCGGCGGATACGCCACAGCCCGACGATGGCCGCGGCGAAGTCCTGGGGGCGCACCTTGGATCCGTGCACGTCCACCCATTCCTCCAGCGGGTACTCGGCCACCACCTCGGTCACCGACGGTCCCCCGCTCTCGCGCCGCAGGCGCAGGAGACGCGCCAGAATCTCCACGTCGAAGAGCCAACGCGTCTCGAACGGCGTCTCGAACAGAATACGCACGTCGTCGGTCGCCCGGAACACCTTGGCTCCGCACTGGGTGTCGTAGACCGAGATGCCCAGCACGGAGGAGACGACGGTGGCGAATACGCGCCCGAGGTAATGGCGCCAAGGGTTGCGGCGAATGCGCCGGCCGAGCAGGTTCACGCGCGAACCGAGGACGATCTCGAGACGTGGATCCGCATCCAGCAGCGCGCACAGGCGCCCGATCGCGTCGAGCGGTGTGGCCAGGTCGGCGTCCCAGTAGCCCACCATGTCGACGTCGTCCTGGAGGGCCACGCGGATGCCCCGGCGCACGGCCTCGGCCTTGCCGGTGTTGTGCGGCAGCACGAGCACTTGCACGCGCTCCTCCGCGCCGGCGCGAATCTCCTCCAGACGCTCGCGGGTCCCATCCGTGCTGCCGTCGTCCACCAGCACGAAATCGACGGACTTGGAGTCGGCCAGGAAGGACCGGAATGCCCCGACCGGGATGCGCCCCGCCTCGTTGAAGCACGGCACGATGATGACGGCCCTGTGCACCGGCTCATCCTAACCGACCACGCGGGCCGGTGGGGCCCTGGGTCTTTGGCTCAGCGGCCGGGGCTCGCGGCGCCGGGGCGGCTGAAGCTGGCGTAAGCCACGTACTGAAGCGGGCCCTCGTCATCCAGGGTCGCCACACCCAGCTCGACCTCGACGGCCCCGCCCTGCCAACGGTGAGTGTCGAAGGCGCGCCAGCCGGCGTGCGCCTGTGTGGCGTCTACTGCCCGCGCGCTCGGGAAACGGCGCGCCCCGCGTTCGGGACGACCGTGGCGGTCGGAGACCAGGCCCACCAGGACCCGCCACGCTTCGCGGGTCTCGTCGTACGAGTCGAGGGGCTCGGGCAGCGCCACCAGCGCCACACGCGAGAGCCCCGCGTCGTCGAACTCGGGCGCCATCAAGTAGTGGCGCCCATCCACCTCGAGGTAGCTGGTCTCGCAGGCCTCGAGCCGGCAGACGTGGCCCGGCAGGAGGGTGCTCATGCTCCGCACGCGGGCCGGGGAATCCCCGAAGTGCAGCGGACCGAACGCGTTGCCCGAGCTGCGTACTTGCGCCACCGAGAGGATCGCCTGCGCGTCGACGCGGCCGACCTCGAAGCGCCAGATACGCCCGTCACAGCCCACCAGCAGATGCATGCCGTCGAGTGCACCCACCGAGGCGCAGCGCTGGAGGAAGACCTCCTCGTGCACGCGGCGCCCGTTGGCATCGAACACCGAGAGCACCGACGGCGCGTCGGCGTACAGGCGGTCGAGCACCGCCAACCAACGCTCGCCGTCGCCACGCGGGTCGAAGGCCACGACGTCCACGGGACCGTGGTCGTTGGACACGCGCGTCTCGAGGTGCACGACGGCCTCCCCTTCGGGCGTGTACAGGTCGATGGCACCTCTGCTGCGCTGAAGGATGTGGGCGCTCCCGTCGGGCCAGTCGATCACCGCAAAATGGCGCGCCATGGACTGGGTCTCGAAGCTGTGGAGCACGCGGCCTTCGGCATCGCGCACCACGAAGGCGCCCTGGCGATTGCTGTGGACGATCTCCGGGGAACCATCGCCGTCCAGATCTGCGAGCTCGATCTCCCACGGGTCCACCGCACTGCGCGTCCAGCGCGCCCGGCCTTGCGGGTCCATCCGTCGCAGACCCTCTCGCTTGGGGAGGCCCGCCACCAGATCCAACCGCCCATCACCGTCGAGATCACCGCCGGTGAGGTCGTGGGTGCCACGCGGCGCGTGCGCCCGGGCGCGACCGCCGGAGTCGAAGAGGGTCAGGCTGCCGTCGGAGCCGCGGCCCACCAGCGCGACACGTTCGCCGAGGGCCAGGGGCTCCACCTCCGACGGCTCGCGTGACGGGGCGCTGGCCAGGTGCTCCACGCCGCCGGCGCTGTCCACCCGCACCGCTCCCCCCGGTCCTGCGGCCAGCACGCCCCCGGCCGGGGCCGGACGCATGCCCGTCACCAACCCGAGGAACGGCACCTCGGCGTGGAGGTGACGCACCAGACCGTCGACGCGAGCGAGGCGAGGTGCAGGGCCCGGCAGCCGGCTCGCGCAGGCCGGCAGCAGAAGCGCAGCCGCCAAGCCCGCGCATCCCATCCCGATCAGCACCCGCTGGGATCTCGGGCTCACTCGGAAACACCCCCTCCGGACCGACGCTCCGCCAGTCCTGGGTTGGATATCGAATCTTTGCCGGAGGCGCCGTAGCCCGCCCAGAGGAATTTCCTGGATGCCATGGGGGTGACCATGCCGCTATAGGCGGAAGCGGCGCATCTCTTCGCGCAGCGCCTCTGCGGCGCGGCGCAGGCCGACCGACGCGGAGTCCAGCCGGGCGGCCGAGGCCTCGTTGCCGTGGGTGCGCTCCGCCACCCGCTCCAGCACGGCGTCCGAGCGGCGGCAGGCCTCGGTCTGTCCCTCCAGCGCGCCCTTGAGCGACCCGGCGGTCGACTGCACCTGCTGCACGTTCTCGTCCAGCTGACCCGCTCCGCGATGCAGCTCCTCGGTGGCCGCACTCAGCTGCCGGGCTACCCCGTTCATGTCCTCGGTACTCGCGAAGACGTGCTGGGTGTTGGTGCTCTGCTCCGCGAGGGCCTGGCGGATCTCCGTTGCGCCTCCCGCCACCCTCTCCATCAGCTCGGCCATGCGCGTGGCGGCGTGGGATTGGCTGCGCACGGCCTCCACGGTGCGCGCGCTGCGCTCGCCGCTCGCGCGCGCAGCCTCGGTGATCTCCTCGAGGGCGGCCCCCGCCTCGGCCGAGAGCTCCACGCCGGTGTTCACGTGCTGGGACCCGCTCTGGATTGCGCCCGCGGTACGTTGCGATTCGGACTCGAGGCCGCGCACGACGTCGGCGATCTCCTTGGTGCGTGCCAGGACGCTGTCGGCGAGGGCCTTGATCTCGTCTGCCACTACCGCGAACGGGCGACCGTGCTCACCGGCCTGCGCCGCGATGATGGCCGCGTTCAGGGCCAGCAGGTTGGTCTCCTCGGCCACGTCGTCGATCAGGTCCAGGCTCTCCACGATCTCGGCGACCCTTCGCCCCAGACCCTCCACGACGGTCTCCGCCGCCTCGGTGGCCGAGCGAATGTCGTGCATCCCCCGAATCGTCTCCTCCACGCGCTGCCGCCCACGCTCGGACAGGTCGCTCACCCGCGCCGATTCCTCGGCGGACCGGATCGCGTCGCCCTGGATCTCCTCGAGCGAAGCAGCCAGGGCCTCGATGCCGCCCGAGGTCTCCTCCGAGGCCTCGGCGAGGGTGCTCGTACTCTCGGCCACCTCGCTGATGCTGGCGGTCAGCTCCTCGATGGCGCTCGCCACACTCTCGAGGCGGCTCTGGAGCTGCCCGCCGCTCTGCCCCACCTGTGTGCCCGTCGCAGCCACTTCGCGCACAGACTCGGACGACCGCTCCACCACCTGGCCGAGCACGTTCCCCGACTCGCTCAGCGCCTCGACGGCCTGGTTGACCTCGCCCAACGCGGCCGAGACCTCCTGCACGCCGACGCCCTGGTCACGGCTCGCATCTACTACGCTCGCGGTCGCCGAATCGATCGCCGAGGACGCCTCCTCCACCCGGTCGGCCGCCTGGTCCACCCCGGAGAGGGTCGCCCGCAGTCGCGTGGCCATGCTGTCCACGGCGCGGCCCAGCTCGCCGAGCTCGTCTTCGGACTCGAACGTCCAGGTGCGTCGCAGGTCGCCTGCGGCGATGCGCGCGATGCCCTCCTGAAGCGCCCGCGTATCGGCGCCCAGGTCACCCGCCAGGCTGCGCGCCAGCAGCGTCGCAATGGCGATCCAGAGCACCGAGAGCGCCAGGAAGAGGCCGTCGCGCGAGCCGGCCGAGGTGGCGGCGGGAGGCGCTGCCGCCACCAGGACGCGCTCGCCGTCGGGCAAGGCCGTCCAGGCCCAGGCCGAGAGGGTGGGCAGGTTGCGGCTGTCGCCGGACATGCCCGATGCACGCCGGATCAATTCCCGCTCCTCGGAGTGCAGGGCCTCGGTGTCCCCGCCCACGACCTCGCCGCTGCGCCGATCGAGGATCGTGAAGCGCAGAGAAAGGCCGCCGGCCGCCGCCGCCTCGGCCGCGCTCACCAGCGGATTCTCACCCATCTCCACTCGGCGCGAGATGCGCTGCAGGACCGCGTTCTCCTGCAAAGCGGTGAATTCGTCGACGATGCGTTCCGAACGAGCATGCAGGAACCCGATGCTGAACACCGCACTGACCGCAACGAAGCCCGCGGTGGCGATGAACAGACGCGTGCCGAGCGACACACGGCGTACCAGGAGGCCCCGCTCGCCTGCGTCCTCGATCTCCCACGCCAGCCAGGCGCGCACCGGGGCCAGGATGTGCTTCACGCGCGTGTAGGTGAAGACCTCGGCGAGGAAGCCGGCTCCGATGGTCGCGCCAGCCGTCAGCAGCGCGGAGCCGAACGAGAAGGTCGCGAAACGAAACGCGAGCGCGCCCGCGATGCCGAAC